>JBKJSE010000399.1:0-16809 GCA_046595925.1 Archangium sp. | reverse complement strand
GCCGCCTGCATCGCCTTGGCGAAGTAGTTGCGGCCGCTGGCCTTCTGGAACGAGGCGAGCGCGCCGTCGTGGTCCTTGAAGAGGTGCTTGATCATGCCGATCTGGCCATGGATCTCGCCTTCGACCAGGAACTGCCACTTACCGAGGGGCAGGGCGGCCTCGAGCATCTTCACGGCCTTGTCGGCTTTGGCCGTCTGCTCCTTCTTGTTGGCCGACATGCTGGAGAGCTCAGCCTGCACACCCTGAACGACGGCCTGGAGTTGGGTGAACGAGCGCCGACCGAGGACCACGAGGATCGCCAGGAAGACGATGGTTCCGGGGATGATTCCGGCGAGCAGCCCGAAGCCGGCCAGCTTCACCAACACCACCACGAGAACCCCGGCGGCCAGGGCGAGCAGCAAATTGATCATGACGGGGCTCCTCTAACCGATCGCGGTGCTTCCATCGATGTCAGGGTCTGCTATGAGGCGCGCCCGAGGGAACCAAGGCCCCCTGACGAAATTGGTAGACGTAGCGGACTCAAAATCCGCCGCCTTCACGGGCATCCCGGTTCGAGTCCGGGGAGGGCCACTGTCGTGCTTTCATCGTGCCGCGCGGTCGGAGTCGCCGGCAGCGATGATGCGCCTCTGAGCCCCGTGATGAGATCGACCGTGGCAAAGGTCGTGGCCGCGTGTGACGCTCGCGGCCCGAAGGACCTCACCGCGAAGTCTTCACAAATGCCCCCCCGAGAGTAAGCGATGAAGAGGCGCAACCAGACCGTCGAGCTCATGGCCTACAAGTGCTCGTGCGGGAAAGCGGCGATCAAAGCGACGGTGACCAGGCTGTCGGTCGGCGTGATGAGCGCGACCGTCGAGGACCAGGTCATCCCGTGCCCGGCGTGTGGATCGACGGACATCAAGGCGGCTCGCGCGGCCTCGGAGGCTGAGAAGAAGTAGCGCTCCCCGCGTGGGCGGGGAGGCCCCGAGTTCGTTCAGTAGTAGCAGTTGAGCGGGTCGTTGTTCTCCATTCGCGGCGACTGGTAGACGTGCTCGTGCGGCACGATGCACTGACCGGAGCCCGTCAGGTTCGCGCGCAGCTTTCCAGCCGCGCCGCCACCACCGCCACCACCCGCTTCGAAGAACGACATGTTGCCGTCATCGAACTGGGTTCCCGCGCCGCCGGCGTAGGCCGGGTTGTTGAGCGCTCCGCCCTGGCCACCATTGCCGCCGTTGCCGCTGAAGCCGGCCCCGCCCGAGGCGCCCCAGAAGCCGAACTGACGATCACCGTCTGCGCCGTTGTTGCCGTACGCGAGCCGGCCCGCACCCTCACCGCCGCCACCGCCCACCGCGATCAACCGGGAGTTGCGGCCAAAGATGTACGGACCCTCGAGGAGAATGGTGCCGCCCGAGCCTGCCCCGCCGCCACCGTTCGCTCCGATGCCGTTGGTGCCCGTGCCGCGGCCACCGCGGCCACCGATGCCGTTGGCGTAGATCGCCGCGCCGTCGATCGAGATGCCGTACGCCGAGCTGATCTGGATCGAGCCGCCGCCCGCGCCGCCGAGGCCGCCTGAGTTGCCGCCGTTGCCACCCGAACAGCCACTGACGAGCGCTCCACCTGAGCCTGCGCGCTGCGCACCAGCGACCGCGCCACCGGTGAAGGTGCTGCCGCCACCACCACGGCCACCCGGGCCCGTGTAGCCACCCGCGCCGCCGCCGCCTTCAGAGGAATTGGTGCCCTGGATGCCGGTGCCTCCGTTTCCGGTGGTGCAGTTGACGCTGCCGCCGGGGCCCGGAACGGGCGTGTTGCCCACCCAGGTCGCCGAAACGTCGATCACGCCGTAGATCTCCACGGTCTCGGTCGAGACGAGGATGAGCGGCTTGTCGCCCGTCACCTTCAGCGAACTTCCCGCGGGAAGATCGAAACCTTCCGAGCCGAGCGCCACGGCCTGGCCGCCCTGGGGCAGGGTGATGAGGGTGACCGTCGGGCGCGGTGTCTGCCAGCCACCCGAGAAGATCTGCGTGGTGGTGTCGAAGCCGGCCGCCCCGCTGATTGCCACGCGGCCCACCGTGATGCCGACCGCCGCGGGATCGAAGTTCGAAGGCGTGAAGGTGAACATGCCCGTCGCCTGCGGAGGGCCACACGTGCCGTTGGGCAAGCAGACGTTCGTGCCACCGCAGCTGTCGCCGACGGCCGGAGGATAGATGCAGGTGGTGCCGGAGCACGTCACGCCCATCGTCCGCTGGCAAAGTCCCGGGTTGTTGCAAGGCGTCGTCTGCGTCGGAGTGCACGCGAAGCTGACGCAGCGCTCACCCGAGGTGCAGCTGTTGCCGTCGTTGCACGCCTGGTAGCTGCACGCGGGATCGATGCAGTCCGGCATGCCGTTGCCGTCGTTGTCCATGCCGTCCGCGCAGGCCACTTCGGAGCACTGCGAAGGAAGGCAGGGGCCACCGACCACGCCGCCGTCGGGCAGGAAGATGAGGCCGCCATCAGGACCCGCGATGCCGATCACGCCGCCGTCAGGCCCGCGCACGAAGCCCGTGCCCGTGCCGCCACCCGTGCCCGTGCCGCCACCCGTGCCCGTGCCGCCGCCGGTGCCCGTCCCGCCACCCGTGCCAGTGCCGCCGCCCGTGCCAGTGCCGCCGCCCGTGCCAGTGCCGCCGCCCGTGCCGGTGCCGCCGCCCGTGCCGGTGCCGCCGCCCGTGCCGGAGTTGCCCGCGAAGCAGAACCCCGACTGGCACGAATAGCCGGTGGGGCAGATCACCGAGGCACACGCCACGTCGACGCACGTGCCGGACAGTCCGCACGCCTGGCCGGTCGGGCACGCGCTGCCGCCCGCTCCGCAGGAAGACGTGACGCAGACGCCATCGCTGCACGCGTTGCCTGCCGGGCAGCTCACACCTACGCAGCGCGACTCGATGCAGCTGTTGTTGATGCACACCTGAATCGGAGTGCAGTTGCTCATGCACGCGAGGTTGCCCGTGCCATTACCGCCGCCGGTCCCTGTTCCCCCGCCCGTACCCGTGCCGCCACCCATGCCGGTTCCGCCGCCCGTTCCCGTGCCACCGCCCGTACCGTTTCCTCCGCCGGTGCCAGGCGCAGGGCCCGTTCCCGAGCCGCCGCCATAACCACCGCGCGGGTAGCAGACACCGTCGGCCGCGCAGCGCTCGTCACCGCGGCAGGTCACGCCCAGGCATTTTCGCGCGACGCAGGCCTCGGCGATGCAGACCTCGGCCGAGCTGCACGAGCTGTTGGTGCACTGCGAAGCGAAACACGCGCCCTGAATGCACACGCCGCCCGGGCACGATTTGCCCACGCACGCGGTGTCGACGCAGCGGCTGTTCGAGCACACCTGGCCCGTGCTGCAGGTTCGGTTGGGACAGTTCGGAGGAAGACAGCGGCCACCCAGGCAGGTGTCACCTTCGGCACAGGGCGTGGAAGGGCAGCTCGTGGGAGAAACACAGACCCGACCCTCTCCACACACCTGGTCGCCAGTGCAGTCTGCGGTGCTGTTGCACGCGATCGGCTGAGTCCCACCGCAGTTGCAACCGGCGAAGAAGAGGCCCGTAACCGCGAGCGTCACCAAGGTGAAATTCCGCATGGCGCGGAACTCTATACTACTGGTGTCGCGCGACGACGCTTCCCGGCATCAGGCGATCGGCCGCGCTGCCCGCTTGTGGTCGCATGTAGGTGGCGTCTATTTCAGCTTTCGTCCACCTGACGGATGGAGAGGTCGCGCGCCCCGACCGATACTTTCATCATGAAGAAGCATCGTGAATCAGGTCAGGCCGCAGTCGAGACCGCGATCGTCATGCCCCTCTTCGTGTTCACCCTGCTGGGAATGCTCCAGCTGGGCTTGCTGCACCAGGCACGATTGCTCACGAAGTACGCCGCGTACAAGGCCGTGCGTTCAGGTTCCATCAATCGCGCGAAGGTCGACGTGATGGAAAACGCAGCCGTCGCCGTGATGCTGCCCATGCTGGCCAAGTCGTCGCCGCGCTGGTCGGGTGATGGCCGCCGTCAGCCGCAGCACATGGTCTACAACGTGGGTTCGGCCAGTAAGTACAGCCAGGCGTTCTCCGACGTGGTGTCGTCGCGCGGCAACCAGGCCTTCGGCAAGAAGATGGTCGAGGTCACCATCTGCGGCCCGATCACCAGCGCTGGCATGAACAAAGACTTCGACGATCACCGCGTGAACCCCGGTGACTGGAAGGGCTTCGAAGCCACCAAGCTCGGCATTCAGGTCACCACCTACCTGCCGCTCTACATTCCCTTCGCCAACGCCTTCATCTGGTGGGCGGCGCGCGGTGAAGAGGGCCCTGCGCGCGCGCTGGCGATGAAGAACCTGCGCATGAAGACCAAGACGACCTCTGCTGAAGCCCGCGTCTCGCCCAACGGCTCGTGGACGCTCAAGGAGCTTCAGGGCGAGGCCGAGAGCGGCAACTACATCATGCCGGTGCGCGCCTCGTTCTCGATGCGCATGCACTCCAACTTCGCGACGAATCCTCCCAGCACCAACGAGTGCCACATTCCCTGGACGAAAAAATGACCAGAACCCTCACTCCTCCTCGTGGCCAGGTTCTTCCCCTCGCTTGCGTCGTTCTCCTCACGTGCGCCGTGATGATGATGGCCAGCTTCTCGGTCGCCAACGCGGTGCACGAACGCACCCGCATTCAAGCGGCGGCCGACGCGCATGCGTTCAGCGTGGCGACGCTTCAGGCGCGCGGCTTCAACACGATGGCCTTCATGAACCGCGCGATCGCCGGCGCGATCGTCGCTGAGATGGGCATTCACGCCTGGCGCTCGCTCGCGCGGCACAACGTCAACATGTACCAGGCCGGCATGATCGGCTTCTTCGTGGTGGCGGCCATGGAGTTCGCCCAGTGCCCGAAGTTCAACCTTCAGCACTGCGTGCACGGCTTCCAGGCCCTGAAGATCGCCTTCAAATACATGAAGGAATACAAGAACAAGAAGAACGAGCTCGAGAGCAAGGACCAGCAGTGGAAAGAGGCGGTCAAGGCGTACAGTGAGCTCATCAAGAAGATCAACGGCGACCAGAAGAAGATCCTCGACAAGGTGAAGGGCGAGATCGGCGCGACCAGCATCACGCTCAATCAGATGCTCAACCAGACGGCACCCAAGGCCTCGTTGAGCATGGCGATCGCCGACTACAACGTGAAGGGGTTCGCCTGCGCGCTCGAGGGCTCGAACTTCGACGACAAGTGTGAAGCGCCGTCGTGGAAGAGCGTGGGCTCGGTCTCTAGCGCCAGCGATCGCACCAAGGTGATGGAGAGCGCCGCCATGGCCGCCCGCACTAAGTGGGAGTCAGGCACTTTCTTCGAGCGCAGCGCCTCTGACACCGGCTACCGCGGCAACATCCCCATCGGCATCCCCGTCTACAACCCGAGCAAGATGATGGATATCCAGAGCGAGGGGACCTACATGTTCGTCGGCCTCTCGAACAAGGCGTCGGTCAGCAACAACAAGATCAGCTCGTCCTCGGGCATGGGCTTCGGCATGGTGCAGTGGAAGCACGGCGTCGGCCCGCTGATCGTGATGAGCGGCTCTCCCCCGTCGGCCAGCGAATATGAAGGCGTGCCCTGCGATGGCAGCGGCGGCTGCTTCATCAACTTCCGCCTCGCGACCCAGGGCGGCGAGACCGACTACGGCCAGCCGGCCACCTACGGCGGCGTCACGCAGGATCTCCGGAAGATGCGCGTGCGCGACGAGCAGCCGTGGGAAATCAACGGCACGGGCGAAGTGAAGATGCCCAACGGCGAGGGCAAGTTCAAGTACGTGCCCGCAGGCCAGGGCTACGGGGTGGCGAAGGGCAAGACGTACTTCCACCAGCTCGACAAGTGGTCAGCGCCGCCCAACCTGTTCGACCCGTTCTGGCGTGCGAAGCTGCACCCGTTCGTGCGTGACGAGCTCAAGGAGATCCTCCAGAAGGTGGGCGACTCCAACGGTTCGCAGATCATCAGCGGTGGTCAGACGGCAGTGGAAGGAGTGGTCAATTGAAGCGCTCAATGTTCCGCCGGCGTGGTGCTGCAGCCGTTGAACTCGCGGTCACCATGGTGCTGTTGGTTCCCCTCATCCTCTACACGCTCTTCCTCGAGGATCTCCTCGCCTACAAGCTCGAGAGCCAGGAGCCCACCATCACCGCGGGCTGGGACTACATCACCAACGACTACATGCGCGGCCGCAAGGACATCGGCCGCTTGAACCGGCTCAAGTTCTGCGATCACACCGCCGCGTTCGACAGCTTCGACGTCGGCTACGACTGCAACGGCGTCGACAGCGGTGGCAGCGGCAGTGAAGACACGGGCTCAGGCGACGCGATCGACGTCACTGGTGGTTCGGGGGGCGGCGGCGCGAAGGGCCATCACCAGGCTGGCGCAGCGCACCAGTGTTGGCTGGTGCCGGGCGCCGATCAGGTTCGGTGCGGGCTCGACTCCACGGGCGGCGCCATGGCCACCATGGTGGGCACCGCGGCCCCGATGTACCTGGCCTCTGGCTGGAACAAAGGCGGCATCGTGAGCTGCAAGGCCAAGCTCGGCGTCATGAACTACATGCTCCCCATGAAGTTCATGGAGTGGGCCGGCAAGAACGACGTGAGCAACAAGGGCCGCAACAGCGCCGGCGCCGGTGACAACGCCACCTTCACGCAGATCGACGAGGCCACCAAGGACACCTCGGTGCACGACGACAAGAACAACGCCGGCAACGCGTGGGTGCTGACCGAAGAGACCTTCGCGGTGATGGCCGACCCCTGGGCGCTCAACGACATCGAAGACGTCGACCCGAGCACGGGCTCGCCGATGACCTCGTTCTTGAAGCCCGGCATGATCCCCGGCCAGGACACCTACCACCCGCTGCTCGACCGCTCGGGCTTCTACTACAACCGCTACGCGGGCGACGCGAACGGCAAGGCGAAGGACTGGTTCGACAACAGCGCCATCAGCGGCAGCAACGGGCTGCTCAACAAGTCGGTGCTCTTCGGCGCTGCGCACGACGGCATCGTGGGTATGGGCGGCGACAACCCGGCCTCGCTCCCGGTGAAGTGGGAAGCGGCGCCCAGCCGCCCCGGCGATCCCGCGGGCTACGCGTCGGGTTGGGCCGATCAGCGTCAGTCGCAGGTGTCGGGTTCACGCAGCCAGTATCCATGGCAGTAGAGAAGAGCCCGGCCAGCTGGAGCTTCGGTCGCGTGATTCTCCTCACCGCAGTGGTGGGGGCCGTGGCGGGCGTACTGCTCGCGCGAAGTCGTGAAGATGATCGGCCACCCGAGGAGATCGCCGAAGCAGAGGTCAACAAGGTCATGATGGCCAACGAAGAGACCGACTCGACCGCGATGGAGCCCGACCCGCGTTCGCTGGCTGGCATCCCCGCGTACCCGGGCGCTTCACCTCGCAAGCTGACCTCGAACGGCACGTTGCCAGGCGCACCGATGGTGGTCTCGTGGTTCTCGACGGTCGACCCGCCGGAGCGCGTGCTGGCGTTCTATGCGAAGGCGTTCGAGCAGGAGAATCGCGTGGCCGTCGCCCAGCAGTTCTCACCGACCATGGGCTACATCGGGTGGATGGAAGACGCCGCCGATGGTGGGGCGGGGTTGCTGCACATGGTGTCGGTCAGCAAGCAGTACTCGCAGACGATGGTGCTGCTCTCGGCCTCGCACCCCGAGACGCTGCTCGACAATCACGCCGTGCTTCCCGGGGGTTTGCAGCTGCCTCCTCATTCGAGCAGCCCGCAGATGGTCAAGATGGGTGAGGGCGACCTGGCCAATGACGTCGTCTACGCGCGGGTCTCGAATACGACGGGGCCTGACGTCGTCAGTCACTTCGAGCGCCAGTTCAAAGAGCGCGGCTTCACCGTCATCGAGTCGACTTCAACGGCCGCACAGTTTTCGGTTGTCGGTACCAAGGCTGGAACTACCATCGTCGTCGGCGCTCGCAACGAGGGCGCCCACCTGTCCATCGTCCTCACGTATTCGCGGAACTAAGCCTCAGGAGGCTTTCCCATGAAGTGGCTCATCGTCGGTCTCTTACTCTGTGTGGGCAGTGTGGCGTTCGCGGCAGATCGCTGCGAGGCAGACTGCGCGGACGTGGTGCAGCAGTGCTCCGACACCTGCAAGAAGGCGCTGAAGAAAGACGCTCCCGACAAGATCAGTTTCTGCCAGGACAAGTGCAAGGAGTTCGCAAATGAGTGCAAAAAAGAGTGCAAAGAAGACAAGAAGTAAGGCGGCCCGCTCATCGCCTCGTGGTCAGGCGATGGTCGAATACAGCGTGGTGACGCACTTCCTGCTCATCGGCGGGACGCTCGCCCTCTTGCCGGTGATGTCGATTTTGTACGACAGCCTCAGCAAGTACTACGAGAGCATCTTCTTCGTGCTCTCGACCGGCGCGGTCTGAGGCTTTCCGCGTTCACTCCACCTCGCCGAGATCTTCCAGGTTGGCGAGCAGGCCCCGGCTCATGCTGTAGCAGGGGTGCTCTTTCTCGAAGTACGACGGAATGTCCTGGAGCACCCGGCGCGCCGCCGCGGTGTTCGGATATTTCTGGTTCATCTCGCGCTGGTAGCTGACCAGCATCAGGGCGCACTTCTTGTCGAGCTCGGGGCGGATCTCCTTCATGCGCGAGCGGGCGTGCTGGAGCAGATCATCGGGCCGGCCCGGCGTGGCCTCGAGCAGCAGCCAGGCATCGCGGTACTGCTTCCACGAACGGAACAGGTTCATCGCGCCGACGCCGCGCAGCTCGTAGAGCTTGGCCGCGCGCTCGAGATCTTCCTTGGCCCGGCGGCCCGCTTCGTCGGCGCTCAGCTGTGGCACGGGGATCACCTCGACCCAGAGATTCCACAGCCGCCAGGGATCGTTCGCGGGCGGGTTGGTCACGTTGTCGAACACCACTTCGTTCGGCTCGTTGACCTTCAGCTGGCCTGCCGGGAGCACCACCTCGAGCTGCCGGTTGTCGACGTCGACGGTGTCAGCGGGCACCGAGCCCAGCTGCGTGCCGTTGAGCTCGATGCTCACCTCGTCCTTGCCGCAGTCGCGCGCCTGGTAATGCAGCACCCCGACGATGGCGGTGGGCGCGGCGAAGGTGAAGGTGAACGACTTCATGTCGGGCCGGGGAAAGTCGATGCCGTCGCCTTCGCCGAACGACTCGACGATGGGGTCTCCGTTGGGCACGAGCCCTGCCGGCTCGTTTCTCTTCACGTGGCGGCGGGGAATCATCGCCCAGACCAGCGAGCCCAGCAGGCCGACGATCACCACCGAGCCGATGAGGCCGACGGCGATGCGGGTGGGCCGGGGGAACTCCTGCCAGAGCACCTGCAGCTTGCCGACGTTGGAGCGCTGCAGCTCGCGGCGTTCGCGCGCGCGCTCGGCGGCGGTGGGCAGCAGGGGCGCTTCGTCTGCGGGCGCGCTCACCGGGATCACCACGGACGGCTTCTTGAGCGCGGTGCCCCGGGGCGCGGTGGGCTCGATCGCCTGCCGCCCAGGATCGGTCAGCTTTCGGGGCGCCGGTTTGGCGACCGCGACCACCGCGGGTTTGCTGGTCGGCTTGCTCGGCGGCTTCAGCAGCGTGGCGTTGGGATCTTCGTCTTCGTCGTCACCGGCCAGCGTGGAAGAGGGCCCTGCCGCGGGCACGAACTCGAGCACCACCTCGCCGATGGCGATGAGATCACCGGCCTCGAGCCGTACCGGTGATTTCAGCGGGCGATCGTTGAGCGTGGTGCCGTTGGCGCTCTTCAGATCTTCCACGAAGACGGCGCCGTCCTCTTCGTACACGCGCGCGTGACTGCGGGAAGACGAGGGATCTCTGACCACCACGTCGTTGTCGGCGGTGCGGCCCATGCGCACCTCGCCCCCCTCGAAGGTGAGGTCTTCGGGGGCGTCGTCGCCTTGAGTGACTCGAAGGGTGAATGCCACGGCCCCAAGGGCAATACAGCAAGACCGTCCGGTCAAGCAGGTCGATACTGCTTTTCGATCAAGGGGCAGGGGCGTAGGCGGTGCGACCGTGGCCGATCCGAACCAGCCCAGCCCTGCCAGCAGCCCGACCTCGACTGGCACCATCGTGGGCATCGCGTCCCGAAAGGCCGCCACCGCGGTGCTCAACGCGCACGTGGCCGTCATCAAGGGTACGTCCATGCGCCGGGCCATCGGTGAAGCGCTGACCAACGGCGGCAACTTAGGGGGCAAGGAGCGTCGCTTCATCGCGTTCGCCACCCGCGAGCTGTCCCGCCACCTGCGACGGCTCAACCTGTCCGCCAGCGCGCGCGGGTACGCGACCTCGAAGCTGCACCTGCCGGAAGACCAGGCGATCTTCCGCTACGCCATGTGGCGCCGTGACGTGTGCGGCGCGGGCGTGGAAAAGATCATGACCGAGGTCGCGCTTCCGGGGCCCATTCGGCCGCGCGGCATTCCCGACCAGGTCATCCGTGCCGAGCTCGAGCGCCCCGTGGTGATCGACTACGGCTCGACGCCACTCGATCGGGCCGCCAACGAACATTCTTTCCCCACGTGGCTGGCCGAACGCATCGCCGCGATCGCCCCCGAAGGAGAGCTGTCGCAGGTGCTCGCGGCGCTCAACCGCGAGCCCACGTTGACCTTCCGCGTGCGCCCGCTGGGCACCCGCGATGCGCTCGTCAAAGAGCTTCGCGCCAAGCAGCTCGAGGTCGAGGCCTGTGAAGAGCTGCCCGACGCGCTGCGCACCACCGACGAGAGCCGGGCCATCTTCGAGTCGCGCTGGATGAAGGAGGGCCGGCTGCAGGTGATGGATCTGGGCAGCCAGCTGCTCGCTGCTTTCTGCCGGGCTCAGCCAGGTCAGACGGTCGTCGACTATTGCGCCGGAGCGGGCGGCAAGACGCTGGTGCTGGCCGACGCGGTGACCAACACCGGCCGCGTCTTCGCGTGGGATCACAGTGAGAAGCGGCTCAAAGAAGCGCGCAACCGGGTGGCCGAGCTGCGCCTGCGGCACGTCAGCTTCCCCAGCCCGCCGCGCATCGATCTGGCTGACCTGGTGCTGGTCGACGCGCCTTGCAGCGGCACCGGCACGCTGGGCCGAGAGCCCGATCAGAAGTGGAAGCTGAGCCCCAAACAAATCGACGAGCTGACCGTCACCCAGCTGGGCATCCTCCGCGACGTGTCGAAGCAGCTGAAGCGGGGAGGGGTGCTCGTCTACGGCACCTGCTCGGTGCTGCGCGACGAGAACGAGGGCGTGGTCGAGCGCTTCGTGGCGGCCCAGCCCGAGTTCAAGGTCGAAGAGTCCCTGCGGGTCTGGCCCCACCGGCTGGAAGGCGGCGGGTTCTTCGGCGCGCGGCTCATCAAGTCCTGATACCGTCTGGGCCCTCAACTTCTCTGGAGGCCAAACGCCGTGCCCGAAAGACTCCAACCGCAGCCCCCGCAGAACGCCGAAATGCTCCGGCAGATTCAGGCCGCCTGGGAAGAAGCGCAGGCGCAGCTCCACGTGCTCAAGTCGCAGGTCGAGCACGCGGCGGCGATGGCGCAGGCGAAGGTCGGCTCGAACATGCTCGACCGCGACCTCGACCGGGCCTACCGCGATCTGGGCGAGGCGGTCTGGGCCGAGGTCAGCAAGGGCAAGCTCCAGCTGCCTGCCAACCTGACCGCCGTGCGCAAGCTCCTGGAAGGGGTGACCCAGAAGATCCGCACCCAGAACAATTCGATCAACGACTTGCTGGCGGAAGGTGCCGATATCGCGAAGCGCCTTCAGGAAAAAATGTCGGCTGCGTCGAAAGGTGTGGCGGGCGCCCCCAAGAAGCGATAATTCCGCGCCCGCAAAGCAGCAAACCCGGGGCTATAGCTCAGCTGGGAGAGCACCTGAATGGCATTCAGGGGGTCAACGGTTCGATCCCGTTTAGCTCCACACAACGCGCCGCCGAAGAGGCAGCACGGCAAGAAAAAAGGCCCTCTGGAGAAATCCAGAGGGCCTTCGTATTTCCGGAGTCTTGACCGGCTTACTTCATGGGCGCCGGGGGAGGCGGCGTCGCGCCCGTGGGCATTCCCGGGGGAGGCGTCGGATCTTTGATCGCCAGCAGCTCGACTTCGAACACGAGCGTCGCGCCGCCAGGAATGTTGGCCCCTGCGCCGCGATCGCCGTACGCGATGTCAGCCGGGCAAACGAGCTTCGACTTGCCGCCGACCTTCATCTTCGCCACGCCCTCGGTCCAGCACTTGATCACGCCGTTGAGCGGGAACTCGGTGGGCTGGCCGCGCTTGTAGCTCGAGTCGAACTCGGTGCCGTCGATGAGGGTGCCCTTGTAGTGCACGCTGACCGTGTCGGTGGCGGCGGGCTGCTTGCCCTTACCGGCCAGGGTCTCGACGTAGATGAGACCAGAGGGGAGCTTGGTCGCGCCCTTCTCTTTGGCGGCCTTGGCGGCGAACTCGACGCCCTTCTTCTTCTCGCCTTCGGCCTTCGCGGTCTGCTTCTCGTTGAGGAGCTGCTCGACCTTGGGGCCGTACTCCTCGAGCTTGACCGCGAGCTCCTTGCCCGAGGTGGCGTCTGTCATGCCTTTGACGACCTCTGCGAGATCTTCAGGGCTGAAGCCGGCGGCCTTCACCGGGGTGCGCTCGGCGATCAACGCGCCGAACGCGTACAGCGCCTTCTGCTGGTCTTCCGCGGTGAGCGGAGGAGGCGGAGGCGGCGGGGTGACCGCGGGGGGCGTCATGGTGGTGGTGACCGGCGCTGCGACGGCCGCGTCGGGCTTGGTCTCAGAGGGGCACGCGGTGAAGACGAGCGCGCTGCCGACGAGAATCGAGCGGAAGGTGGTCTTCACTGGGGGGCCGCTTTTCCGGCGATGCTGATGAGCTCGACCTCGAAGTTGAGGACCGAGTTCGGGGGAATGGTGCCACCCGCGCCGCGCTCGCCGTAGGCGATGTCTGCGGGGCACACGAGCCTGGCCTTGCCGCCGACCTTCATCTTGGCGACGCCTTCGGTCCAGCACTTGATGACGCCGGACAGGGGGAACTCGGCGGGCGTGCCGCGCTTGTAGCTCGAGTCGAACTCGGTGCCGTTCACCAGCGTGCCCTTGTAGTGCACCTTCACCGTGTCGGCAGGCGTGGGCTGCGCGCCCGTGCCGGCCAGGGTCTCGAAGTAGATGAGGCCAGAGGGCGACTTCACGGCGCCGGGGGCCTTGGCCTGCTCCTCGAGGTACGTCTGGCCCTTCGCCTTCTCCTGCTCGCCTTTGATCTTCGCGCGCTCTTTGAGGAACTGGTCGACCTTGGGCATGTTCTCCGCGGTGGGAACCTTGAGTTCCTTACCGAGGGTGGCGTCGGTGAAGCCGGCCATCACTTCGGAAAGCTCAGCCTCATTGAGGCCGGCCTGCGCGAGCGGGGTGCGCTGCGCGACCATCGCGCCGAGCGCGTAGAGCACCTTCTTGCGCTCTTCGGGGGTGAGGGGGGCGGCCTTGGCGGCGACGGGAGCGTCGGCGGGAGCAGCCTTTTCCTTCGGGGGCGGGGCGGCAAAAGCGACCGAGCCCGTCAGGCACAGCACGGCAATCAGCTTCTTCACGGTGGTTGTCTCTCTCGTTGTTTGGGACTGCGGGGGAATGTTGAACTTCAGCTCTTGAAGACGTTCATCACGTCTTTGAGCAACTGGATCGACTCGGCGCGCGGGCGCTGGAAGGCGTTGCGGCCCATGATGGAACCGAAGCCTCCGCCGTCCTTGATGCCCTTGATCTCTTCGAGGAGCGCAGGCGTCTCTTTCGATTCGCCGCCCGAGAAGATCACGATGCGCTTGCCGTTGAACGAGCTCTGCACGACGTGGCGCACGCGATCGGCCATCGTCTTGGTGGGAATGGAGTACTTCTCGAACACCTTCTTGGCCTCGGCCTGCTCGATGAAGTCCTTCGGGGGCTTGACCTTGATCACATGCGCGCCGAGCTGCGCCGAGATCTGCGCCGCGTAGGCGACCACGTCGACCGCGGTCTCGCCGTCTTTCGACATGTTGCCGCGCGGGTAGGCCCAGAGCACGGTGGGCAGGCCGGCCTCTTTGGCTTGCGCGATGAGATCGCGCAGGTCCTGGTACTGCTGGTTGCGCTCGGACGAGCCGGGATAAATCGTGTAGCCGATGGCCGAGCAGCCCAGGCGCACGGCGTCTTTCACGCTGCCGGTCAGCGCCGACATCGGCTCGACCTTCGAGAGCGAGTCAGAGTTGTTGAGCTTCAAGATGAGCGGGATCTCGCCCATCAGCTTGCCGGCGACGGCCTCGAGGAAGCCCAGCGGCGCCGCGTAGGCGTTGCAGCCCGAGTCGATGGCGAGCTGCGCGTGGTAGTCGGGATCGTAGCCGGCGGGGTTGGGCTGAAAGCTGCGAGCCGGGCCGTGTTCGAAGCCCTGATCGACGGGCAGAATGACCATCTTCCCGGTGCCGGCGAGCGTGCCCGTGTTGAGCAAGCGCGCCAGATTCGTCAGGACGCCCGGCGTGTCAGAGGGGTACCAGCTGAGGATCTGCTTGACGCGATCGGAGTGGGACATGCCGCGCGAGATACCGCACTTCGAAAACGCTCAACACTCATTTCGCGGCTGGTGTTGGGGGGGCAGAGGCAGCTACCACCTTGAGCGGGAAGGTCCCCAGGGGGTTGCCGCCGATGCGCACGAGCACCTGAAATTCCCCGGGGTTTCGCACGCCCGTGGGCTCCCAGTCGACCTGCCACTCGGCCTCGTCGCCGTTACCGAAACGGATCTCTCCGGACGCTTCCATCACGGTGTCGCCGCGCTGATCGAGGATCGCCACTTCGATGCGCGTGTTCTTCTTCGCCGGTGACTTCACGCGAATGACCGAGCTGAACTTCTCGGTCGCCAGCGGGTTGCCTGAGACGGTGACCTGGGGGAACGGCGTCGAGGGCCTGGCTCCATCGGGCGCGCGCATGAAGCCCTTGCCGTGGAGCACGCGCACCACCGTGTAGCCCTCGTCGAGGCGGGTGCCGCTGGGGCTCTGTTGGGCTTCAGGCGTTTCTTTGGGCTTCTCGAGCTTCTGATTTGGAATGTCCTTGAAGGTGGGGATCCCCAGATCGAGCTTGGGAGCGGTCTCTTTCTTCGAGCCCTTGAGCTTCGGATCTGCGGCCTGGGAAACGAGGGCCAGCGACATCGACGCGAGGAGGAAGGTTCGGAGCATGCGCACGAGACGGAACATACGCCCTGGGCTTCACCTTGGGTCCACCTTGGAAGATGGCCCTTCTTTTCGATGGCTCGCTGCGGCAGAGTGCGCGCGCGTTGCGCCTGATTTCATTCATCATTCTGTTGGCTGCCGCCGGCGTCGAAGCCGCACCGCTGACGTTGCAGCAGATCATCGACCGGGCGCGGGCGAATGATCACCGCGTCAAAGAGGCGCAGGCGACGCTGCGGTACTACCGCTCGAAGTACGACGAAGCGCGCTGGGCGTGGTTCCCGCGAATGGATTCGTACCTCATGATCGCCGGCCCCACGCCCGAGGCGCGCAACGATGCGCTGGGTGGGCCTCCGACGACCAAGTCGACCTTGATGTACGACCTCGATTTCGGCCAGCCCGGCGTGATGATGCGGGCGGGCGCCGAAGCGGTGTTGCCGATCTACACGTTCGGAAAGCTCGACGCGCTCGAGGAAGCCGGCCGCAACGGGGTGATCGCGCACGAGGCGCTGACGGTGCGCGCGCAAGACGAGTCGGAGTACCAGGCAGCACAGGCGTATTACGGCTACTGCCTGGCGAAGCAGGCCGCCGGCGTCGTGGACGACACGATGAAGCGGCTCGATGACGCCGAGAAGACGCTGACTCGTTTGCGCAATGAAGGCAGCGAACAGGTCACGCAGATGGATCTCTACAAGCTCGCCTTCTACAAGGAGCAGGGCGTGGTGCAGCGGCTGGGCGCTGAGAACGGCGCGCAGTTCGCCCTGGCCGCGATTCGGCTGCTGATCGCAGCACAACCCGACGAGACCATCGAGGTGCAGGTCGAGCCCCTGGCCGCGACGGAAGGTTCGTTGGCCGCGGTCGACAGCTACATCATCACGGCCGCGAAATACCGGCCGGAGCTCAAGGCGATCGCCGCAGGTCTCGAAGCGCGCGCGCAGGAAGTGAAGATTCGCGAGGCGATGTACTACCCGGACTTCGGCATCGCCGGCTTCTTCCGGTGGATGTGGACGACGAGCGCGACGCGGCAGGTGTCTCCGTTTGCGTACGATCCGTACAACGATCTCTCGGCCGGTGTCGGGCTGGTGATGCGCTACCAGTGGGACTTTCCGCAGAAGGGCATTCACCTCGAACAGGCGCGCGCCGAGTACGAGAAGATGGAGCACCAGCGCGATCTGCTCGGCGGCGCCGTGCGGTTGGAGATCGAGAAGAGCTGGGGCGATACGAACCTGGCGATGAAGAAGGCCGAGCGGCAGGCCGAGGCCGAGAAGAACGCACGGCGCTGGGCGAACGCGGCGTACACGGCCTTCGAATTGGGCACCGGTGACACGCGCGAGCTGGTCGATTCGTTCAGCGCGTATGCGTCATCGAGCGTGCAGCGGCTGCAGGCGTACCACGACGTGAAAGTGGGCTTGCGTGCGCTCACCCGCGCGGTCGGTCAGCCGATCGAGCTGCAGGCGAAACCGGTCGCGCCGCCGCCGGTCATGCTCCAACCGCGCTGAAAACGAGCTCACGAAAGAACTCTCCCTCCCGCTGGGAGGCTGGTGAAATAGGGTAGCGACCGGTCCCCCCGAGCAGGGGTACTGGCTTCGTCGGCGATTTCGTCCGAAGGAACAGACCCACCGTTCGCATCGAGCGCAGTCGAGATGCCACCTCTGCGCCGCGCGGATCGGCATAGGGGCCGACGGGTTCGTCCCGTCGGTCCCCTGCCACACCACCGGACATGCG
>JBKJSE010000274.1:0-5030 GCA_046595925.1 Archangium sp. | reverse complement strand
GACGCGGAACTTCTCGACCAGCTCACCGTTGAACGCCGACTCGACGTTGTACCAGTTGTAGCCGCCCGAGATCTGCAGGCCGAAGTTCTCCTGCAGGTGGTACACGAACGAGCCCATCGTGCCGAAGTGCTGGGTGAACTTGCCGTTCACCTGCATCGCCACCGGGTAGAGCACGATCTCGCTCTTCTTCGAGTCGGAGTACGCCTTCTGCTCGACGATGTGCACGGCGACGTTGGGGTTGTAGAGCGGCGCGCCCGACACCAGGCGCTGGGCCTCGGGGTCTGCCGCAGCAGGGGCCGCCGGAGCAGGGGTCGCAGTGGTGCCGACCGGAGGCGCGGTAGGCGCATCACTCTTGGGCGTGGTGGTGGTCGCGGGCGGCGTCTTCGCCGGGGCCGGGTCATCTTCGTCGTCGTCAGGCGTGGCCTGAGCGAGGACGATCAACGGGGCGTCGATGGGAGCAGCGGCCCGTACGGCAGACGCCGCGACGAGGGCTGCAAACAACAGAACATTACGGATGGAGGTCATCGAAAATCGTCCCTTAGAAGATGAACGCGTAGCCCAGGTCGAACTGGACGAGGTTGGTGATGCCCGCGTTGGGGCTTTCCATGCCGCCCGCGCCCGTGGCCCGGTCGACGTTGACCAGGTACGAGTCGAGGTAGCTCCAGTCACGCACTTCGATCTTCACCGAGTGCTGCTGCATGATGAAGAAGCGGAAGCCGAGGGCCACCGAGACCAGCGGGCTGACCTTGTTCTCGGTCAGGAACTGGCTGCACTCGCGCGCGCTGACGCGCTCCGCGCAGAGCACCATCGACTCGCGCTTGAGCGCCGCAACGCCACCACCGGCCCAGACGTAGAACTGGAAGTGAATCGGCAGCTCCGACATCAGGTTGATCTTCCCGTAGATGGGCTGGAACCGAATGCCGAAGACACCGTGCGCGGTGAGTTCCCACAGATCGGCGGCGTCATTGGCGCGGCTGATCGTGTTGTTGGCGAAGAAGTCGGTCTGGATCTGGTCGGCCAGGGAAGTGTGACGCGAGGCCGCGTACCCACCGCGCAGCTCGAGCCCCAGCCAGTCCTTCGGGTTGAAGGCGACTGACACGTTGAAGTTGTAGTGATCCGTGAGCCGGCTCAGGAGCGAGAAGCCGACGTTGCCGCCGAGCTCCCAACGCCCCGCGACCGAGAAGAGGCGGTTGCGCACCGCGACCTTCTCGACGAGCTCTTCGGTTTCATCATCGGCGAACGCCGCGTGGGCCGTCATCAGCACCAGGCAGCTCATCAGGTTGAGTGTCGTACGAGTCATGGAGCCCATTCACCTCATCTACGGACAACTGTTCTGGAACGTGGGGAGCACGTCGTAGCAAACCTCGACGGTGCTGAGCGGCTCGGGCACCGAAGTGCCATCGAAGCGAACGATGTTGCGCAGGCCCGCGCCTTCGCACTTCAGGTACGAAGCGGCGTTGGGGACGAGGGCCGTGGTGACTTCGACCCGCCTCGCGCAGCGCCCGTTGCGGCAGGCCGGCGTGGTGGCCGGGCAGTTGCCGTCGACCATGCAGTTGGCCGCGGTCGCAGCGCTCACGTACGAGGTCAAGCCGGTCGCCACGCCCGCATCGACGCGCAGGTCGGGGCCGCGGCTCAGGCGAAAGTCACGGCGCAGACCCGACGCGGCGTAGCCCAGCGAGGACAACGCGGCCGAGAAGTCTTGCTGGCAAATCGACACCGTCACCCCACCCGTTTCCGTCGCGACCTTCTCGTACCGGCTGCCCGTGTACGCGATCTCGAAGCCGCCGTCGTTCACGCCGCCATCGGGGCAGGCGCCTGCGCCCAACGCGCGGCAGCAGCCGACGTGCGGCGTGGGGTCACCGAACTGCGAAGGCACGAGCTGCTCGTCGGCGGCCGTCGAGACGATCGCGGCGAGCGCCACCGACTCGGCGTTGCCGTAGCCCTTGTAGGTCTCGAGGAAGCGCGTGAAGTAGGCGGTGCTGCCCCAGGTGCCCGCACCGGCCAGCGAGTTGTCAGGCGCGCAACGGCAGCCCGGGTCGGCGGTGCAGGTGGTCTGGCGGGTCATCGGCGTGCACGACGCGTCGTCTTCGTCGGAGACCACGACGACGTAGAGCGCGGCGTCTTCGCGGATGAAACGATCGAAGACCGGCGTGGTGATGTTGGTCGGCTCGGTGAGCGCGAGGTACGCGGCGTACAGGCCACGCTCGGCGGCGCTGCCGTTGATGCCCACGGCCGACATCTGACCGAAGGCCTGGACGGCGGTGGTGAGGTTCGGGCCCGTGTTGCAGGTCACCCCGCCCCCCATCATCGGCGTGCAGCTGATGTAGTTCTCGCTGCTGGCGCCCAGGGCCCACGGGCGCAGCTTGCCGCGCGCCGCCGCGTCGTCCGTGTCGGTGCTGGTGACGGCGATGTGGAAGTCGATCGGCGGGTTCGCCGTGACGAGCTGGTTGATGAAGCCCTGGAAGTTCGACGCGAGCCGCGCCTGCTTGGGGGCCATCGAGCCCGACGAGTCGACGACCCAGAGAATGTCGACCTTGCGCACGGGCAACTGCGTGTACGCGTCGCACTGCCGGGGCACGTTGACGCCGAAGAGACCGGTCGCCATCGTCGGGTCGACCTTCACTGCGGGCGTCGCGTCGTCGACGGTCGGCGTGCCGGGAACCACCGCGAACGGCTCGACGATCTTCCTCGTGCGCGTGCGATCGTCACAGCCGGCGGCAGCCAGTGCGAGCGACACCAGAATGAGCACACGGAGAGCGAGCATCGTAAGACTCAGAGGGGGCGGCGGCTTAGCACGGGGAAGTACACGAACGTACAGGGCTTTTCGAGAAAGGTTCACCCATCCTGAAGGGCCGGAGGCAGACACGCCTGCACCGAAGAATCGGTGACGGTGCGGAGCAGGTCGCAGATCCACCCGTCGGGGCAATCGGGATCAACCGTGCAGCCCTGCGTGCAGATCGGGCCTGAATCTTTCCGAATGCACAGGCCGCTCTCGCACGCGGCTGGGCCGAACCCGCAGTCAGCGCCGGGCTTGCCGCCGCCGTTGGGGAAGCAGACCGGCACCTGCGTGGTGCCGTCGGGAGCGAGGGCCTGGCGGCAGGCAAAGCCATCGGGGCACGTACCGCTGGCGCAGGTGACGCTGCACAGGCGCGCGGTGCCCAGATCGAGACACGTGCCGCTCTGGCAAGGCGCGCGGCCTGGCGAGCAGTCGTCGCCGAAGAGGCCGCCGATGGGTGCGCAGATGCCCGTGCCGCTCAGGGGGCCGGTCGTGGTGCGGTGGGGCTCGCTGCAGTCGTAACCGCCGGTTGCCGCCGAGGTCTCACAGCAGCGGTAGCGCGTGTCGCCGCACTGCGCGTCGGTCGTGCAGGGGCCTGAGCAGAAGTCGTTCAAGCCGGCCTCGAGGCAGACGCCGGTCACGCAGTCTTGAGGGCCGGCCACCGAGCAGTTCTCACCCAGGCGACCCAGGCCACCCTTGCACGAGCCTCGCTGCGGCATGCAGTACGAGCGCTGCGGCGAGCTGGGGTCGTTGACCGGCTTGCACACGAACCCGGCGCCGAAGCTGCGAACGCACGCGGCGTCATCGGCGCACGGCGTCGAACAGAACGCCTCGCCCGAGAAAGGACAGTCGGTGCAGTTGTTCACGATGCAGCGGTTCTCGGCGAACCCACCGCGGCGGCAGTCGTCGTTGTCGGCGCACGTCGAGCACATGCGGCCGTCAGCGGCGCTGGTGCAGACGTTGTTCGAGCAGACTTTGCCGAGGCCGCACTGGCTGAGCTGGCCGATGGTGTCGGTCGAGTCGCAGTAGCCCTCGCAGGTGTTGCTGTTGGGCACGCACTGGAAGGGGCCGACCACTGAGGGGTCACTGCTCTGGCCGATGTTGGTGCACGAGAAGCCGCCCGGGCACTCGGGGTTCTCAGCCGAGCCGAGCTTGAGCGGATCGCAGCCGAGCGAGGGGCACACGTTTTTGGCGGGATTGCAGTCGCGGCCGCAGAACGTGACGCCAGAGACCACGTTGCGCACGCACAGGTCGAAAGGGCCACCACACTCGTCGTCGCCCTGGCACGGCGAGCAGATGCTCCGGCCGTTGTTGCAGGACTCGGTGTCGGGGGCGCACTGCTTGACGAGCGCGCCTTCAGCGCCCACCGGCAGGTCGCGGCAGCTGTAGCCCGTGGGGCAGGTGTCGCCCGCGCCGCACGCCGTGGTGCAGAACTGCTCGCCCGAGCCGATGGCGGAAAAACACGCGCCGCCTTCGGGGCATTGGTTGCCGTCCTGGCAGGGGCCGCAGAGCGAACGGCTCACCGCGATGTAGCAATTGCCCGTGTCTGCGTTGCAGACGTGACCTGAGGGGCAGTCGACTTCGGTCTTGCAGCCCGAGAGCGGCCGGCAGATGCGGCCATAGCGGCCCGCAGCGCGGCACTGAAAGTCAGTCGGGCACTGATCATCGGAGGTGCAGACGTCGGTGCAGAACCCCGACTGGTTATCGAGCGCCAGACACAGGCCCGACGCGCAGATCGAGCCCGGGTCGCCCGGAATGCAGGGAAGCCCCAGCAGAATGGGCCTGGGTCCGGAAGGGCCGCAGGCCGACAGCACCAAAGCTGCCGACAACAACCCGACCGGCCATACCGAGCGCACACTCCACATCGCAGGGCCTCCCCGAAAGCGTGAATCGACAGCGGTACGGCGATTACTTCCGGGTGTTCTTGGCCTTGTGAGCCGCGCGCAGGGCGGTCTTCACGGAGGGCTTGACGACCACGAGGCCGTCGTTCGAACCGGCGATGCCGCCCTTGATGAGGATGAGGTTCTTCTCGGGGTGCAGGCCGACGACCTCGAGGTTCTGGGTGGTGACCTGCTCCACGCCGTAGTGACCCGGGAGCTTCTTGTTCGGGTACACGCGGCCCGGCGTCTTGCGCTGGCCGATCGCGCCGGGGTGGCGGCGGTATTCGTGGGTACCGTGGGTCTGACCGAAGCCGCGGAAGTCCCAGCGCTTCATGACGCCCTGGAAGCCACGGCCCTTGGTGATGCCGGTCGCG
>JBKJSE010000230.1:0-21829 GCA_046595925.1 Archangium sp. | reverse complement strand
TTCGCCGGCGATTTCGTCCGAAGGAACAGACCCACCGTTCACATCGAGCGCAGTCGAGATGCCACCTCTGCGCCGCGCGGCAGGTGACCCCTCGACTTCGCTCGGGGGGAACGGTGGGGTTCTCAATTCCTATTCGGCCAACCCGCTCGGGGCGAGCGGTGGTGCTGACGCCGTCAGAGGATCTCGGCGGCGTCGTTGTGTTGGCGCTTCAGATCTGACTGCTTGCGCTCATCGATCAACACCGAGACGTGCTCGAGCACCTGAGGATGGCTGAGGATCAGGCTGTCGAAGTCCTGCTTGGGCAATCGGAGCAACGAGGTGTGCCTGATCGCGCGCACGGTGGCCGAGGCCGGCGTGCGCATCAGCAGCGACATCTCGCCGAAGACCTGGCCTTCTTTGAGCGTGGCGATGCGAGTGCCCTTCACCTCGATGGCCACTTCGCCTGAGAGCACGACGTAGAGCCCGTCGCTGGTGGCGCCTTCTTTCACCAGCACGTCGCCGCGGTTCACGTCGCGCGCGCGGAACTTCTGCACCAGGTCGCGTCGATCGTTGCGATTGAACGGGGCGAAGAGGGCCGCCTGGTTCATCAGGTTCGACAACATGCGCTGCCGACAGAACTTCTTGAGCGCGGTGGAGACCACCGGGTAGCTGCCAGACAGCTCCTTGAGGATCTCAGCCGAGATGACGAGCACCTGCGTGTCTTCCGATGCGGCCTCGACCGACGCGCTGCGGGGCGCCTCTGACAGCAGGGCCATCTCGCCGAAGAAGCTGCCTTCCTCGAGGGTCGCCAGCTCCTTGCGCTCACCGCCATCGGTGCGGAACACGCGAACCTGGCCACCGCAGATCACATAGAAGGCGTCGGCCTTTTCACCCTGCTCGAAGACGAGCTGGCCTTCTTCGAAGCGCTGCAGCGGGCACTTCTCGAACAACGCGATGAAGGCATCTTCGGGGAGATCCGAGAACAGGGGGATCTTCGGGAGCCCACCAGGTTCCGCGCGTGGATCATCGGGCGCGTCCATCGCTTCTTCGACCGCCGGAGCGGGACCGGTGACGCTCGTCGCCGCGGCTTCGACGGCGTGCAGCAACGAGTCGCTCTCGTCGAGGTCGAGCTCGGTGAAGCTGGGCATCACGCGCGCCACGGGCTCGCTGCCCGCCGCTGCCTTCGGGGCCGGGGCGTCGGGGTCGAACTGCATGAACGCCTGCAGGCTGCGCTCGAGATCGGTCGAAGGCTCGGCCGCTGTCGTCACCGGGGCGCTGGTCGCTGCGGCAGGCCGCACGTCGGCGTCTTCACGCGTGGTCGCAGGCGTGAAGGCGGGCGGCAACCAGATGCGGCTGGAGGAAGGTGACGATGACGGCACGCCCGGCGGTGGCCCCTCCGCGCGCCGCGGCTTGAGGCCCGGCGGCTGCGCTTCGGAAGCGGAGATGGGCTTGATCGACGGAGGCGCAGACGCGGCGTCACCGACTGAAGGCGGCAACGCGCTCGAACGAGCAGGCCGAGAAGGCGGGTCGAGGGCCTCGGCAGCCGGCTCGATGATCATCGCCTGGGGCTTCTTCACCGGGGGCAGAGCCGCGAGGGGCGCATCGAGCGGCTCGGGATCGAGCGACTCGATGCTCACGGCAGGCGGCGGCTCTGGAGGTGGCGCATCGGCCTCGTCGGTGAGCTCGAACACCGGTACCGAAGGCTTCGGCTCGGGGATGGCCTCGGTCAGCTCGTAGACAGCCGAGGGGCTCGTCGCAGCGGTGACGACCTCGACGGGCGCGACGTCGAGCTCGAAGTTCGGCGGCGGGGGCGGCGGAAGATCGAAGGTGATCGCCGGAGCGATCGGCGGCGCGGGCTGCAGCTCGGGCGGGAGCTGCTCAAGCTCTGGCAGCGGCTGCCCCTCGATGGGGATCTCCACTTCGCCGATGACGGGCAAACCGCCGGTCATGTCGATGTCGATCGACGTCTCGGTCAACGCCTTCGGGCCGGTCGCGGCCGTCTCTTCCACTTCGATCTCGAGCGCGCCTTTGTGATGGCCCTGGTGGGCGCTCATGCCGCCGACCGAGCTCGGGCCGTCGTCCATCGGAATTTCGTACTCGGGCAGCTCGAGCGCGTCGGCCCGGTTCATCGGTGAAGGCGCTTCGACCTTGGCGGGCTGGTAGCCGCTGGGCTTGGTCTTCGCGATCGGCGCGTCGAGATCGATCGCCGCCTTGTTGTTGCTGAAACTCGAGGTGACCGGCGCAGAGACGCTGCGGGTGACCTCCATCTCGGGGGCCGCGGAGGCAGGACCCGGAGCACCGGCCGGCTTGCGCGTCGCGCCCGATTTCTGGGCGTAGAGTTCGGCGAGCATCTTCTGCACGCCCTTGTGCGCGGGGTCGATCTCGAGCACCAGCTTGCTGGCGGCGATGGCGCGCGGAAGGAAGCCGTCTTTCGCGTAGCCCTCCGCGGCCAATGAGTACGCGGCGATCGCCTTGTCCTTCTTGCCGGCCTTCGACCAGGCGTCACCGCAGCGAAGGCGCGCCTGGTGGTCCTTCTTGTCGACCGCGCAAAACTCTTCGTAGGTCTCAGCGGCCTTGGCGAAGCGGCCCTTGGTGAAGAACGCGGAGGCTTTGTCCTTGAGGGCGCGGGCCTCCATCAGCGCTTCCCTTCGGGAGGAGCGGTCGGCGCGAGGGCCTCGAGGGCGGCGGTGGCGCTGTTGCGAACCTGGAGATCGTAGTCACCCTTGAGCGCGTCGATGGCCTCGACCTGCGCGGGCACCTTGAGCTGTGCGAGCGCACGGGCCGCAGCGCTGCGCACCTCGGCGCTGTCGCTGTAGAGATCGCGGCCGATGGCGTCGGCGGCGCGGGGGTCACCGAGGCGTCCGAGCGCGTAGAGCACGTCACGTCGCGCGACGGCTTCTTGATCGTCCAGCAGCGCGAGCAACACGGGAACGGAGCCCTTCGAGGCCATCTCACCCAGCAACACGGCGGAGGCGCCCGCTTCCGAGCCGCCCTCTTTCGCCAGCTGCTCGAGCTTCGGGGTGGCCTCGGGGGGAAGCTTGAGACCGCGGAGTGGATCGATGAGGCGCGTGCGATCACCGGCCAGCTCGCTGATGGCCTGGAGCACGACGAGCTGGCCCTTCGGCCCCGACTCGGCGAGGGCCTGCGCGGTGGTGCCCTGCACCGAACGTTCGGCATCGAACAAGCCAGCCCGGGCATCTTCACCGAGAAACGCGAGCGCGCTGTACGCGGCACCGCGCAGCGAGGGGCTGGTCTCACGCACGAACGAGAGGCCGTGCGCCTTCGCGCCTTCGACCTCGAGCTTGCCCAGCGCGCTGAGGATCGAAGCGAGCACCGAAACCTCTTCTTCCGTGGCGTCATCGAGGATCTCGCGGGGCGCGCGGGCCTCGAGCAGGGTCTTGCCTGCTTCTTTGGCGCGTTGCGCGTCGAGCTGCTGCACGCGGCCAAAGAGTTCGCTGGTGCGCGCGCGGGCGACGGCGAACGGATCGTCGGGCGAAGGCGCCTGCGTGGGATCGAAGCCAGCGGCGTAGGTGGTGGGCAGCTCGGCGGGAATCCAATCGAGGCGGCGGGGCTCGAGTGACTTGAGCTCGGCGTCCCAGGCCTTCTGCACGAAGGCGGCGCCAGCGGGGTCGTTCAGCTCAGCGAGCGCTTCGATCGCCAGGCGCCGCGTCTGATCGTCGCTCGAGGTGGTCAGCGCGCCGATCTTCGGCACCAGCTCACCCTGTGGCGCCAGCGCGATGATGGCGAGCAGGCCCGCGTTCGCGGTCGAGGGGCTCTTGAGCAGCTCGATGATCGGCTCGACCGGGCAACCGCCGCGCTTGCGAAGCTCGCGACCGGTGCTGAGCACCTCGGAGTCATTGGCGGACACCACCAACGAGCACAGCGCCTTGTCGATTTCGGAGGAGCGAGGCAGCGCGAGGATCGCGCGGGTGGCGAAGGGGCTGGTGGGGCTCTTCTCTTGAGCGACGGCGAGCAACTTCGGGAGCGCGGACGGTTCTCCCAGGCGGCCGAGCGCTTCGCAGGCAGCTTCGCGGAGCTCAGGGTAATTCTCGTCGAGCAGCGCGGTGACCGCGGGTGCTGCGCGGGGATCGCGGGCGAGGCCCAGACCACGCGCGGCGGCAGCGGCGAGACCGACGTGCTTGTCCTTGAGCAGCGGGACGAGGCGATTGACGGCCTCGGGACGACCCGAGCGGCCGAGCTCTTCGGCGGCGCCGATGCGCTCAGGCAACGAGCCATCGTTGAGCACCTTCATGTTGCGATCCCAGATCGCCTTGGCTTCGGCGACGACGACCGAGGCCATCGCGCCGGGGATGTTCGTACCCTTGAGCGCCTGAACGATCGCCATGCGCGTGGTGCGGCCACGGCGCGAGTACTGGAGCGTGAGGTAGCTGCGCGCCTTGTCGGTCTTGAACGAAGCGAGCGCGGCCGCGGCGGCCTGCTGCACCTGCTCGTCTGGGTCGGCCAGCGCCTCGCCGAGCAGATCGACGACGCGGGAGTCCTGGGTCTTGCCGAGCGCGGTCATCGCCTCGGCGCGCACGATGGAAACCGGGTCGCGGGCCAGCTGGGAAAAGAGGCTGACGTCTTCAGCCTCGAACTTCTCAGCCAGCCGTTTGACCGCGAGCGCCCTCACCTCGGGCCGGGCGCTCTGGAGATCAGCCAGCGTCTTGTCACGCCCGCCCGAGCAGCCGACCACGAGGACCGCAACGAGCGCGCTGAGCGCACGACGACTCATGCCTACCTCTTACCACGAGCCTCGTGGCTTCCTCGGAGAACTCCTGCCGCCGCCCGGGCTCTTCCCGCCGCCCTTGAATCCACCGCCGGGCTTGCCTTTGAACGAACCGCCGCCCTTGCCCTTGAAGGGCTTCTTGAAGCCACCGGGTTTGGCGCCGGGGCCCGTACGCCGGGGACCGCTGGCGCGCTCGCCGACGCGGGCGGCCGTCTCGCCGAAGCCACGCGCGCCATCGCTGCGGGGGCCACCGGGGCCTCCGAAGCGGGAGCGCGGCGCGTCGTCACGTTTGCCTCCGCGGCCGAAGGCGCCTTCGGTGCGCGCGGTACGAGCAGCCACGGCCGTCGCGCCCGAAGAAGCACCGCCGTAAGCGCGCTCACCGGGGAACGGCTTGGACAGTTCACGGCCTGGAGCTGCCTGGCGGGGCTCCTTGCGATCGCGACCCGTGCCACTGCCACCGCGCTCTTCATCCCGGCCACCACGCCGCGCGGGACGCTCGTCACCAGCGAAGCGGTTCTTGCCGCCGTCGCGTGAGCCGAAGCGGCCCTTGGGCGCGCCGAACTCGCGCTTGCCGCCGCGATCGTCGCTCTTGCCGCCGAACTCGCGCTTGGCACCGAATTCGCGCTTGGCACCGAACTCGCGCTTGCCGCCGAACTCGCGCTTCGCCCCGAACTCGCGCTTGCCGCCGCGATCGTCGCTCTTGCCGCCGAACTCGCGCTTGGCACCGAACTCGCGCTTGGCACCAAACTCGCTCTTGCCGCCGAACTCGCTCTTGCCGCCGAACTCGCTCTTGCCGCCGAACTCGCGCTTGGCACCGAACTCGCGCTTGGCACCGAACTCGCGCTTGGCACCGAACTCGCTCTTGCCGCCGAACTCGCTCTTGCCGCCGAACTCGCGCTTGGCACCGAACTCGCGCTTGCCGCCGCGCTCATCGGTCTTGCCGCCGAAGTCGCGCTTCGCGCCGAACTCACGCTTGGCGCTCCCGTCGTCGTTCTTGCCGCCGCCCAGACGCTTCACGCCGTCACGATCTCCGCGAGGAGCGCGGTCTTCAGCGAACTCCTTCTTCCCGCCGCGCTTGGCCCCGTCGCGATCACCACGCGGCGCCCTGCCCTCGTCGCGCGCGCTCGCCCGGCCTGCGAAAGGCTTCCTCGGCTCAGACTTCGCTTCACGCGGTGCAGGCGCATCGGACTGCTCGTCGTCGCCCGAGGCCTGGTCGAGCGCGACCGGCTCTTCCTGTTCTTCTTCAGAACCACGCTTCTGGGCGCGCTCGTCGCCCTTGGCGCGTTTGCCTTCGGGGCGCGTGTCTTCTTCCGGCTCGAAGCCCGGCGCTGCGTGGCCATGACGGCGCGCAGGCAAGGTGAGCCGCGGCTCAGGCTGAGCATCACCTTCAGCAGCCGCCTTGACGCGGCGGATCTCGTCATTCGTGAGCGCCCGCAGTTCTCCGGGGCGCAGGCCATGCACGGGCAGCCCCGCGTGCGCGGGACGGTAGAGGCGCACGACGGGGTGACCGATCGCCGCGCACAACCGCTTGACCAGGTGCTGCCGGCCTTCGGTCACGACGATCTTCACCCAGGTGTTGCGCTCGGCCTTCTCGAAGATCTGCGCCTGGCTGGCGTGGGCCATGCCGTCTTCGAGGCGAACACCCTCGATCAGCTTCTTGAGCGAAGCCTCGTCGGGCACACCCTTGACCTTCGCGAGGTACACGCGCGGCACCTGGTGGCTGGGGTGCATCAGCTTGTTGGCGAGATCACCGTCGTCGGTGAGCAGCAGCGCGCCTTCGGCGTCGTAGTCGAGGCGGCCGACGGGGAAGACACGGCTTCCCGCGTCTTGCGCGTAGTCGCCGACGGTGGGCCGCCCTTCGGGGTCGGACAACGTGGTGACCACTCCGGGCGGTTTGTAGAACAGGAAGTACTTCCGCTCTGGGTTGACGGCGACGAGCTTGCCGTCGAGCAGAACGAGATCCTTGGTCGCATCGACTTGCGTGCCGAGCACGGTGATGACCTTGCCGTTCAGCTTGACGCGACCATCGACGATCATCGCCTCGGCGTGACGACGTGAAGCGACTCCAGCGCGGGAAAGAAATTTTTGAAGGCGTTCCATCTTGGTTTCAGCTCTCAGAGTCCGTGGGTGGGTTCGGCGGTGCTGCAGGTGTCGCTCCGGGCTCTGGGGGCGGCTGCGGCGGGTTCAGGATCCTGGCGGCGGACTTCGAGGTCACGTCGGCTTGATCGATTGCGGTTTCCAACACAGCCAGCGCCTCTTCGGAGGCCTGGTCTTGCGCGGCGAGCTTCTCGGCCAGCTTGCTGTCGGAGAGTTCTTCGAGAATGCCGGCGACGGGCTTGGGCGCCTCGCGCTCGACGATCTCCTGGTTCTCTTCGCTGAGCTCCTGGAACTCGCGAAGCGTCGGCAGCGCAGAGAGGCTCTTGAGCGCGAAGAACTCGAGGAACTCGCGCGAGGTGCCGTAGAGAATCGGGCGGCCGACTTCTTCCTTCTTGCCGACGATCTTGATCAGGCGGCGATCGAGGAGCGCCTTGAGCACGGCGCCGGAATCGACGCCGCGCACGTCTTCGATTTCGGGCCGGGTGACGGGCTGGCGGTACGCGATGAGCGCGAGCGTCTCGACGGCGGCGCGGGTCAGACGCTGCGGCTTCACCTTCAAGAAGCGGCGAACGTATTCAGCCGATTCGGGCACGGTGCGCAGCTGCCAGGCACCCGCGACCTCGTGGAGCATGATGCCGCCGTTAACGCGCGCGAGCGTGATTTCCTGGAGCGCCTTCTCGATCTTCTCGCGGTCGATGCCGGTGGCGTCGAAGAACTGATCGAGGGTGAGCGGCTGCGGCGCGACGAAGAGCACGCTCTCGATCACGTTGCGAATCTGCGGCTCGGTCAGCTTGCGAGACTTCGCGAGGATCTTCTCGAACGAGCTCTCTGATTCGACGGCGTCGATGTCGGCGGCGTCGAGATCTTCGAGCTCAGGATCACCCGCGGGCCCCTGCGTGACCGCTGCGACTTCTTCTTCCGAGAACGGGCTCGGTCCACCTGAGCCGCCGTCGCCGTTCTTATTCGTACTCACTGTCGAGCTCCTTCGAAGGGGCGACGCCGCCTTCAGTACCGAAGTCGGCGAGCGCATCACCCTTCTCGCTGATCAAAATGTCATCGCTGCCTTCAGCCTGAAAGACGCGCAGCAGCTTGAGCTTGCACATCTCGAGCAGCGCCAGGAAGGTGATCACCACGTCGCTTCGTACGCGCGCGCCATCGAACAACCCGAGGAAGAGCACGGCGTGGCCCTTGCCCTCAGCGCGGATCTTGTCGGCGATGCGGTACATCGCCACAGACAGCGAGAGGTGTTCGCGCGTGACCTCGTGCTGGCGCTTGGGCTCGAGCGCCATGAGCACGCGGTCGAGGGCCTCGATCAGCTTGTAGATGCTGATCTCCTGCAGGCCGACCTCTTCCTCTTCGAGGGGCACTTCTTCGACCGCCACCCGGCGCGGGAAGACGTCGCGATCGAGGATGGGGTTGAGGGCGAGCTGGTCGGCCGCCGCGCGGTACTTCTGGTACTCGAGCAGGCGCCGCACGAGCTCGACGCGTGGGTCACGCTCCTGCACGAGCTCGACCGAGTCCTGGCCCGCGGGCAGGTGTTCACGCGGCAGCAACATGCGCGACTTGAGGTGGAGCAGCGTGGCGGCCATCACCAGGAACTCGCCGGCGATGTCGAGGTTGATCTCTCGCATCGCCTGGATGTGGGCGAGGTACTTCTCGGTGATCAACGCCATCGGAATGTCGAGGATGTCGATCTTGTGTTCGCGGATCAGGTGCAGCAACAGATCGAGCGGGCCCTCGAAATTGGGCAGCGCAATACGGAAAGCGTCGCGCGGTGCGAACACTTCCGTCAGTGCGTCCTCCTGTGCAGGACTCACGTCCTTCACGTCAGCCACGGGTCGCTCAACCCCTCGCAAAGGCCGGAAAATCGGCCTCAGCTCGTGTACCACGGTTAGTCGGAGACCACCCCTTTTCTACAGCCCGACGGCGTGGCGCACCCGGGCGATCACCGGGGCCGCGTAACCACGGGCTTTCTCGGCACCCTGCGCGAGGAGCCGCTCGAGCTCGGCCCGGTCGTTCATCAGCTCGGCGTAGCGTTTGCGGGGTTCGGTGAAGGTCTGAACGTAGCCGTCGAGCAGCAGCTTCTTGAAGGCGCCGTAGCCGTGCGTCTCAGGCGCGCCGCCCGTCTTCCACTTCGCGTCGATCGCGGCGAATTCTGCCGGGGCATAGACCACCTTGAGCAGATCGTAGAGCGGCTGGTTCTCGGTCGGCTTGGGCGACTCAGGCGGGGTCGAGTCGGTCTTCACCGATTTGATCTGCTTCTCGACCTCCTTGTCGGGGCCGAAGAGGTCGATGGTGTTCGCGTAGCTCTTCGACATCTTCTGCCCGTCGCGGCCCGGCACCACGGCCGTCTCGTCGCGCGTGCGGCCCGCGGGGAGCTTGAGCAGCTCTGCGTTGTATTGCCGGTTGAACTTGCCCGCCCAGTCGCGCGTGAGCTCGAGGTGCTGCCGTTGATCCTTGCCCACCGGCACCACGTCGGAGTCGTAGAGCAGGATGTCGGCGGCCATCAGCACCGGGTAGCCGAAGAGCCCGAAGTCTGGCTTGGCGCCGTGCGCGAGCTTGTCCTTGTAGCTGTGCGCGTTCTCGAGATCGGCCATGGGGATGACGGTGCCGAGGATCCAGTACAGCTCGGCGATCTCGGGGATGTCGCTCTGGCGGAACAAGGCCGCCTTCGCGGGGTCGACCCCGCAGGCGAGGAACGCAGCGGCGGTCTCGAGGGTGAGCTCGCGGGCCTTCACTCCGTCGCGCACCGAGTTGAGCGCGTGCAGGTTGGCGATGAAATAGAGCGCCTCGCCCTGGTCCTGCATGGTCACGAACTCGCGGATCGCGCCGTAGTAGTTGCCGATGTGAAGCCGGCCGGAAGATTGAACGCCCGAAAGAATGCGCATGCAGGTTCTCTACTTCAACTTCGTGCGCCCTTCGACCTTGCTCAGGACAGGCTTCGGCGCTTTCGAGCGGGGGTGCTTGTCGTCGTACATCGCGCGCAACCGGCGCGAGTCGACGTGCGTGTAGATCTGCGTCGTGCCGAGATCGGCGTGACCGAGCATCGCCTGCACCGCGCGCAAGTCGGCGCCGCGCTCGACCAGGTGCGTCGCGAAGGAATGGCGCAGCTTGTGGGGCGAGATGAGCTTGGTGATGCCTGCCCCCCGCGCGTGACGACGCAGCAGCTTCCAGAAGCCCATGCGGGTCAGGGCCTTGGCTCGCGGGGAAACGAAGAGCGCCTTCGACTCGCGGCCTTTGAGGACTGAGAGTCGGGGTCCGTCGAGCCAGGTCTTGATCGCCTCGATCGCCTTCTTGCCGAGGGGGATGATGCGCTCCTTGCTGCCCTTGCCGAAGGCGATGATGTAGCCGTCGACCAGGTTCACGTCGTTGATCGAGAGTGAGACGAGCTCGCTGACGCGCAGGCCGGTGGCGTAGAGCACTTCGATCATCGCGCGATCACGGATGCCGGCGAGCGTCTTCACGTCGGGTGCTTCGAGCAGCGCGACGACCTCGTCGACGGTCAGGAAGACAGGCAGCTTTCGCGCGTGCTTCGGCGTGTCGAGATCTCCGGTGGGATCGGCGGGGGCGAGCTTTTCGTCTTCCAGGAAGCGGTGGAACCCGCGCAGCGCGGCGAGGTGACGGGCGCGGCTTCGGGGGGCCAGGCCCTTCCTGGCGAGAAAGGCCATGTGCTCGAGCACGTCTTCGCGGGTCGCGGCTTCCACGAGCAGCGCTCGTTTGTGCAGCTCACCCAGGTAGTCGCGCACGTCAGCGGCGTAGGCGTCGACCGTCTTCGCCGCGAGGTTCCGCTCGGCGCGGAGGTAGGTGATGTAGTGATCGAGCAACGCCAACTGCATGTGGGGATCATCTCGTGCGCGATCGAGGGCGACAAGTTTCTCCCTCTCGCTTCAGCGGTTCAGGACTCCATCACCAGGATGCCCTTGCCCTGACGCAGCACTTCGATCTGATCGTCGATCAGAGACACCACCGTCGAAGGCTCATCGGGCTGCGGCCCACCGTCGAGGATCAGGTCGAGGCGCTGACCGAGCGCTTCTTTGATCTCCTTGGCGTCGGTGAGCACCACGCCGTCCATATCGGTCGCAGACGTCGTGACGATCGGCCGGCCGAGCATCGCCGCGATCGCCAACATCAGCGGCGCCTGCGGCACCCGAATGCCCACCTGCTTCTGCTTGCTCTGCATCATGTCGGGCACCAACTTCGTGGCCTCGAGCACGAACGTGAACGGACCCGGCGTGAGCTGCCGCATGATCCGATAGGCGAAGTTCGAGACCTTCGCGTACTTCGCCACGTCGGAAAGATCAGGACAGAGGATCGCCAGGGGCTTGCGGCGATCGCGGTTCTTCACTCCGTAGAGGCGGTCGATCGCCTTCTTCGAGTTCAGGTCGCACCCGACGCCGTAATACGTGTCCGTCGGGTACGCGATGAGGCCACCGTCTTCCAACACCTTCACGGCCCGCTCAATCGTCCTGGGCTGAGGGTGTACGGGGTCGACCTCGATGATGGGTGCTAACGGCATGAACCGGCTGTAGCCGAAGTCCTCAGCGTTTGCAGGACTTCCACGCGGGGGTGAACACCTGCTTGTCCGCGTCGAGCACGTAGTCGACGAGTTGACAGCGCTCACCCACCAACGTGGCCGAGATCGCGCCTCCCCAATCGGCATGCAGGCGAACGCGCGCCACGCCTTTCGCGTCGAAGAGCACCGTCGAGAGGCGCGGCTTGCAGACGTCGGGGCCGCCCTTCTGCACCGAGATCACCGCCGCGGCGCTCTTGCCCGAGAAGAACCAGAACTCACCGTCGGTCGCGTCGGCCTTCGCCTCACACCACTTCTTGGGCGTCGCGGTGAGCTCGAGCTTGAAGCCGTCGGCCAGCGGCGCAGCAGGGCAGCTCACCTTCGGCTCGGAGCGTGAGGTGCTCAGCTGCTTCATCACTTCACCCAGCACCGACTTGCGGCCGAAGAGCTTCTTCTCGCTGCCCGGTGCACGGTCGAGTGACTGCTGGAGCTGCTCGAGCGCGCGCCCTGCTCCGCCCATGAAGCGCATCAGGTAGATGCCCTTGGGCTCACAGCCTTCCCACTGCGGGGCCACCAGCTTGTCGCTGTCGGAGACCCCGCCTTTGGGCAGCGCGTCGACCACGTTGCCGATGTGACCGAGCGGCGCGGAGATCTCTCCGAGTGCGGGGGCGGGCGGTGCGGCGAGGATGAGGGCGGACAGCAGCGTCGGAAGCATTTGCGACGGTCTTAGCAGGAAGGCCCCTGACCCCCACGCTCTCCCCGCTCACGCAGGGGGCGGGAGTTTGTTGAGCCAGGTGGCGGCGGCGTCGAGGGCTTGCTCTTGGCGAGCGCCGAAGTCGTGGCCTGCTCCGGCGAGCGGAAAGATCTCGGCGGCCCCTGCGAACTTTCGCAGCACCTTCATCGGACCCAGCTCATCCTTCGTGCCCTGCGCGATCCACGTGGGGCACTTCAAGGCCGCCAACGCCTGTTCATCGAGCGGGCGCCTCTTCCCCGTCGGGCGAATCGGAAAACCCAGCAGCACGATCGCCTCGAGCTTTCGTCTCGCCGCCAGCCGAATCGCCAGGCGGCCACCGAACGATCGGCCCACCACGATCAGCCGACCGGGCACGAGTTGATCGTCCAGCCACGCGCCGTAGACCTCGAGCTCGGGCGTCAACTTCAAGCGCGGCGGGGCAATCCGAAGACAGGCAAACCCCAGCGGCTCCAACCGCTCGGAGAGGTCGACCAGCATCGGCTGATCCGCGCTGCCCCCAAAACCGGGCAACAGCACGACCGTCGGCCGAGTCATTTCCGCTTCCGCGCGCGGAGCAGCGTCGGCAACACGCCCGTGCTCTCGCCCGCGAACGAGAAGAGCAGCCGCTCACGGAACTGCTTGAGCCCTTCCCAGTCGATCTCGATGTGACCGTGGGCGACCGGATCGCGCAGCGTCTCCTTGCCCCACGTGACGAAGCGCGCGAACTCGCCCCAGAACGCCGACGGCAGCTCGAAGTTCACGGTGAGGAACTGATTGAAGATCGACAGGTACGCCTCTTCACGGCGCTCGAGCACGCGGCTCACTTCACCCAGCGAAGGCGGGCGCGCCGACTGTTCGCGATCGAGCGACTCGAAGAAACGATCGGCGTACTCCACGCGCTTGCCGCGGCGCTCACGCACGCCGTCTTCGAGGAAGCGGCTGCGCAGCTGACGTTGGTCGAGCCACTGATCGAACGGGTGAACGATCAGCTCGACGAGGCTGCGCTCGAAGGCGCCGGAAAACAGCACCGCCACGGCCGCCGCCGGGAGCTCGGTGTAGAGCGAGGTCTGGTACGTGCGCTCGGCCACCATCAACATCTGCCGCAGGCGCTCCGGACACGCGATGCGCCCCTGGGCGAACGCGCGATCGAGGCTCTCGTTCGACTTGCCGTCGATGTCCTTCTCGCGCTGCTCGAGCTCACTGCGAAGGTGAAGGGGGCTTTCCGACTGAAGCACCGCGACCCGCTGCGTGGCGTCACGGGCCTTCGCTTCGGCCAGGGCGCGCTCGCCCTTGAGGCGCTCGACTTCACGCTTGAGACGATCGACCTCGGTCTCACGCACGAGAAATCTTCGGCGCAGGGCTTCGGCTTCGGCCTTCGCCGCGCCCACGCGCTCCTCGGCTGAAGCTTCCATCGCCTGCCGCCAACCCAACCGGCGGGCGGTGAGCTCGAGCGCACGCCTGGCCTCAGGCTCGTCGGGATCCAGCTCGAGCGCGCGGCGAAAATGCGCGTCGGCTTCTTCGAACACGCCCGCTTCCGCGGCGAGGTGGCCGAGATCGACGAAGACGCCTGAGCCCACGCGGGGAATCGAGGCTTCGGGCAGCGCGGTGGCCAGGTTGAGCGCCACCCTCGCTTCGTCTGCGCGCTGCGACAGTCGAAGGGCGCGACCGCGAGCCGAATGGAACTCGAAGTCCCAGCCGGTATCGCGCACCTTCACGAGCGTCTCCGCCTGGCCCAGAAGGTCGAGCGCGCGCGCGGGTTCACCACGCAGGTTGGCGATCTGCGCGAACTGCACGAGATCGTCCGACTGGGGATCTTGCGCCAGGCGGCGCGCGATGGCTGAGTCGACCTGTGCGGTTTCCCCCGCGAGCTCACCGGCGTAAGCCATGTGCGCGATCTGGTACGGCTCGAGGTGCCCCGCGGCGTCGATCTTCCGCCACGCTTCGAAGGCGCCCTTCGCGTCACCCCGCAGCAACTTCACGTCGGCGCGCAGCGCCTTGGCGGTCCAGAGGAGCACCGGGGCGGTTTCACTGCCTTCGATCTGCGCGGCGAGCCTGTCTGCGTCGTCGAACTGACCACGGCGCAGCTTCACCATCGCCAGCACGAGCCGCGTGTCGGCCCCGCCGCCGACCAGCATCGCGCGCGCGAGCTGGGCCTCTGCTTCTTCGACCCGGCCCACGCGCAGCAGCGCTCCGGCGAAGTAGGTCAGCACTTGCGGATCGCGTGGACGCGCGCGGCGGACCCGGCCGAGCAGCTCGATCGCCTTGAGCGGCTCATCGGCGTCCAGATAGAGGCTGCCGAGGCGCGCTTCGATTTCGCTGTTGGCGGGGTGATGGGCGAGGCCGGCCTCGAGCACCTTGCGGGCTTCGTCGCGACGGCCGAGTTGGCGGAGTGCTTCGCCCAGGAGTGAAGCGACCGCGGCTTCTTTGAAGCCTGCTGCTTCCACTTCGCGGACCAGCGTCTCGACTGTCGCCCACTCGCCTCGCTCGGAGTGGAGCCGTGCCTGCTCGAGTTGGGCGATCGCTCTGCGCTTGTTCAGCCCGGGCACCGGCGACACCCTACTCCGTCCGCCGGCGGAAGAAGTCTCGCGTGACGATGGACTGCGGTGCCTCAGCGGGCTCCCTCACCCTGACCCTCTCCCCGAGAGACTGGTGAAACAGGTCCACCACCGGTCCCCCCGAGCGAAGTCGAGGGGTCACTTCGCGAGCGAGGTAATCCCTCGACTCCGCTCGGGAGGAACGGTGTTCGTTCGTATTGTCGAAGCCTTCTTCAACACCCTCCCCGAGGGAGAGGGAAAGAAGCAGTTCTTCGCGGGTCTTGAGCCCCGAGGCGGCAGGACCCAGGCGTTCCCTCGCCAACGTCAAGAGCTCCCTCAACGTGCGGCCAGTCAGGTCCTCCATGGCGCGCACTTCTCACTGACCGGGTTGGCGGTCAACGTGCCAACATGCGCTCCCGCCGTGAGCGACCTGCCGCGACTTCTGTTGTGTTGCTTCGACGTCATCCCGGCGCCCTCGGCCATTTCACGTCGCGCGACCGAGTACCTGAAGGGCCTGTCGGATCGCTACCAGGTGGTGGTGCTGACGGTGAAGACGCCTGATCACACGCATATCGAGCGGTACCACGGCGCGCGGTTGCTCCGGGTGCCGGTGGGCTCGGGGGATCTCGCGGCTCGCGTGCAGGCGTTCGATCGCGCCGTGCGCAGGCAGCTCGACAGCGAAGAGTACGTGATGGTGCACTTCTTCGATCCCTTCGGGGGCTACGCGCTGTGCGAGCGGCGCTCGGAGTTCGGGTACAAGCTCGTCTACGACGCGTGCTCGCTGCCTTCGGTCGACCTGCCTTTCCTCGTCAGCGAAGAAGAAGCCAACCGCCGCTTCATCGCCAAGGTGCGCAGGCAAGAGCTCTTCTGCCTGATGAACGCCGACGTGGTGATCGTCGCCAACGACCTCACGCGCGACTTCGTGGCGAGCCTCGGCGTGCCACGCGAGCAGGTGCAGGTGCTGCCCGCGCCCGTCGATCTCGGCCCGTACGATCCCGCCGTGATGGGCGTGCCTGACGCGACGCCGATGAAGCTGTTGCACCTGGGCAACCAGAGCGACGCGCAGGATCTCCCCACGCTGCTCGAGGCGCTGCAGCTCGCGTTGCAGACCGTCGACGTGCGCCTCACCATCGTCGGGCCCAAAGACGAAGAGCACCAGGCGCGCCTGGAAGAGAAGGTCGCGGCCCTCAAGCTCACGGGCAAGGTCGACTTCCAGCCGCAGGTGGCTCACGACGATCTGCACAAGGTGCTCGCCGCCGCTGACGTGGGCCTGCTCACGCTCTCGGACGTCGAGCGCAACAGCCGCGTCGGTTCACCGCTCTCGCGCCTGGGTGAGTACCTGGCCGCGGGCCGTCCGGTGATCGCCGCCGACGTGGCCGCGGCGCGCGCGTTGCTGCCCGATGACGGCGTGGTGCTCTACCGCCCGCAGGACAAACACTCGCTGGCCGATGCGATCGTCGGGCTCGCCACCGAGCCCAATCGCCGCGTGAAGTTGGGGGCCGCCGCACGAGCAGCCAGCCTCGATCGCGACGCGGCGAAGATCCGCGCAGACCTGGTGGCCATCTACGTGGCGTTGAGCGGCACGGGCGTGCCCCGCGCGGTGGGCGATGCCGACACCACCAACCCCGACGAAGTCACTCAGCTCGGGGCCTCGCTCGGCTCGGAAGACACGCAGAAGAGAAAGGCCGCGGCCCAGGCTCGCCGTCCCCAGGGCGAAGCGCCTTCGGGCACCAACAAGGTGAAGACCGATCCGGCGATCTCGGCCGAAGAGACCTCGCCTGAAGCGACCCTGGGCAGCGATCGCCCCAGCGTGATGGGCGTGCCGCTGCACGAAGAAGAGTTGCCGCCGGTGGTGCTCGGCCACGACGAGAAAGACGTGGCGGCCGAGTTCGCGCACATCACCACCGAGCCGAACGCACGCCGCGCGACCGAGCCGCCGGTGGTGATGGGCATGCCGCTGTCCGACTCGGCGCGCAGCAACGTGGTGACGCCCGGCGATCTCGCAGCCGAGCTGGGCGACATCCCCGAGAGCGACCCCGGCTTTCCAGCGCCGACCGCGCCCGTTCCCGACGAGCCACGCCACCTCGACGACGCGCCCACCACGGGCAGCCATCTTTCCATCGTGCGACCGGACCTGGACGAGGACGAGCCGATGCCCACCGTGCCCACGCGACCGCCCGAGCTGGAAGCGCCGCCCGCGTCTGCGCCCACGCCTTTGCCACCGCCGCCCGAGTCGCGGCCGCAGGTCTTCATACCGCCCCTCGAGATGCCGCCGATGCCGGTGGCCAGCTCGCCCTCAGGGCTCAGCGCGCCGCCCCCGATGCCTCCGAAACCGACGGCGCCTCCACCGGAAGTCGGGGTGCCCCTGCTCACCGTGCCGTCGTTGCCGCCCCGGGCCGGCGCGTCGGGTTCATTCGCGGTGCTCACGCCTCAGCCCCTGCCCAGGTCGAGCGCGTCGGGCACCTTCTCGACCGTTCCTGCGCCGCCGCCCCCACTGCCGCGCACCTCGTCGGGAACCTTCGCAGCGCAGGTGCCGCCGCAGCTGCCGCCGAAGCCGAGCCTCTCGGGCACGTTCGCCACCGTGCAGGCAGGTGCAGCGCAGACCCCGCCCTCGTTGCCGAAGCCGAGCCTGTCGGGCACCTTCGCCACGGTCGGGCCTCCCCCGGTGCCGCCCCGGCTCCCCAGGCAGGCCACGGGCCTCTTTCCTGAACCCGTCTCGATCCCCGAGAAGGCTGAGGAGATCAGCGAGAGCGACATTCAGCAGGTGGGCGAAGACGAGATCGTCGACGTGCCCGAAGCCGAAGGCGCTCCTGTCGACGAATCACCCTTGATGGCCTCGGAAGAGTCGGTCACCACGGTCGATACCGACGCGTCCCCGCCGCCCTCCGCCATCGACCCCTGGCTCGCTCAACTGGTCCACGGCTACTGCCCACCAGAATCGGGGCTGTTCACCAGGCACACACCGCCGACCACCATGCCGGGTCGAGATACCTGACCGAGTAGCGATCATGGCGGTTTACCGGCCCGCGCGCCCAGTGCAGGATGCCCGCTCCCACCGCTCATCTGAGGTTCCATGGAGCGCCGCGCCCTCATCGTTGAAAGCCAGTCTGACTTTGCCCTGACCCTTGCGTCGGTCCTCAAAGGAGCAGGCTTCCAGACCAGCCTCGCCGCCAATGCAGGAGACGCCCAACGCGAGCTCGAGAAGCGGCGTCCCGACATCGTGGTGCTCCGAGCGGAGCTCCCTGATCAATCGGGCTTCGTGCTCTGTGGAGCGATCCGCAAGGGGCGCTTCGGCCAGAACCTGCCGGTCATTCTCGTCTCGTCTGATTCCGGCCCTGAGGCCCTGCAGCAGCACTCGCAAGGGCCCAACGCCGCCAATGGATACCTCGCCATCCCGTTCGAGATGGGGGAGCTCGCCCGCTTGACCCAGACCATCGTTCCGCCCGGTTCTGCCAGCCAATCTCTCGACGAGATGGACGGTGAACTCGAGGCCGCCCTGCAGGGCAACCCGAACACCGAATCGGCGTCGACGGCCGCGCCGCCCCCGCTCAAGACCGGTGGCCCTCCGCGTTTGCCCCGCCGCGAACGCCGCAGCGCGCTGACCGACGAAGACAAGGCCTTCCTCGATCGTTCATTCGGCTCGATCGCAGATCGCAAGACCGAGCTGCTCGCCGAATCGCGTGAGGTCAAGAGGCCGCCCCGCCGCGACGCGATGGGCACGCCGGAAGCGAAGATTCAGATTCTGCGCGACGAGCTCAAGTCGCGTGAAGCGCAGATCGCCCGCATCTCCGAGATCTGGAGCGTGCGTGAGCGCGAGCTGCTGTCCGTCGAGGATCGGCTCAACGAGAAGGACGTCGAGATCCAGGGCCTGAAGATGCAGGGTGACGATCTCACCCGGCGCCTCAACGACTCACAGAACACGATGGTCGAGAAGGAGCGTGAGCACGGCCGCCAGGTCGAAGACCTGCTCCTCCAGAAGTTCATCGGTGAGAAGGAAGTCATCGAGGTCGTCTCCGCCAAGGAGAAAGAGATCAACGTCCTCCGGCGCGAGAAGAGCTCGCTGGAAGAAGAGATCACCCGAAAGGGCCAGGAGCTCGACCAGGCGCGCCGCGACTACGAGCAGATGGAAAAGGAGTACCAGCTCGCGACCCTCGAGTTCGAGGTCAAGGAAAAGCAGCTGTCCGAGACCGTCGCTTCGCGCGAGAACACGCTGCGCGAGCTCAACGGTGAGTTCGAAGGCCTGCAGGCGCTTCAGGCCCAGACGATCTCCGAACGCGACGGAAAGTTCGCCGACTTCGAAGGCCAGCTGGCCGCGCTGACCGAGACGCTCGAGAAGACGCAGAACGAGCGCGACGTCGCCGTGCGCGATCTCGAGAGCAAGCTTCGCCTGTCGGAAGAGCACGCCCAACGCAGCGACGCTGAAGGCGAGCGCCTCACGCAGGAGCTGGCCGACGCCCGCACCCGCGCGAGCGAGAAGATCGGCGAGATGGACGGCGAGATCGCCTCGCTCCAGATGCAGTTGGAGTCGCTCAACACGCAGAAGTCAGAGATGGAGCAGCAGCTCCAGGAGCAGCTGCAGCAGCGTGATGGGCGCGTCGCCCAGCTCGAGAAGGATCTCGCGGAGACCGTCGAGCAGAAGGATCGCCAGGAAGCCCAGCTGCAGGCCGACATTCAGGCCCGGCTGGAGACCATCGGCGAGCTCGAAGGCGAGGTCGAAGCGGTCAAGGCCGCGCTCGCCGACAGAGAGGCAGAGTTCGCAGCAGAGTCTGGAGAGCTCGGCGCGCAGATCTCAGATCTGACGCAGACCTCGCAGGCGCAGGCGGCGTCGATCGCGCAGCTCGAGACCGAGAACACCGATCGCCAGCGCAACATCGACGGCCTCAACGCCGAGGTCGCCGACAAGAACACCCGTATCTCCGACTTCGAGGCGCGGCTGTCGACCGCGCAGGAAACCATCGCCGAGCGTGATGGCGAAGTCTCGGCGCTCAAAGACACGGTCGAGCAGCGCACGCAGGAAGTGGCGCAGCTGCAGCAGGGCGTGGCCCAGCGCGACGAGAACATCTCGCGGCTGTCGGTGAGCCTGCAGGAGACGCAGAGCGCGCTGCTCCAGACGCAGGACTCGCTCAACCAGACGCAGGCGGCCTTCGAAGAGAAGACCACCGAGCAGACGCAGACCGCCGAGGTGCTCGGCCGCACGCAGCAGGAGCTCGCGCAGGTTCGGGGTGAACGCGACGAGCGCCAGGGCGAGGTCATCGCCGCGCGCAACGAGATCCAGCGCGTCACCGGGCTCTACCGGCAGACCGAAGCGAACAAGGCCCAGCTCGAGGAGCAGCTGTCGGGTGAGATTGGTCAGCTCAAGACCTCGCTCGCCGAAGCCAGCGGCAACTACGAAGCCGAAGCCGCCGCGCACGGGAAGCTGCAGGAAGAGACGTCGGCGCAGATCGGCCAGCTCACGCAGCACGTGGGCCAGCTCACGCAGCGCCTCGAGGGGACCCAGGTCGATCTCGCGGCCACGCGGTCCAACCTCGACGACGCGCTCAAGTCGCTGGACATCGAGAAGCGCGCGCACGCCGACACCAACAACCACGCCGAAGAGCGCATCGCCGGGCTCGAGGGTGAGCTGTTCAAGGTGCGCGAGCAGGCGCAGGATCTCAACGACGGGCTGCAGGCCACCAGGCAGGAGCTCGGCTCTCGCGTCGCCGAGCTGACCCAGCTCAACGCCCGCCTGGCGCACGCTGAAGACACCCGCCAGCACCTCGAAGATCGCATCGCCACCTCGACCGAGGAAGGCTCTCGCCGCGAAGAGCTGCTGCAGAACGATCTGGCCACCAAGAGCAAGGAGCTCGCAGACACCCTGCGCAAGCTCACCACGCTCCAGCAAGAGAAGACGCGCCAGGTCGATCAGCTCACGCGCGACGCCAGCGCGAAGGCCGAGCTCGCGAAGAACCTCGAGATCAAACTCAAGTCGCTCTTCGATGAGTCGAAGAAGAAGACCGACGAGCTGACGCAGCGCCTCACCACGACGGGTGGAGAGCTCGACAAGACGCAGAAGGAGCTCGCAGCTCGCACCGCCGCCGTGGAGAAGGCGACCGAAGTGGCCCAGGCCGCCGCGCAGGAGCGCGACCAGGTTCGCACGCAGATGCAGAGCACCGTGCAGCAGGCCAACGCCCGCATTCAGGAGGCGAACTCGGCCGTCGCGCAAGAGAAGGCCGCCGCCAAGAAGTTGGGCGACGAGCTGAGCCAGAAGGCCCAGCGCGCCGAGACGCGCATCGCGCAGGTGCAGCAGGAAATGCAGGCCAAGCTGGGTGAGATGGAGACCCGGCTCAAGGAGGCCCAGAGCCAGCTCGCCGTGCGCCAGAAGCGCGTGTCGGAGCTCGAGCAGGCCACCGAAGGCGCCAACGCCGCGCGCAGCCGCAGCGAGAAAGAGCTGCAGGCGAAGATCGCCGCGGCCGAGCAGAAGGCCACCGAGAACGCCGCCCGTCTCGCGGCCACCGCGCAGGACAAGAAGGCCGTCGAGGCCAAGCACATGAAGGAGCTCGAGGACCTGGCGACCAAGCAGAAAGCCGAGGTCGAGCGTCGTGAGGCTGTCAAGGCGCAGGAAGTGAAGAGGCTGCAGGAAGCGGTGCAGGAAAAGAGCAAGCAGCTCAAGGTCGTCGAGCTCGAGCTGGCCCGGTACAAGAACAAGCCCGCGGGTGCTCCGGCCACCGGCGCTCGCCCTGCCGCGGCCCCGGTGTCTTCGCCCTCTCGCCCGCCCGCGTCGAACCTGGCCAACTCGTTCCTGGGTGATGAGGACGAAGGCGCGACGCGGGTCAACGCGATCCCCGATCAGCGTCCTCCGACGGCGGCCAGGCCGGCGGCCCCGGTGGCGGCCAAGCCCGCTGCGCCTCGCCCGGCGATCACCGCGGCGGCTCCACAGAAGCGCCCGCAGGAAGGCAACGATCGCACGGTGGTGATGAGCGGCAGCACGTTGCCCCCGGCGGGTTCGGGTGACGACGACGTCGACTTCACTTCGATCGTCGACAACCTCGGCGAGTCTTGAGCCTGACCTCTAGACCGGTGAAGTAGGTCCCGCGAGGGGTCACTTGCAGCGCGAAGCGGAGGACCACCGTTCGCCCCGAGCAGGGGACCGGCTTCGCCGGCGATTTCGTCCGAAGGAACAAACCCACCGTTCGCATCGAGCGCAGTCGAGATGCCACCTCTGCGCCGCGCGGCAGGTGACCCCTCGACTTCGCTCGGGGGGAACGGTGCTG
>JBKJSE010000220.1:0-9357 GCA_046595925.1 Archangium sp. | reverse complement strand
TCCCGAGCAGGGGACCGGCTTCGCCGGCGATTTCGTCCGAAGGAACAGACCCACCGTTCGCATCGAGCGCAGTCGAGATGCCACCTCTGCGCCGCGCGGCAGGTGACCCCTCGACTGCGCTCGAGGAGACCGGTGGGGTTCAATTCCTATTTCGGCCAACCCTCTCGATGACCGCTCGGGGGGACCGTTGGGCGACCTGCTTCACCAGTCTCCCGAAGGGAGAGCGGGGCTGCCCATCACTTCAGGAACTCACCCAGGCGGCCCGCGAGCCCGAGGTGCACCGCGGCCGCCTCGAGCATCTTCTTTTCCTTCGAGTCGATCTTCCCGTCGGCCATCGCGACCTGCACGAGCTCCTTCAGGAACGACTCGGCTTCCGTCGAGCCCTTCACGATCAGCTTCTCGAACAACGATCCAGCAGGCGCGTTGAGCGCGAGCTCAATGTTGGCCCACGGAATGCCCCAGCGATCCGACGCCATCTTGAGCATCTTCCGCTCGCTCTCATCGACCACGCCATCGGCCATCGCCATCGTGGCCATCAGGTAGACGAGGCGTTCACGCTCCTCACGATCAGGCACCTTCGCCGCCGCCGGGGCCGCACGAGAAGTGGCCGGCTGGCCGCCCTTCGAGCGCCACCACTCCCAGCTCCCGAAGTCCTTCATCACCCAGTCCTGCTCTCCGCTGCTGAGCAGGGCGCCGCAGAACTCGCAGCTGGGCTGGCCGTTGTCCGTGAGCGGCGCCGCGCACTGCGGGCAGCGGTTGGTCGACATGCCGTTGTCCGCCGAAGACTTCGCGCCGACCGCGCGCTCCAGCAGCATCACGTAGCGCTGCGGCTGGCTGGGCAGGGCAGGGGGCTTTCCACCCGTCGGCCCGATGCCGATCTTCGCGCTCCACTTGATCTCCACCGCGGCGAGGTCCTTGCCGTCGGCCTGGGTGAGCTGCTGCGCGTTGACGGCACCGACCGCGCACTCGACGAAGAACTTCTGCTTTCCCTGGCTGGTGAGGTGCTCGATGCCGCCCTTCACTTCTTGCGCGAAGCCCACGGTCGCCACCTTCGCGAGCCGGCCTGGGTCGGCCAACGACTGCGACTCGACCCACTTCCAGAAGATGAGCGAGGCGCGATCTTCGAGCGTCTCGGTGGTCAGCGAAGGATCGTTCTGACGCGCCTTCACGAAGCCATCGGGCGTCATGGGGTGCGGCTGGAACTGGCTGCCCTGGGTGATCTCCGCGAGGACCCAGTCGTAGTTGCCGCTGTTGACGATCGCTCCGCAAAACTCGCAGGTGTTCGCCGCGCCGCCTTCGAAGGGCGCACCGCAGTTGGGGCACTTGCCCTGGCTGACGTCGCCTTCGACCTTGGTGACCGCGCCCGGCTTGCGCAGGAACGTCCAGACCTCGATGAACTGCTCAGGCTTCTTCTTCCGGGCCGCGGCGAGCGCCTCTTCATCGCTCGCGCTCGCAGGCGCTTCGGCATCGCTGAGCTGCGCGGTCACGCGAATGTGCACCGAGTCGTACGAGTCGTTCTGTTCCAGCCCGATGATCTGCAGGTCGAGCACCGTGGGATCCGCGATGGCATCGCGCACGCCGAGCAGGTCCATCAACTTGAGCTGCGTGACGAGCCGCTGAAAGGTCGCGTCAGACAGGTACTTCCGCACCGGCTCGAGGTTGCGCTTGAACCACGCGTCCTGCAGCTCGAGGAACTCGCGCTTGGTGCGATCGAAGAACTTCATCAGATCGAACTGCGGGTCCTTCGCCTTGAGCGCGGTGACCCAACCGTCGACGGAAGCAGCGCTGACGCTGGTGCGGCGCTCGGTCTCTGCCTTGTCGATGGCCTTGCGGGTCGAGGTGTCGCCGTCTTGCGAGCGGCGCCAAAAAAAGAAGCCGAGCCCCACGAGGATCGCCACCGGAATGCCGACCGTCGGATTCTGGATGATCAGCCACACCAGGATGTCGATCAGGAAGCTGGCGTCGCCACCACCTGAGTCGCTGTCTGAGTTGCCAGAGTTGAAGCTCTCGCCACCGCCGATGCGGGCAAAGGCCGCGGTCGCGGAGAGCACGACGAACGGCAAGACGAAGGGCAGGACGAAGGCCGGGAGTCGAGCTATCCAACGGGCGCGCATCAGCATGAGTGCGGCAGAACCTACTGAAACGGAGTCCACCCGATGTCCGAATTCATCATCACCTCACACGGCCCGTTCGAGCAGTGGACCATCAACGGGGAAGCCCGCCGAAACGCACTCTCGCGCGCGATGGTGAACGAGCTCGAGGCGAACGTGACCCGGGTGTCTGCGGACAGAACAGTCAGAGCGGTGGTGCTCACCGGGGCGGGCGACAAGGCCTTCTGCGCGGGCGCCGATCTCAAGGAGCGCGCGACCATGTCACCGCCCGAGGTCTCTGCCTTCCTCACCTCGATGCGCACGATCTTCAGATCGCTCGAGCAGTCCGACTGCGTGTTCATCGCGTTCGTCAACGGCGCGGCCTTCGGCGGCGGCACCGAGCTGTCCCTGTGCTGCGACCTGCGGGTGATCGCCGCGAGCGCCGAGATGGGCCTGACCGAGGTGAAGCTGGGCATCATTCCTGGCGCAGGTGGCACTCAGCGGCTGCCGCGCCTGGTGGGGAAGGGTGTCGCGAAGGAACTCATTCTCACCGGTCGTCGCGTGCCGGCCGCCGAAGCCGTCGCGCTCGGGCTCGCCAACCGCGTGGGCAGCCTCGACGACGCGCTGAGCCTGGCGAAATCGATCTGCGAGAACGCTCCGATTGCTGTCGCTGCCGCCAAGCACGCCATTGATGAGGGCGCGCACCTCGAGCTCGACGCCGCGCTCCTGTTGGAGCAGGAAAAGTACGCCCTGACCCTGGGCACCGAAGACCGCCTCGAAGGTCTCAAGTCGTTCGCCGAGAAACGGGCCCCCGTCTACAAGGGCCGGTAGCCCATGGCACATTGGCATGGACGCCAATATGCTGAAGCATATGCGTACCACTCTCGACCTGCCTGACCCGCTCTTCAAACGTGCTCAGCGACTTGCGCGCGCACGCGGGGTTCCCTTCCGGGCGCTGGTTGCAGAGGCGCTGCAAAAACTGCTGACGACGCAGACCCCGGCAAAGCCCTTCAAACTCGCGGACACGAGCTTCGGCGGCGACGGCATGGTCGAGGGACTTCACGACCTCCAGTGGGAGCGAATCAGCAGCCTCGTCTACGACGAGGGAGGAACGGCAGAGTGATCGCGTACGACACCAACCTGCTCGTCTACGCGCATCGCCGCGAGTCGCCCTTTCACGACCGCGCCCGCAAGGCGGTGACGCAGACCGCCGAAGGAACGGAGCCCTGGGCTCTGCTTTGGCCCTGTCTCCACGAGTTCCTCGGCGTGGTGACCAACCCGCGCATCTTCAAGACCCCAACGCCGATGGGTCAGGCGCTCGCGGCGGTGAGAGGGTGGGCGCAGTCGCCCTCAGCGATCCTCTTGTCGGAAGACGCGGAGGGGTACCTCGAGGTGCTCTCCAGGTTGTGCATTGCAGGGAAGCTTCAAGGGGCTCGTGTTCACGATGCGCGAATCGCGGCGCTCGCCATTCACCACGGCCTCACCGCGCTCCGCTCAGCCGACCGCGACTTCTCTCGCTTTCCTGAGTTGAAGGTCGAGAACCCACTGGTCGGCTGAATCCAACCCGTCTCGAAGGGTTTTGACGCGCCGTGTTCAGCACTGATCCGTGTCACGCGCGGTCGAACTCTGTATATCGACGCTCATGGAATTCGAGCTGCCCGACGACATCCAGGCCCTGAAGAAGACGGTGCGTGATTTTTGCGAGAAGCGCGTGAAGGACAAGGCGCGCGAGTGGGATCACCACGAGAAGTTCCCCATGGAGATCGTGCGCGAGCTGGGTCAGCTCGGCCTGCTCGGCATCCGCGTCGGCGAAGAGTATGGCGGCGCTGCGATGGGCTCGCTCGCGGTCGCCGTGGTGGTCGAGGAAGTGGCCCGCTACGACGGCTCACTGGCGCTGACGGTGGCCTCGCACAACGGCCTGGGCACCTCGCATATTCGCGTCTTCGGTAACGAGACCCAGAAGCAGAAGTATCTGCCGAAGCTCGCCACCGGCGAGTGGCTGGGCGCGTGGGCGCTGACCGAGCCTGGGAGCGGCTCTGACTCGGCCGGCATGAAGACCACCGCGGTCAAGCACGGCGAGACCTGGGTGCTCAACGGCGCCAAGATGTTCATCACGCAGGGCACCGTCGGCGACGTGTTCGTGGTGCTCGCCAACACCGAGCCCGCGAAGCGCCAGAAGGGCATCACTGCCTTCATCCTGGAAAAGGGCCTCAAGGGGTTCTCCCAGAAGTCGATTCACGGAAAGCTCGGCATGCGGTCGTCCGACACGGCCGAGCTGCACTTCGACCACGTGGAGGTGCCCGACTCGCAGCGCCTGGGTGAGGTGGGCCACGGCTTCCTCGACACCATGAAGATCCTCGACGGCGGCCGCATCACCATCGGCGCGCTCGCGGTGGGCCTGGGCCGCGCTGCGATCGAAGAGTCCGTAAAGTACGCGAAAGATCGCCACGCCTTCGGCAGCCCCATCGGCGACTTCCAGGCCATTCGCTGGATGCTGGCCGACATGCAGACCGAGATCGACGCAGCGCGTTTGCTCGTCTTCCGCAGCGCGTCCCTGGCCGACGCCGGCAAGCCGTACACGCGCGAGGCGTCCATCGGAAAGCTGTTCGCTTCCGAGGCCGCGACGCGGGCCTGCAACAAGGCGGTGCAGATTCACGGAGGCTACGGCTACACCCGCGAGTTCCCCGTCGAGCGCTATCTGCGTGACGCCAAGCTGTGTGAGATCGGCGAGGGCACCAGCGAGATTCAGAGATCCATCATTGCGCGAGAGCTCATGAAAGGCTGATCTGCGCAGCTCATGGATCGGGCCTTTCTCGAACAGCTCGGGTTGGACGTGTCGGAGGCGGACGGTGTCGTCGAGGCCGAGCTCGTGCTGCAGGGTGGGCAGGCGATCAACCCCCTGACGCGCAGGGTGATCGACCGCGTGACGTTCACCATCATGGGCGATCGGTTGCTCTACGTGGGGCCGCCTGAGTTCGTCGGCGCTCAGCCGATCAACCTCGCCTACCTTTCTCCCAACAGCCGGTTGGAAGACCTGATCGTCCAGACGCTCAACGATCACCTCTTTCAGCTCGAGCGCCGCAGCAATGAGCTCACCGCGTTGGGCCTCTCGCCGCGCGTCGACCCGGGCACGCTGCAGCTCACCGCCGAGCTCGAGAAGAAGCCGCTCAAGTTCACCATCGGCGCCAGCCGCACCGGCCAGTTCCGCATCGTCCGCACGCTCAACGATGGCGTCGAGCTGACCAACGCCGGCCAGAACGTCTTCGAGCTCAGTGAGTTCTTCGACAAACGCGCGCTGGAAGACTTCCTGTTCGCGTTGTTCAGCGACGTGGTGGCCGAGCCTGAAGAGAAGCCTGAGCCCGCGGGTTCAGCCACGATCACCAGCACGCCTTCGACGATCGTCGCCAGCTCGAGCGCTCAGTCGGTGGCCTTCAAAGAGCTGTTCGACGCCTTCGGCGACGCGCTCCTCCCCCCCCGCAGCCCGCTCGAGGTGGTGGCGGACGTGCGCGTCGGGGGCCAGCACCTGCGGTTCGCTGCCGCGCGCGTGCAGGGAAGAACCTTCCGCGGGATGCTCGCCGGGCCGACCGGGAAGATCTGGGCCGACCGCTTCGAGCTCGATGATTTTCCGGGCATCAGGGGCTTCATCTCAGAGCTGATGGGTGTTCCGTTCGACGACGTCGAGGTCACTTCTTCGTGAGCGATGACCCCAAACCCGAGAAGCAGTCTCCCGCTGAGCGCCTCAAGCGGCTCGAGGCCTGTGCGAAGCAGAGCTTCGGCGACCCCGCGGTCGCGCTCGTGGCGCTGACGCACAAGAGCTACTGCAACGAGCACAAAGACGAGCTGCGCGAAGACAACGAGCGCCTCGAGTTCCTGGGTGACGCGGTGGTCGATCTCGCGATTGGCCAGCGGCTGATGGAGCGGTTCCCGCGCGCCAATGAAGGTGAGCTCTCGAAGCTGCGCGCGCTGATCGTCAATGAAGAGGGCCTGGCCCGGGTGGCTCGGGTGGTGGGCGTGGGTGACCTGCTCCTGCTCGGCCGTGGCGAAGTGTTGACCGGCGGTCGCGAGAAGAACTCGGTGTTGGCCGATGCGCTCGAGGCCGTGCTCGGCGCGCTGTACGTCGGCAACGGCATGGCCGCGGTGCTCACCTTCATCGATGCGTTCTTCGGTGAAGCGCTCGATGGCGTGGCAGAAGGGCGGCAGGGTAAAGATCACAAGTCGCTGCTCCAGGAGGCCACGCAGCAGCGCCTCAAGGCCAGCCCGCGCTATCGCGTGGTGAGCGAGTCGGGGCCCGAGCACGAGAAGATCTTCGAGGTCGAGGTGAGCATCAACGGCGAGCTGTATGCGCGCAGCAGCGGCCGCTCGAAGAAGGAAGCCGAGCAGTCGGCGGCCGAGAAGACCATGGAGCTGTTCGTGCTGAAGGCCTGACGAGGGAGACTCACATTCGGCTTGCGCGGGTGAATCGGGGGTTTACGGTTCGCGCCCATGACGCGACTGCTCCTCGGTTTGGCCCTCGTTTCCACGTCTGCACTCGCTGACGGCAAGTTCATGGCCGCGGCGAACAAAGGCAAAGATCTCTACGCCACGATCTCGACCGCTCAGGGCGACATCGTGATCAAGCTCTTCTCGAAGGAAGCACCCAAGACCGTGGCCAACTTCGTGGGCCTCGCCGCAGGCGAGAAGGAGTTCACCGATTCGGTCACCGGCAAGAAGGCCAGGAAGGCCTACTACGACGGCCTCGTGTTCCACCGCGTGATCGAGAACTTCATGATCCAGGGCGGCGACCCCACGGGCACGGGCAGCGGCGGCCCGGGCTACAGCTTCGACGACGAGTTCAAGTCGGGCAGGGGCTTCGACAAGGTGGGCCTGCTCGCCATGGCCAACCGCGGCCCGGCCACCAACGGCTCGCAGTTCTTCATCACCACCTCGGCCCCTGATCACCTCAACGGCAAGCACACCATCTTCGGCGAGGTGATCTCGGGTTACGAGACGGTCGTGGCCATCTCGACCATGAAGAACGAGCGGGTCGCGATGAAGAAGGTCACCATCTCCGACAAGGCCCCGAAGGCGGCGGCCAAGTGAAGCAAGCACTCGTGCTGATGGCCGTGCTCGCGCTCGGTGGTTGCAAGAAAGACACAGCAGCGACCGGCGGCGGCGTGTGGACGGACAAGGTCTCTGCCGGCGGCGACCTGTTCGCCACCATCAAGACCAACATGGGCTCGGTCACCGTGAAGCTGTTCTCGAAGGACGCGCCCAAGACCGTGAAGAACTTCGTGGGCCTGTCGACCGGCGAGCGCGAGTGGAAGAACCCCGCGACGGGAGAGACGAAGCAGGGCGTGCCGCTCTACACGGGCACCATCTTCCACCGGGTGATCGATGGCTTCATGATTCAGGGCGGCGACCCGCTGGGCACCGGCACCGGCAACCCCGGCTACCAGTTCGAAGATGAAGTGGCCTCGGGCCGCACCTTCGATCGCGTCGGCCTGCTGGCGATGGCGAACGCGGGCCCCGGCACCAACGGCTCGCAGTTCTTCATCACCACCTCGACGCCCACCTACCTCAACGGCAAACACACCATCTTCGGTGAGGTGATCCGCGGGTTCGAAGTGGTCGAGGCGATCTCGAAGGTACCCAAGGGGCGGGGTGACCGCCCGGTCGAGCCGGTCGTCATCGAAGGCATCACGATTTCTGAAACGCAGTAACGCCGTTCACGTCAGGAGAGATTCGATCATGGGAATGATGGATGAGGCCCGCGCGGGCAACGACCTGTTTGCGAAGTTCGAGACCACCGAAGGCACGATCACCGTGCGCCTGTTTCCGAAGGACGCGCCCAAGAGCGTGGAGAACTTCGTGGGCCTGGCCACCGGCGAGAAGCCGTGGACGCACCCGGGCACCGGCGAGGCGATGAAGAACGTGCCCCTCTACGACGGCACCATCTTCCACCGCTGCATCAAGGAGTTCATGGTGCAGGGCGGCGACCCGCTCGGCCGTGGCACCGGTGGTCCCGGCTTCCGCTTCGAAGACGAGTTCCAGTCGGGCCGCAAGTTCGACAAGCCCGGCCTGCTCGCGTGCGCCAACTCGGGCCCGAACACCAACGGCTCGCAGTTCTTCATCACCGTCATTCCCACCACCTGGCTCAACAACAAGCACACCATCTTCGGAGAGGTGATCGCCGGCCAGGACATCGTCGATCGCGTGGCCAACGTGGTGCCGAAGAACCCGGGTGACCGCCCCAAGACTGACGTGGTCATCAAGAAGCTCAGCATTACGACCAGCGCCTAACGGGGCTGAAGTCGTGTAAGGGGACCGGGACTGAAACGGGACGCGCCCTTCGAGGCGTCCTCGGACCACCTCCTGGAGCACCCTATGCGCAGCGGATACGCCGCGTTGATCGGCCGGCCGAACGTCGGCAAAAGCACGCTTCTCAATCGCCTCCTGGGCGAAAAAGTCGCGATCGTCTCGCCCAAACCGCAGACCACCCGCACCCGCATTCTCGGCGTCATCACCAAGGATTCCGGGCAGGTAGCGCTCTTCGACACGCCTGGCATTCACCAGGCCAAGGGCGCCCTCAACAAGTTCATGGTCGACGCCGCCCTTCACGCGGCCGACGACGCCGACGTGGTGCTCTTTCTGGTCGATTCAGAGGGCATCACCGAAGAGCGCGCGCCCACCGTCTCGCCCGGCAACCGGCTGGTGCTCGAGCGCCTCAAGCAGATCGGCAAGCCCATCATTCTGGTGCTGACGAAGATCGACACCATCAAGAAGGTGCTGCTGCTCCCGCTCATCGATCTCTACCGCCAGGAGTTCCCCTTCGCGGAAGTGATCCCCGTCAGCGCGCGCCACAGCGAGGGCATGGATCAGCTCTTCGAGAACGTGCTCAAGCACCTCCCCGAAGGCGAACCCATCTTCCCGGCCGACACGTTGACCGACCAGGCCGAGAAGACGCTGGTCGAAGAGTTCGTGCGCGAGCAGGTGCTGCGCCACTGCCATCAAGAGGTGCCGTACTCGGTGGCCGTGGTGGTCGAAGAGTTCGACGAGTCGGAGCGCGACAAGCCGCCCCCGGCTCCGAAGAAGAACGCCAAGAAAAAGGTCACCCCGCCCAAGCCCGGTGACAAGCCGAAGCCCAAGCTGGAAGGCCTCGTGCGCATCCTCGCCAACATCTACGTCGAGCGCGATTCGCAGAAGGCGATCGTGATCGGCAAACGTGGCGAGATGCTCAAGACCATCGGCACCGACGCGCGCATGAGCATTCAGCGTCTGCTGGGAAATC
>JBKJSE010000127.1:0-35635 GCA_046595925.1 Archangium sp. | reverse complement strand
CGCGTGCGCGGGAGCTTCTACGATCTCGCCGGCAACGTGACCTACGTGCAGTCGAAGTTCGACGACACCAACCTGCTGGTGCCCTACGTGCCCGACTTCGTGGGCCGGCTCGACGCGAGCGTCTTCCACGCGATCCCCAAGCTGGAACCGCTGAGCTCGCCCATCAAGGGTCGCCTGGGTCTCGGCGTGACGTACGTGGGGAGACGCGCGCTGCCGTTTGGTCAACGCAGCGACGTCATCTTCGTGGTCGACGCTTCAGCCGAGTTGTCGTGGAAGGCGCTGAGCCTCGGCGTGTCAGCCACCAACCTGCTCGACAATCGCTACAAACAGGTCGAGCTCAACTACGCCTCTGACTTTCACACCGGGGGCAGCTTGCCTTCGCTGGTGCCGGCGCTGCACTTCGCGGCCGGTGCGCCGCGCGCGGTGATGGTCACCCTCGGTGTTCACCTGGGAGGTGAACCATGAACTCCAACCGTTCCTCCCCGCCGGCGATTTCATCCGAAGCAACAGCACCTCTGCGTCGGGCAGCCAGTGCCCCCTCGACTTCGCTCCTCAGGAACAGCACCCCACCGTTCGCCCCGAGAGCAGTCGAGGGGCCACTTGCAGCGCGAGGCGGAAGTACTCCTTCGACTGCTCTCGGGAGGACCGGTGTGTTCCTTCGGATGAAATCGCCGGCGAAGCCGGTCCCCTGCTCAGGAGGATCGGTGTGAGCGCAGCCGAGGGAACTGCTCCTAGGGGGTACGCGCCTTGCCCACAGCCAACCGAGGCAGGCCGCTGGGTTGCTCGCTGAATCACGCAGCAGGTATTCCTGCGCGACGTGAAGAACACCCTCCTCGCCGTGATGCTTTTCTCGTTGTCCGCGTTCGCAGCCGAGCCGATCCCCGAAGTGGTCTCGACCGGCGGCGCGCCGTCCGTGCCGGTGAAGCTCAGCGCGCCCCACCCCGAGCGATTCGCGCTCTCCGTCACCGCGGCGAGCCTGGTGTCGGTCTCCACCTCGGTGCTCGGCGGCGTGCTCGCGCTGAGCATTCCCAGCTTCTGCACCGAGCAGTTCGGAGCCCCGCGCCCGATGTGCGGCGTTGCGGGCGTGGCGATCGCGGGCGCGACGCAGTTGCTCATCTCGCTCTTCCTCATCCCCGAGCTCTTCAGGATCAGCGGCGATGATCCCGCGGCGGTCCGCGCAGGCTGGTGGCGCTACGCGAGGTGGCCCGCCGCGGTGCTCGCGGCCAGCGCGCTGATGCTGCTCGCGGGCTCCGCCTCCGAAGGCAAGAACTACGGCAGCGGCCAGGGCACCATGGTCGTCGGCCTCGCGGGCGCGGCGGTCTCCGGCGTGAGCGTCGACGTGATGGGCCTCATCGGCGCCGTCAAGGCAGCGAAAGGTCACCGATGACGCTGCTCCGCCGCCGCACCGTGCTCGCAGGTTTCGCGGGCGTGCTCGCCTCGGGCTGCATCGGCTCGAAGCTGAGCACCGCGCCGTTCCCGCTGGGTGTCGCCGCCGGTGACGCGCTGGCCGATGGCGCCCTGTTGTGGACGCACTACACGGGAGGCCATGAGCTCGACGTGAACGTGTGGCCCGAGACGGGCGACCTCACCTCGTTGCGCCGCTTCCCCGCGCAGAACGACGAGGGCTTCGCCACGATCGAGGTCTCCGGGCTGCAGGCGGGAACCTGGTACCTCTTCCGCTTCGAGTCGAGCTCGGGCTCGGGCGACGTCAGCCCGGTGGGCCGCTTTCGCACCGCGCTCGCGGCCGAGGCGCTCGAGGTGATCACCTTCGGCGCGACGTCGTGCATCAAGGCGGGCCACACCTATTCCGCGCTGGGCCACGCCTCGGAGCGCACCGACCTCGACGCCTTCGTGTTCCTGGGAGACTCGGTCTACACGGACGGCGCTTCTTCCCTCGACGACTTCCGCCGCAAGTGGGCCGATGGGCTGCGCGGGCCCGAGTACGGCGCGCTGCGCGGTTCGACCTCGCTCATCACGCAGTGGGACGATCACGAGGTGCGAAACAACTGGGAAGGCGACACGGTCAAACCCGCGCTGCTCGACGCCGCCCGCCGCGCGTTCCTCGAGCACCAGCCGATTCGTCAGAGCGCCACCCGGCCGCAGCGCTTCTGGAGAACGATCAAGTGGGGGCTGACCGCCGAGCTCTTCATTCTCGACGCGCGCAGCGAACGGAATCGTTCGAAGGGCGAGTACCTCTCGCCTGAGCAGCTCGAGTGGTTGATCGACGGCGTCACGCACAGCCCCGCCACGTTCAAGCTGATCCTCAACACCGTGCCCATCGGCGCCTTCGACTCGACCTTCTTCGCGCCGTTCAACGACGACAACTGGCAGGGCTTCCCGAAGCAGCGCGAGGCACTCCTTCGCGGCATCGAAGCCGCGGGCACCCGCAACGTGATGTTCATCTCGGGCGATTTTCACTTCGCGTGTTTTGGCCGCGTGGCGAAGTCGGGGCCGGGCTCGACGCTGTTCGAGGCGCTGGTGGGCCCCGGCGCGAACAAGCCCAACCCGCTGCCGGCGTACCCGAGCGGCGACCCCTGGGAGTGGTCCAGCGCGGTGAACAACTACACCACCTTCAGGCTCGACCCCTTCGCGGGCGAAGTGCGCGTGCGCTACCACGCAGGCGACGGGCGCATGTTGTTCGAGCGCTCCGTGGTGGGCTGAACGCCCACACCGTGAGATCTTCCGAAGTGACCTGTTCGGGCGTACTCCCGGGTCATGACGAATCGACTGATGCTCTGCGTGCTGTTGGGTGGCCTCGTTTCCGCGTGCGGTCCTGCCGAGTGCAAGCTGGATGACCCGGCCAGCTGCCCGAAGGATCAAGTGTGCGAGCCGGTCACCGGCAAGGAGAAGCCGCTGTGCTTCCCGCCCGTGCAGCTCGAAGGCCGCGTCTACGATCTCTCCAACAGCGCAGGCCTCGAAGGCGCGTCGGTGGTGGCCACCGACGAGAACGGCGCACCGGCCGGCCCTGCGGTGACCTCGGGCGCCGCGGGCGCCTATTCGCTGCGCGTGCCTTCGACCCGAAGCGACGAGAAGGGCGCCTTCGTCGCGCGCAAGGTGCTGCTGCGCAGCCAGGCGAAGAACTTCACGCCGTTCCCTTCAGGTGGCCGCATCTCGTTGCCCGTCGACACGTCGGCGGCGGCGCGCACCGAAGACGGCAAGCCGTACATCTTGAAGACGGCGCAGACCGACATCGGCCTCTCGCCCGTGGCGGCCAGCGCGCAGAACCTGCCTTCCATCGCGGGCACCGTCGAGATGAGTGCCGAGCAGAAGTCCGTGATGCTGGTGCTCGAGCCTGGCGGGGCCACCACGCTCGCGGCCTCTGACGGCAAGTTCGTCTTCTTCAACGTGCCCAACGGCACCTTCAAGCTGTCGGGCTACTCGCGCGGCGTGAACTACACGCCCGTCGACGTCACCGTGTCGGGCAGCGACCTCACCGGTGTCGAGCTCAAGAAGTCGGCCACCACCACCGCGACCTTGAGCGGCAGCGTGCAGCTCGTCGCCGGAGCGAACAACGCCGGCACCAGCGTGGTGCTGGTGGTCGAGAGCACGTTCATCGAAACGCTCGGTCGGGGCGAAGTGCCGCCGGGCCTGCGCGCGCCCGAGGGCAGCACGCCGAACATCACCGGCTCGTGGAGCATCAGCGGCATTCCCGACGGTAAGTACGTGGTGCTCGCCGCCTTCGAGAACGACGGCAACGTGCGCGACCCCGACCCGGGCATCTCGGGCACGCAGCTCCAGCGCATCACGGTGACCGGCGGCGCGCTCTCACCCGCGGTGAGCCCGGCCTTCAAGGTGACCGCCGCGGTGGGCCTGATCAGCCCCGGCAACGACGGCGTGGAGAACACCAGCGCCACCCCCACCTTCAAATGGGAGACGCACTCGAACGCCGACGGCTACGTGCTGCGCGTGTTCGATGGGCTGGGTAACGAAATCTGGCAGGCGGCCATCGCTGACAAGGCGATCGTCACCCTGCTCTACGCGGGGCCTGCGCTCACGCCCGGCCAGTTCTACCAGTGGCGGGTGACTGCCATTCGCCGCCTCTTCCCCACCAGCCAGACCGAAGAGCTGCGCGGCCTGTTCCGCGTGCAGCCGCAGTAACTACGGCTTGGGCTGCTGGTTGTTGCGGTTCGCCAGCTTGAGCATCTGGCGAAACGCGAGCCAGGTGACGAGCACGATCACCCCCATGGCCACCATGCCGGCGTTCTCACGCATGGGGTTGAAGTCATGCTTGGAAACGTCAGCGAGGACGGCGAGCAACATGAGGGAGACTTAGCCCCAACGACAGGGCTTGCAAGCGCGCCTCAGAAGTTCCATTGAGCCCGCTCATGAGCCGCATCTACCGACAGCTGCCCCCGAAGAGCACCCGCATCGGCCTCGCCTTTTCGGGCGGCCTCGACACGCGCGCCGCCGTGGCGTGGATGACGAAGAAGGGCATGGACGTTCACGCGTACACCGCGGACCTCGCCCAGCCCGACGAGAAAGACGTCAACGACATCCCGCCCATCGCGCTCAAGCACGGCGCGAAGGTGGCCCGGCTCATCGACACCCGCGACTCCCTCGCACGTGAAGGCCTGACCGCCATTCAGTGCGGCGCCTTCCACCTGCACGTGGGCGGCAAGAAGTACTTCAACACCACGCCGCTGGGCCGCGCGGTGACCGGCACGGCCATCGTGCGCGCGATGAAGGCCGATGACGTGCACGTGTTCGGCGACGGCAGCACGCACCGCGGCAACGACATTCAGCGCTTCTACCGCTACGGCTTGTTGGTCGACCCCGAGCTGCGCATCTACAAGCCGTGGCTCGACGCGCAGTTCGTCTCTGAGCTCGGCGGCCGGTTGGAGATGTCGAAGTTCCTCGAGGCAGAAGGGCTGCCGTACAGCATGTCGGCCGAGAAGGCGTACAGCACCGACAGCAACATGCTCGGCGCGACGCACGAGGCGAAAGACCTGGAGCACCTCGACAAGTCGATGAAGGTCGTCAACCCCATCATGGGCGTGGCGCACTGGAAGCCCGAGACGCAGATCGACACCGAGACGCTCACGGTGACCTGGGAGCACGGCGTGCCGGTGGCCCTCAACGGCAAGCGCTTCGACTCGCTGGTCGCGCTGTTCCTCGAGGCCAACAAGATCGGCGGCCGCCACGGCTTTGGCATGAGCGATCAGATCGAGAACCGGGTCATCGACGCGAAGAGCCGCGGCATCTACGAGGCGCCCGCGATGGCGCTGCTGCACCTGACCTATGAGCGCATTCTCTCGGCGGTCCACAACGAGAACACCACCGACCTCTACTGCAACCTGGGCCGACGCCTCGGCCGGCTGCTGTACGAAGGCCGCTGGTACGACCCCGAGGCGATGCTGGTGAAAGAATCGCTGGTGCGTTGGGTGTCGACCGCCATCACCGGCGAGGTCACCCTCGAGCTGCGGCGCGGTGACGACATCTCGATCATGAAGACCGAAGCGGCGCAGTCGGCCTACGCGCCTGAGAAGCTCTCGATGGAGAAGACCGTCGGCGCCTTCTCGCCCGAAGATCGCATCGGCGCGCTCGAGTTGCAGAACCTGAGCGTGGCTGACAATCGTTCGCTGCTGCTCCACTACGCTCAGGCGCTCTCACTGCCGACTGGCAGTGATGCCCTCAAAGGCCTGCTGGAAGACTAGGTACAGGGCCCTGTTTTTAGATGGTTACCGCTGCTGATCCCGTGTTCGGTCTGGGCTAGGTTGCGGCGTCTTCAGTGACGACGTTCTGTTGGGGGTGAACATGCCTTGCGCTGTCTGTGGTCTGGACCATCCAACGGAACAAGCGTGCGGCTTCGCCGTTCCGTGGACGTCTGCCAGCGGCGACAAGGTCGATTTGCCCCAGACGATGTCGAGCCTCCCGGGCACCAGGATGCCCACGCCGACGATGCAGGTCGTGGCGCCGAAAGATCCGCTGATCGGCGCGCAGGTCGGCAGCTACAAGATTCTCCGCCTGCTGGGCACGGGCGGCATGGGCTCGGTGTACCTGGGCGAACACAGCGGCATCGGCAGCCGCGTGGCGATCAAGTTCCTCCACGAGCACCTCTCGTCGAACGCCGATCTCGTGCAGCGGTTCTACGCCGAGGCGCGCGCGGTCAACGTCATCGGTCACGCGAACATCGTCAGCATCTTCGACATGAACGTGCTGCCGCCCAACCGCTACTACCTGGTGATGGAGTACCTCGAGGGCAACTCGCTCGAGTCACAGGTGGGCGGCTCGATGCCGATGACCCGCGCGGTTCCGATTCTCGTGCAGGTCTGTGACGCGCTCGATCAAGCGCACGAGCTGGGCGTGGTGCACCGCGATCTCAAGCCCGAGAACCTGATGCTGGTGAAGCGGGGCCGCCAGGAGGACTTCGTCAAGATCCTCGACTTCGGCATCGCCAAGCTTCAGAGCACGATGAGCAACCGGAAGACGGCCACCGGGGTGATCATCGGCACGCCCGACTACATGGCGCCGGAGCAGGCAGGCGGCGACAACATCGATGGGCGTACGGATCAGTACTCGCTCGGAGTCATCGCCTACGAGCTGGCCACCGGCCGCACGCCGTTCGCTGGGCTGCCCATCACCGCGATGCTGGTGGCGCACCTGAGCCAGGAGCCGAAGGCGCCGCACACCCTCAACCCGAACCTTCCCGCGAGCATCTCGGCGGCGATCATGAAGGCGCTCGCCAAGCGGCCCGAGTCTCGTTTCGCCAGCTGCGGTGACTTCGGCCGCGCGATGGAAGCGGCGCTCAAGGAATCGGGCAACAACTCGAGCGGCGTGATGGTGCAGTCGCCGAGCTCCGACTCGCTGGGGCGCGCCACGCCCACGCCGCCCGAAGCGCAGAAGATGACGCCCGCCGGTTCTTCGGGCTCGCAGGCGGCCAAGAACCCCTCAGGCCCGGGCGCGAATGCGCCGCCCCGCCACATCGCCAGCTTCGAGGTCGACGTGAAGCCCGATGGCGGGCCCACCCTCAAGCTCCAGGTGCAAGACGTCTCACGGGCCGGGTGTTTCCTCTGCAGCACCAGCGCACCGCCGCGCGTCTTCTCGCGGGTGATGTTGACGATTCCCAACGTGGGCGCCGTGCAGGGTGACGTGGTTCGTCACGTCTCGGCTGATCAGGCGCAAGCGTGGAACATGCCGCAGGGGTTTGGCGTGCAGTTCACCTCGGTGCGACCGGAGCAGCGCGAGGCGCTCGACATGCTCACCAAGGGCTTGCCGGTCTCCCCGCTCGAGCCGCCTGCCCCCGCTCCCGCCGTCACCGACGATCGCATCGCCGACATCGCGCTGGCCGACTTCCGCAAGCGCATTCAGGGCGATCACTACGTGGTGCTCGGCCTGCCGCAGGACATCGACATTCCGCAGGTGCGCTCGAAGGGCCGGGAGATCGCGCGGCAGCTGGGTGAGCTGCGCAAGCGGCCGGTCTCTCCGAATCAGGCGCGACAGATCGACGCGGCGCTCGAGCGCGTGCACCAGGCGGTCGAGGTGCTGGGCGTGACGGGCAAGCGGGTCGAGTTCGATGGCATGCGCTCGAACTGGCGCGGCGTGGCGATGTGTCTGTCGGCCGGCCTGCGCGTGCCTGAGCTCGAAGCAGTTCGGTTGCGCTTCCTGTCGGCCAGCCCCGGCGCTGAAGCGCGTGGCCGCATGTTGTTGATCACCGCGAGCGGCTTCGAGGCCGACGGGAAGATCCCCGATGCCATTCGCAACTGTGAGCTGGCGCTGGGTGTCGATCCGCTCAACCTCGAGCTGCATCACAAGCGGCACGCGTTGTTGAAGCGCACGCCCGTGGCTCGCTGAACAGGTTGGCTGGCTCAAATAGGAATTGAGAACCCACCGGTCCCCCCGAGCGCAGTCGAGGGGTCACTGCCCGCTCGAAGCAGAGGTACTCCCTCGACTCCGCTCGGGATGCACGGTGTGCGCTTCTTATTTCGATCAACCCTGCGAGCCCAGTCGAGGGGCCACTTGCCGAGCGAAGCGGAAGTACTCCCGCGACTCCGCTCCTCAGGAACAGCACCGTTCCCCCCGAGCTGCGCTCGATGCGAACGGTGGGTCTGTTCCTTCGGACGAAATCGCCGACGAAGCCGGGCCCCTGCTCGGGAGGAACGGTGACTTCATTTCTTACTGTTCTAGCGCTTCTACTCTTTGACCGGCGCGGGCTTGGTGCGCTTGCGGGGGGCGGTGTTGCTCGCTTCGGCGATCGCCCTGACTTCTGCGGCGTGACGGTTGTACGCGCCGATCGCGAACGGCGTGGCGACCACGAAGGCCAGCGCGACGAAGCCGATCTGCATCCACGGAAACTCGTACTCAGGCGGCAGCTCGGTCTCTCGCCAACTGCTGACCCGCGAGCGCGCCTTGTCGCGGGCGGCGGTGCGATCTTCGTCGGTGATCTCCTGGTACTCCGACGGCTTGTGCCGGCGCTCGTTGGCAGCAAACGCCGACGCTCCCAGCAAGAGGCTCAGCGCGAGGAACAGGCCGTTGATCGGGCGACGCATGGGCCGGACCCTACCAGCCTGCCCGCCTTCAGTCGAAGGACACACCCACCACATGGAGCGGTGGCAGCCCGAAGTCGAAACGCCAGGCAAATTGGTACGTCAGCGAGACGGGAATGAAGCCGCCGATCGACGTGCGGAAGGAGACGGCCACACCCGCACTGCGCGCCACCTGCGACTCGGTGATCGCCGCTGCCCCGAACGCCTCGACGTCGACCTGCCGGAAGAAGATCGACGGGAAGATGTAGAGCAACGACGCGAACCCTCGGTCGATGATGAAGCTGTACCGGTACCGCCCATTGAAGAGCGCCAGGTACTGGGCGCGCAGGGCGAAGTCGTCGAAGCCGCGTACGCCTTCCACGAGCGTTCCGGGCAGATACACCCCGGGCCCCGCGGGAAATGGATCGCTGCTGCCTCGCTCGAACAAGGTCGTCAGTGAAGACGTGCCACCCACCCGCAAGGCACCCGCCGGCGCCCCTGGCAACACGCGCCCCGTGGCCGAGACCGAGAACGAGTGGCGCTTCGAGAACGGCAACGGCAACGACAGCCCCACCGAGCTGCGCAGGTCGAGCATGTCGCGTTCGCTGGCCAGGAACCGCGGATACGCCGAGACGTCGAGCGAGAAGCTGAAGGTGCGCTGGGCCCCTGCGTAGGCGGTGCTGTCACCCGCGAAGTACGAGATCGCGAAGGTGGGACCGATGAACTTCTCGGCCGCTTGTCCGAACGGCTGCCAAACCTCGGTCTGAAGGCCGAAGAAGACGGGCACGGTGAAGACGGTGCGCGAGGCGTAGAGACCGCCGGTCCAGTACGCCTCGGTGGCATACGCGCTGCGTTCGGCGCTGGCGATCAAAGCCCAGGGCGCCAGGGTCAGGTTGCGGTAGCCGAGCTGCAACTGGTTCTCCAGCGCAGGAAGGCCGAGGTACCCGTTGATCGCCCAGGTGTGTTTGCCCAGTCGATCGCGGCCCATGAGCGAAACGGCGACCGAGCCGTTGAAGGTGAGTGAACCATCGCTGGCCTGGTTGAAGCCGAGCGTTCCACTCGGCACGCGCAGCTGCGGAATGAACAGGTGATCGAGCGAGGAGTACTGCTCGTCGAAGGTCACCTCGAGCGGTGGCGGCTCGTGCTTCTCGGGAATGGCGACCGGCTCGAGCGTGAGCGTCTCCTTCGCAGCGCCCGGCATCGTGTCGATCGACCAGTGAATTCCGTCGCGCACCACCGCGACCACGCCATCTCCGACGGGAGCGGGATCGAGCAGGCCGTACGGCGTGTCGGTGAGCCGCTCGATGGCTCCGCTCGTCAGATCCATGCGGTGGGCCTGCAGGTATTTGCCGGCGGTGCGCGCAAAGATGAGGTGCGAGTCGTCGCTCCACTTCGCGGCGTAGTTGAAGGCGCCGTCGGTGGTCAGATCGCGCGAGGTGCCGTCTTCCTCGAGCAACACCAGGTTCCAGCCGTTCGAGTCGAAGCGCGAGAACACCAACTGCGTGTGCGCGGCATTCCACTGCGGGGCCGACACCGAGACGCCCATCGGAAACTCGGCCACCACGCGATCGAGCCCCGCTTCCAGCTCGCGTTCGATGATGCGCGACTTGCCGGCAGGGAAATCGACGAAGGTGAACGTGAGGCCGTCACCCGAGACCGAGCCGCCCATTCCCCGGCCCACGTCCTGGTAGACCTTCTGCACTTCACCCGTCTGCGCATCGACCTTCCAGATCTGCGCGCGCGTGTCGCCTCGATCGATCAGGTCGTCGTTGAGCAGATAGAGAAACTTCCCATCGGCCGTGAACGAGAGCCCGCTCATGCTGCCCGGCCCCACGTAGACGTAGTCGCGATCAGTGCCAAGCTTCGCCAGGCGGCGTTCCACGCGCACCGCGCCATCGCGCTCGAGGATCCGCAGCATCGGCACCTGCTCATTGCCTGAAGAGACGATCGCCAAGGTGCCACTCGCGGGGTGAGAGGCCATGCGCGCGAGCTGACTGACGTCAAGAAGGAGCGAACGCTCTTCAGCGGGCCGCGTGCGCACCACCAATGTCGAAGCGAGCTCCTTCGACCACTCGTCGATCAACGCGCCGGTGGAGAGCCCGTAGACCTGCTTGAAACGCAGGGTCGCTCCGAACGGCGAGAAGACGCTGCGGCCCTGAATGTCCATCAGCTGCCACAGCTTGTCTTCGCCGTACTTCGCCACCAGCCACTCGGTGAAATAGAGGCCGGTGATGTACGCGCCGCTGTACGGAGCGAGCTCGCGTTGGCTCAGCGAGAGATCGCCGGGCCACACCGAGCCGCCACGCATCGCCACGAACGAATCGAAGCTGCCGCGGTACACGGGGCTGAACGGCCGGCCCACGCTGCGCGCGATTCGACCCTCGTAGAACTGCGCCACGCCTTCGGTGAACCAGCGCTCGAGGAACGCTTGCGGCGGCAGCACCGGGCCGAACACCGTGTTCACGACTTCCCAGAAGCCCTGCACCTGCTCGTAGTGCACGAAGTGGAACATCTCGTGGCACGCGACATCGCCTGCTTCAGCGCCGCCGAGCCCGAACCAGTGGAAGAACTCAGAGGTGGCTGAGAGCGGGTTGACGAGCTGCAGCGGCTCACCGCCCGACTGCCCGCCGACGTACGCGTTGTTGTAGTTGGCCGAGGTCAGGAAGAGCAGGGCGCGGCCGTAGTCGCGCTTGGTGACGTCGTGCGCTCGCATCGCCTTGAGGCACTCCGAGGCACGCGCGGCGACCCGCTTGGCCGCTTCGGCGTACTGCGCGGGGTAGTAGATCTCTGCGTCGGCGGTCTCCAGCTTGCGCATGTCGTCTTGCGCAAAGGAGGTGGCGAGCTCCTGGTCGAACCGGGGGGAAGTGGTCGCGCAGCCCACGAGCAGCAACACGAACGGCAGACTGAGACGACGCATGAGGCGCGCACCTTATCTCTGCGGAGGAAGCTACGCTGCGCGTTGATGGTCAATGAGTTCGACGAACGCCGCGCGGCCCTCACTGCGCTCGGCCAGAGATTGGAAGCTGAGCTGCGCGCCTTGTTGGTGCAGGCGGGCGTGCCCGTGCAGTTCGTCACCTGGCGGCTCAAGAGCCCGGTGAGCCTGGCCCACAAGTTGTCCCGGCCTGAGAAGACCTACCGCCACCTATGGGACGTGACCGACCTCGTGGCGCTGCGTGTGGCGACCTACTTCGAGGATCACCTCGAGCAGGTGTCACGGCTCATCGAGCAGCACTTTCGCGTCGACTTCACGCACTCGGCTGACAAGACCAAGCCCGCCGGCTACCGATCGATTCACTACGTGTGCGGCGTCGCCGATGGTCCGCACCCTGATTTCCGTTTCGAGATTCAGCTGCGAACGGTGTTGCAGCATGCGTGGGCCGAGGTGGAACACGACCTCGGCTACAAGGTGGATGACGCGATGCCCGAGCCGATTCGGCGCCGCTTCAGCCGCGTGGCGGGCCTGCTCGAGATCGCTGATCAAGAGTTCGTCTCGATTCGCCGCGAGCTCGCCTCGTCGCGTGAAGCAGCGCGTTCGACGCTCGCGAAGAGTGGGGCGCTGTCGATCGATCTCGTTTCGCTCGACGCGTTGGTGCGTCAGCCTGCGATCGAGGCGCTGGACCGCGAAGTCGCGCAGTCACTGCACACCGAGTTCGGCCAGGCCCACTTCTTTCCAGACTACCTGGTGAAGCTGCTGCGGCTCTCCGGCCTCGAGACCACGCGCGATGTGGTCGCCGCCATCGAACACCACGGCGCTGCAGTGAAAGACGCGCTGCCGAAGTACTTCGAGTTCGCGAAGCGCTCTTTGGGTTTCGCGCCCGAATCAATCGGAGAAGTGCAGCGCGGCTATTCCTTGCTGTTCGTGGCCCTGCTCAGCGTGATTCGGGGAGACACGCTGGCGATCAACAAGGCCGGCCGCCTCACGCGCCTCTATCTGGAAACCGATTTTCCCGGTGACGAGCGAAGGGCCCAGAAGGTAGCGGGAGATCTCATGGTCTCCCTCTCCCTGTGAAACGGGGAGAGGGTCGGGGTGAGGGGCTACCTAGACATGAGCATTGATCGCATCATTGGGGTTGCCCGGCATCTGCCCTGCCTTGTTCATATGCGGGCAATTCGCCGCCTTCCCGGCACCAATCGCCGCCTGCCCCGCGGCACTGCACTCCTTCCCCTGTGAGATCCGCGACCCCGCATCAGACAAGCCCGTCGCCGTCGCGAGCGACCTGAACCCCGCCGCAGCGAGAGCCCCATCGGCCTTCATCGTCAACGAAGCGGTCAGCGCAGTCGCCTCAACCAACGAAGCCGGGTTGGCCGTGGGCAACTTCTTGTCTTGATACAGCGCCCGCATGTCCTCGACGGAGATCCCGAGCTTCCCGCTCTTCGGGTCTGTCTTCCCGAAGCTCGCCAACAACGCCCCAAACTCGACCGCCGAGAAGTTTTTCCCTCGCACCAGCGTGTCGATCGACTGACCCGGCTTGAGATCCCGCTGCACGTTCGCCGCGATCGCCTTCGAGAACGAGTCGACGGTCATCACGCCATTTTCCGCATGCGAGACCAGCGCATCGAACCGCCCCTGGTCGAACTTGCCCGCAGTGAGAATCTCGCTGTCACCCGGGTGCTTGATCGGCCCCGACCTCAGCTCGAGCACGTTCATCGAGCCGTGAATCGTGTTGTGCAGAATTTCGCTGGGCGCATTTGCGATGAGCCCCGTCGCGCTCAGGCCGCCGCGCAGCCCCGCATCCATCTGCAGTTCCTTCGTGGCCGCACGCAGATCGGACAGCTTCAACGCGCCATCCGGAGCGAGCTTGATCCGCCCTTCGTTCACCATCGACGCGAGCACGGGGCAGACGATCTCCTTCTGCTTGTCGGGAATGGGCGCTGCCTTCGGAGGAGGCGCAGACGAAGTCTTCGCACCCCAGCCCGCCTTCAAAGTTTCGACAGCGGCCGCCTTCGGCTTCGGAGCCTCTGCAATCGAGGGCGTCACACCACGCGGCTGATTTCCATTGATCCTGGTCATGGTGATTCCTTCAAGCCGGTGAGAGTGAAGCAATGGCACCCATGAAGAGCCGCGCATTGCCCTCGGTGAGCGATGCGGAGGGCAGGGTGAGCGTGATGCTGCACAACCGCTGCTGGTGAAGGCGGAGCACGAAGTACTGCCGCAGCTCTCCGGTCGAAGTGGGGAAGGTGTACGCGAGCACGATGCCGCTGCCGCCATCGGCGAAGGTGAACTCGCTGCGGCTGGCGCCCTTCATTCCCGGAATGGTCTGAGTCAGCTCAGAGAACGTCTGGCCTGCCATTTCCTCGAGCGAGGCACCGGCGCGAGCAGGCTTGCTCTGCACGATCAGACTCGGCGCAGGACCATCGACCACCATGCGCAGGGCGATGGTCTGCTCTTCCGTGCGGAAGCCGATGGGCGGCGTGAACGTGAAGCCCTCGACGTTGAGCGAACGGGCTCCGGGCGGCGGCGGGACAGGCGAGTGGTGCGGCGACGGTTGGTGGGAAGCAGGCATCATGGGTGGTTTTCCTGGGTGAGGTGGAGGCCGGTCATCGAACGAAGCACCGCGTCGAGCAGCCCCACCAGCAGGAGCGCTCCGAGTCTGATCAACAAAGAAGCCAGCGCGCCCACGCGGTACCGAGCGCGAGGCCGCTTCGATTTCGCAGCACGCAGCACCACGGCCGCGAACTGTTCAGGGCGAATCTGCACGGCCGAGAACGAGTCGTTGCGAGCGATGGTGTGAGCGAGTGCATCGCTCCACTGCGATTGCCGCGAGGCCTTCTGCAGTGAAGCCACGACGGCACATGTTGGGCGCGAAGGCGCGGGTGACGCGAGCAAGTCCACGCACGTTGACGTCGAACTGCCTGCAGATCACCTCGTCAGGCAGCTCCGCCATCGGGCCGAGCAGGCCGATGCCCGCGTTGTTGATGAGCAGCTCAGGAACGCCGACCAGCTCACGAGCCGCGTTCACCGACGCATCGCTCGTCACGTCGAGAGGCACTGCGATCGCGCCGAGCTCAACCGACTCGCTCTCGAGGCAGCCAGCGAACACCGACCACCCGTCGCGAAGGAAGTGCTTCACCAACTCGCGGCCGATGCCTCCAGTGGCACCTGTGATGAAGACGTTCATCGGCTCGCACCGAGCGCGATGGAGCGGTGCGAGGACTCGCGAGCCGGCGCGAACCCCAGTGACTCGAAGTGCCAGCGCAACAACCCGAAGCGCGGCGCGCAGAGCAGGGCGAACATCGCCACCGTCCCGAGCAGGCCGCCGATCGCACCGGCCTGACGCACCATCACGCTCGAGGCGATCGCCAGCGAAGGCACGCCGACCATCAGCAGCCCCAGCACCGAGACGCTCAACACCGCGCTGCCCGGAGCGCGACCACTCTGACCCAGCCAGCTCACCGTCAACCCCACCAGCCAGGGGATCAACACCACGCCCATCACCATCAGCGTGATCGCCACGTCAGAGGTGAGCCAGCCCGCGGCGGTGCTCCACGTCCATCCGTTCAGCGCCTCGCGGGTCGGGGAGAAGAAGCGCTGGTAGCCCGAGCCGTCCCAGCCGTGCACCAGGATGAAGAACATGCCGAAGTAGCCGCCCACCCAGTGCAAGTACGCGGTGAACGCCTTGCCGCACGCGCTCAGCCGACGCGCCACCACGAAGCCGAGCAGGCCCTGCGTGATGTTGGTGAGGCCGAAGATCGCCACCAGCCAGCCAGGGAGCTCCCGCGTACCGACGTGCATGGTTTCCCAACTGGGGAAGCTCCACAGCAGCACGAAGCCTGAAGGCGCGAAGACGATCGAAAGGAAGAGCAGCGTTTGAACCGCGGGCGCGCTCTCGAGCAGGTCCTTCACCTTTTCGACCTTCGTTCCGGCCGCTGCGCTGGCGAGGCCGAGGCCCGCTCCGATTCCGTACGACCAGAAGACATCGACCTGAACCATGGTGAACCCCTGCGTGGTGATGAAAACGAAAGTGACATATCATTATCGTTATCTGTCAAACAAGACTGCTTGCCGTTGATGAGTTAAGCTGTTGAATCTGCTGAGAAACTATGGCCCGCGTGCGAACCGAGGAAAAACGAAGGGCCATTCTGGAGGCCGCCGCCACGGTGTTCGGCAAGCATGGTTACCACGCGACGACGGTGGGCCAGATCGCCACTGAGCTGGGCATGGGGCTGGGTACTTTCTATCGGTACTACAAGAGCAAGCTCGACGTGTTCCACGCGGTGATCGAGGAAGTGATGGGCGAGGTCACGCTCGTGCTCGCCTCTGAAAGTCCCACCGCGAGTGAGTCGGTCGAGCAGTACCGCGCGCAGGTCGAACGCATCGGCCGCTCGTTGTTCGACGCGTTTCAAAAGAACCGCTCGCTGGCGCGGCTGCTCTTCGTGGAGGCGCCGGGCATCAGCGCTGAGCTCAACGAGAAGCTGCAGGCCGCCGTCACCTTTTTCGGGATCGCCACGCAGGCCTACCTCGACAACGGGGTCGCGCGCGGCTTCCTGCGTGCGGGGTTGGACACCGAGATCACCGCGCTCGCCATCAACTCGATGATCTTCGAGGGCGTGCGCCACGTGGCCGGGGCAGGCGAGTCGACGGTGGTGCTGGAGCGATGGATTGCGGCCAGTACCGCTCTGCTATTCGAGGGGATTTCGATTCGGCGCTGACGTGATACGAGCCCGCGCACCATGTCGATGCCCCGCCCGCCGCAGCTCGATTCAGCCTTTCAGCAAGTCACCGCCGTCCTCGCGCAGCTCGAGGGCAAGCCCGTCGATCTGGTGAAGGACAGCTGGGCCGACATCGAGAAGGGCGTCATCAAACTGCTCGGCGGTCCCTTCAATCCCGCGCAGCCCGAGCACCAGGTGATCGCGCTGGGCCTCGCCGCGGCGATGGGTGAACGGCTTCACATGGAATACCAGGCGTTCTGGTTCCCCTACCGCGAGACCCCTGAAGGCGCGTCGCTCGGGTTTCCCGATGCGTTGATCATGCTCGCGCCGTTTGGTGCGGTCGTCGATGCGCTCGGCGCTGGCAAGTTGGAGCGCGTGGAAGAGGTCACCAAGACCATTCGCACCTCGCTCGCTCAGGCGAAGTTCGGCGCGGGTGCAGGTCAGCCGATGCGGCTGGGCCCCGAAGATTACATGCGGCTGTTCGACCCCGGGTTCGTGCAGGTGGTCGGCGTCGATCCGGCCAAGCTCAAGAAGGCGTGGGATTCGGCGCCCGAGCGGCTCTCGATCGATCTGCGCGACGCGATCAACCGCGCGCCCCGGCTGCCTGCGGAGTTGAAGAAGCAGCTCGAGCAGCAATTGGTTGGTGCGCTCGGACGGCTCGAAGGCGGCAAGCCCATCATCACCCAGGCCGCCCGCGCGCCCCGCGTGGTGGAGACCGTCGGTCTGCTCAACAGCGCGACCACCAACACCGGCCCTGCTGCAGAAGAGTTCTGGCAGGAGGTCGTGATGCCGCTGCTGTTCGTCGGCGCGCCGGCCACGTTCCCGCCGCTCGGTGACGAAGAGCTCGCCGCGGCGAAGCAGGGCATCGACCCGCTTTTCCTGTTCCTCGACGTCGTGCCTTTCCAGTTCAAGGCGGCGGAAGAGGGGTTGCTCGGTGCGTTCACCGATCTGCAGGTGCCGGCGCCCGAGTTCCGCAGCACCACGCAGGTTCGGTTGATCAAAGTGGGCACCGAGTCGGTGAAGGAAGCGCTCGCGGCGTTCGACCAGGTGAAGACGCGCGATGCGATCAAGCGGTTCGGTGAGCACCTGAAGGAGAAGGGTGGGGTCGCGGCTGAAGCGAAGGGCGCAGAAGAGGCGAAGACGATGCTCGACGCCGCCATGACCTTGCTCGGTGAGCTGAAGCTGGCCGTCACGGGCGGTCGCGACATCTACGTTCGTCGCATGACCGAGGCAGAGGCCGCTTCAGAGCCCGCGCTCGCGCAGGTTCGTCAGGCGCTCTGCGCCCCGCGAATCATCCTTTCCCCTTGAACAACTCATTCCCTCTCCCTCCGGGAGAGGGTCAGGGTGAGGGCCTCACTTCTTCGAAGGCTCCTTGAGTTCAACCAGCAACACCTCAGTATCCGTGGTGCCGATGTTCTCGCCGATGTGACTCTGCGCAGGCATCAGCACCACGTCGCCCGCCTTGAACACCCGCTCCATCGTCTTCCCGTCGGGAAACGTCAGCCGCCGTTTGAACGGACCCAGCGCGTACATCACGAACTCGGGGTGGGCATGCTGCGCCGTCTTCTGCCCCGGAGAGTCGTGGTACCGCAGCACCCGAACGCGAGCGTTCTCCTCGACCACCTTGTACTTGTCCGGATCGGTCTTGGTCGCGTCCTGCGACCAGGCCGGCAAAGCAGACACCACGGCGAGCACGGCAATGAACCAGCGCATGTTGAAACCCCCGGCCGCGTGGGTAACCGCCAAGTAGGCTCAAAGCTCGCGAAATCGACCTAAGCCCCAGTAATCAATGGACTAAATCCGTGTCGTGAAAGGTCCGTACGACTGTCGCCCGAAGCCGGTGGCGTTCTTCGAGAACTATCTCAGGAGCCCAAGAGAACATGTTCACCGACAGCGAACCCACCCCCCGATTCACCGCCCAGCCCCGCCCGTTCAAGGCCTTCCGCGTGAACAGAGTCGAGCGCATCGAAGAGTCCGGTGAAGCGGCCGTGCGTGGTCAGGTCGGAGGGCAGGAGGTCGAGCTGCGTTTCATGGAGACCTCCGGCGAGTTCCGCGTCGTCACGCACGAGGGCGAAGAAACCGAGCTGAGCCGATCGGATCTGCGCGACATCGGCCCCGCGCTCGCGCGCTTCCAGCAGAACGTGCCGTGGGTCGACTCGATCACCGGCTCCGTGCTCAAGGCCGTCAACGACGCCATCTTCCCGACCACGCTGGCCGACTTCGCCCCTCGCTCGGTGAGCGATCTCGGCGCCGTGGTGTTGCTGACCGGCCGCACGGCCCGCGAAGACATCGACGTGATGCTCGACGGCAAGTCGGGCGAGCTGACCGTGCTGGTGAGCAACGAAGGTCGCAAGGCCGCGCGCCGCCCGCTCACCACCCAGGAAGCCTGGGATCTCTGCGTGACCCTGCGCAGCCGCATCGAAGGCAAGCGCGTCACCTCGGCCAGCTCGCTGATCGCCCTGGTCGTCGAGGCCGCCCGCCGCCAGGCGCACCACTGATTTCGCTCTCAAAACCTGCTATCGACAAACCTCATGCCTGCTCCCCTCGGCCGCAATAACGGCCCCGCCGCGACGACCCCCACCAGCGCCAGGCCTGCATCGGCCCCCGCGCCGCAGACGACGGACGCTGCGAACCCCGCGTGGACGCCGGCGACCCGCCCGGGTGCGCGCCCTGCCGGCCCGTCTTTGCTCAACCCCCGGTTCGCAGGCGATGCCGAGCTGGGCGCCGTGCTCGCGGGCGGCACGCTGACCGCTGGCGCCAGGGGGGACGGCGTCAAGAAGCTGCAGCAGGCGATGAGCGACATGGGCTTCGCGCTGCCTGGCGCGGCCGATGGCTCGTACGGCCCGATGTCGGCCAATGCCGTGAAGAACTTCCAGGTCAACGCCTCGAAGATGTTCCCCGACGTGAAGGCCACCGGCATCGTCGACGCGGCCACGCTGCGCGCCCTCGATCAGCTCGCTCCGGCAGCAGGTCAGCAGGGCCAGTCGAAGAACGTGCCGGTGCCCTTCTTCGAGGGCAAGCCGGTGCGCGTGGTGGTGCTCAAGGACGAGCACCGCACCTTCCTCTTCGACAAGCAGGGCAAGCTCGAGAAGATCCTCATGAACGCGGTGGGCGCGAAGGCGACCTCGACGGACGAGGGCTTCAAGAAGGTCACCACCAAGCTCGGCGAGGCAGAGTCCGTCGCCCTCGGTCAGCGGCTGTGGGGCGGCGCCGTGTTCGGTCCCCGCATCCTCGACCTCTCATGGGCCGATGGCTCGCGTTCGGGTGAAGAACTGCACGGCACCTCGAACAACAAGCAGCTCGGCGAAGACGTCAGCCACGGCTGCGTGCGGCACTCCAACGAAGACATCCTCAAGCTCTATGACGCGCTCACGGTCGGCGACCACGTGGCGATCGTCTCGGGCCTCAAAGACGCGCGGCTGCGCCACTGACTCGCATGGACGTCCCCGAGATCCTCGCTCCGGCAGGTGATGACGACAGCCTCGCGGCTGCCCTCGCCGCCGGTGCGGACGCCGTCTATTTCGGTCTCGACGGGGGCATGAACGCGCGCGCCCGGGCCACCAACTTCTCGGTGGAGCGGTTGCCTTCGCTGGTCGATGGCATTCATCGCGCGGGTGCGCGGGCGTACGTGACGTTGAACACCCTGGTGTTCGAGCACGAGCTGTCGTTCGCCGAGTCGGTGCTGCGGGCGTGCGCTGGCGCCGGCGTCGACGCGATCATCGTGCAGGATCCCGCGGTGGCGTTGTTGGCGCGCGCGGTCGCTCCCACGCTCGAGGTGCATGCCTCGACGCAGATGACCATCTCGAGCCCTGAAGGCGCGGCGTTCGCGCAGCAGCTGGGGGCCACGCGCGTGGTGGTGCCTCGTGAGCTGTCCGTCGACGAGATCCGCACGTTCGCGCGCGGCACGTCGCTGCAGCTCGAGGTCTTCATTCACGGCGCCTTGTGCATGTCGTGGAGCGGCCAGTGCCTCACCTCGGAGGCCTGGGGCGGTCGCTCGGCCAATCGCGGGCAGTGCGCGCAGTCGTGCCGGTTGCCGTATCAGTTGGTCGTCGACGGCGAGGTGCGCGATCTCGGTGACGTCGCGTACCTGCTCAGCCCGATGGATCTGGCGGGCGCTCGCGCGGTCTCAGAGCTCTCGGACATCGGCGTCGCCAGCCTGAAGATCGAAGGCCGCCTCAAGGGCCCGGCGTACGTGCTCTCGGCGGTCGAGGGGTACAAGCGCTGGCGTGATGCGATCGCGGAGCAGCGCGACACGTCGGCCGAGGCACAGCAGCAGCTCCAGCGCGATCTGGGCCGCATGGCTGTGGCGTATTCGCGCGGGTTCTCCGATGGGTTTCTCGGCGGCTCGGATCACCAGAGCATGGTCGAGGGCCGCTTCCCCAAGAACCGTGGCGCGCTGCTCGGTGAAGTGGTCGAGCTCAAGCCGGGTGCGGTGCGCATTCGTCGCGCGAAGAGAGAAGCGACCGGTGGCGTGGCGATCGGAAAGCTCGGTCAGCCGCTCGGTTCGATGAAGGTCTCGCTGCCGGTGATCGGTGGCGCGAACCCGGCCGACAATCGCGGCGTTCCGCTCGAGCTCCCTGAGCCCATTCCCGGCTGCGGCGTGGGCTTCGATACGGGCCGTCCGCAAGATGAAGAACCGGGTGGTCCGCTCTTCGGCGTGGAGACCGCGCCCGGTGGGTGGTGGCTGCGCTTTGGTCGACCGGGCCCTGATCTGTCGAAGGTGCGCCCCGGCGACAAGGTGTGGCTCTCGAGTGATCCGCGGCTGACTTCAGATGCGAACGCGGCTGTCGATGAGGGCATGCGGGGCGCGCTGGGGAACATTCCGGTGAAGCTCGTGGTGTCGGGCGTGCTCGGTGAGCCGCTCACGGCGGTCGCGACGGCGCTGGGCAACGTGGGGAAGGGCGTTTCGGTCACCGGGCGCAGCGAGGCCGTGCTGAGCGCTGCGTCGAATGCGAGCCTGGGTGTCGAGCTGCTCTCGGAAAAGCTGGGCAGCTTTGGTGGCACGCCCTTCAAGCTCGCGGAGCTGGACCTCGAGGCGCTCGGCAACGGCCTTCACTTGCCTCCCTCTGCGCTCAAAGCACTGCGTCGTTCATTGGTGGGTGAGCTCGAGCCGAAGGTGCTCGCGGCCCGTCGTCATCAGATCTCTCCGGTGCCGGTCGCAGCGCAGTTGGCCGAGCAGGCGGCCTTGCTCCCCGCACGTCGTCCCTGGGTGGCGCCGTCGGAGCCGCGGTTGATTCCGTTGGTGCGGACCGCGCCTCAGCTCGAGGCGGTGATCGCCGCGGGGCTGCCTGAAGTCGAGCTCGACTGGATGGAGCTCGTCGGCCTGGAGAAGGCCGTCGCGCGCGCTCGTGAGGCGGGGCTGCACGTCGTCATCGCCACGACCCGCGTGCAGAAACCGGGTGAAGACGGCATCGATCGGCGCATCGAGAAGCTCGCTCCCGATGCGGTGCTGGTGCGGCACTGGGGTGGGCTCGTTCACTTCTCGCGATCGGCGGTTGCGGGCCCTGTGGTGCACGGGGACTTCTCGCTCAACGTGACGAACTCAGTCACGGCGCGGCATCTGCTCGCGATGGGCTGCGACACGCTCACCGCGGCGCACGATCTCGACGAGACGCAGCTGCACGCGATGTTGGCTTCGCTCCCGGCGGATCGGATCACCGTGGCGGTGCATCACCACATCGCCACGTTCCACACCGAGCACTGCGTCTACGCGCACACCATCTCGCAGGGGCGTGACTTCAGGACCTGCGGCAGGCCGTGCGAGAAGCAGAAGATCGCGCTGCAGGACAGGGAAGGGCGCCAGCACCCCGTGGTGGTCGACATCGGGTGCCGCAACACCGTGTTCAACGCGCAGGCTCAGAGCGCGGGGAAGGCGGTGCCGCGTTTGCTGAAGGCGGGCGTCAAACGTTTCCGGGTCGAGCTGGTGTGGGAAGACCAGGCGACCACCGCTTCGGTGCTCTCGGCGTGGAAGGACCTGCTCCAGGGCAAGTGCAGTCCTTCCGAGCTTCAGCAGCGCCTCGAGGTGCATGAGCAGTTCGGCGTCACCGCGGGCACGATGAGGACGTTGTCTCCGTGAGCTTGAATGAGAAGCGCGGTCAGCTCGATGAGCTCGATGCCGAGTTGATCCGCTTGCTCGCGCGGCGCGCTGGCGTCGTTCAGGAGATCTGGGCGTGGAAGCAGGCGAACGGTGTCGAGCGGGTCGATCCTGTTCGGGAGGCGGACCTTCGCTCGCGCTTGTTGAGTCAGGCCGCGTCGCTTGGGCTTTCCCGCGATGCGGTTGGCGCGATCCTCGACCGGATCATCGGCGTCTCACTTCGCTGAGGCCCTCACAACCCTCTCCCGAAGAGGCTGGTGAATAGGGCAGCCACCGGTCCCCCCGAGCGGAGTCGAGGGGTCACCTGCAGCGCGAAGTGGGGGTAGTCCCTCGACTGCGCTCGCAGGGTTGATCGAAATATGGAGCGCACACCGGTCATCCCGAGCAGGGGACCGGCTTCGCCGGCGATTTCGTCTGAAGGAACAGACCCACCGTTCGCATCGAGCGCAGTCGAGATGCCACCTCTGCGCCGCGCCGCAGGTGACCCCTCGACTTCGCTCGGGGGGAACGGTGCTGTTCCTGAGGAGCGCAGTCGAGGGAGCACCTCTGCTTCGAGCGGGCAGTGACCCCTCGACTCTCAATTCCTATTTTCGGCCAACTCTCTCGGGAGGACCGGTGTGTTCTTTTCGGACGAAATGGCCGGCGAAGCCGGTCCCCTGCTCAGGGAGAACGGTGGCTCAGGCGCCGGCGAAGTTGAAGAGGAACCGCAGCCCCTCGACCGGCTCGACCACGTCGCCGGGCGCCAGGGCCGCGCGCGCCGTGACCGCCCCATTCACCCGCAACGCGAACGGACCATGCGCCGGGCGGAACGGATCGGCGCTCTCGTCGAACACCACCCACTGACCTTCGACCGACCGATACAGGGTGCACGCGATCTGCGGCGCTGCACCCACGAGCCGGGCCAACGCACCGGTCGCCGTGCCCACGTCAGTGCGCTGCGGGTTGAGCACGACGTCAGACATCACGCTCTCGACGTCAGCGGTGCGTGAGAGCAGCGAGAGCGTCGCGCGCCCACCTGAGACCACCACGCCGCGGAAATCGGCCTCGAGCCGAGGCGCGCGTTCACGAAGCCGTGCCCATGCCGCTTCGGCGCGGGGCCACGCCCGCGGTTCGCTCACGAAGCCTAAGCACACCGACCGCAACGCAGGCGCGCCATCGAGCTGACCCAGCCGCGCCAACGTCAGCGCCGCGAGCGTGTCGGGGTCTTGATCACCCATCGCGCGCCCCGTCGCAGGCCCGGCGAACAGCGCGAGCGCCAGGCGCGGCAACAACCGCGCGACCGGAAGATGCGCGAGCTGAGCGAGATGCCACGCGAGCCCCGGAGCGCCCGTCACGGCCTGGCGGCTCAACGTGAGGCTCGAGAGCATGCCGCGATGGCTCCAGGTGACGTCGGCGAGGTGACCGCGCACCGACTCTGCGAGGCCCAGCAGCTGGCGGCGGCGCGCGTCTTCATCGGCCCACGGCGCTTCGCTCAACCACGTGGCGAGCGGGTCGCCGGCTTCTTCGAGCTGGTCGCGGTACACCGCCCAGGTGTCGTCTTCGTCCGAGGCGCAGAGCATCGACTCGAGATCGTGATGCTGGGCTGCCGGCGGCGCGGGGCGATCGCGGAACTCGAGCACCAGGCCCGGGTGCACATAAAGACTGTCACCCGCACGCACCTGCACGCGCGATGAGCTCAACAGCTCATGACCGCACAACGACGCGCGCAATGAGGGCGCCGTCATGCGCACGAAGGGCGTGTTCGCCTCGGTACCGATGAGCAGGTCGCCCGCACCGAGCGGACCCAATCGCAACCGCGCTTCGCGCCCGGGGCCCACGCGCAACGGCGTGCCCTCGCGCAGCGTGAAGCGCTCCCCGAGCCGAGCGGGCGGCGAATCAGGGGGGAGTGCGATGACGATGGCTTCCATGTCAGTGACTGAACGGCGCGGACCGTACCCGAACCAGGGGTGGGTTCGTAGCGACTGCGCAGTTCGTTTCGCCGACGAACATGAGGGAGCTCACCGCCCGAAACGTCGGTACGTGTTGACGACGGCCGTGCGGCCTCCGTCGTCCTGCGTTTCGAACCCGGTGAGGATGATGCCGTCGGGCGTACCGTTCACGTTTTCCCAGAACACGGTGCCGCGGAACTCGGTGGTGGAGAGCGGGTGGTCGGCCCACGCGCCGCCATCGAAGTACACGACGCGATCGAACGCCGAGCCGACGGCCCACACTTCACCGCTGGGCATGACGTCGAGCCGCGCGAGCCGGAAAGGCGCCGTGTACACGCGCTCGAAACCACCGTCGGCCTGGAGCTGGTGAATCTCACCCTTCCCCGCCGAGTTCGAGCGGCCCAGCGCGTAGACGAGCGCGCCGGTGCCATCGATCGAGACGAAGCCGTCTCCGTAGTAGCCGTCGACGAGCGTGGGCGCGTGCGAGACGGGCGTGCCGTCTTCGCGAAAGATGACGCCGGTCGCGCTGTTGTTCACGTAGTCGCCGCCCACCGCGTACACGTCGCCGGCGGGCGTGCGGTAGACGTCCTGCAGGTAGACGGTCGGGCGCGTGTCGGGGTCGACGGTCGCCTCCAGTCCGCCTGCGCGCGTCCAATGGCAGATGCTCATCGGGTAGCCCACGAACCACATCTCGTCGGCGGTCACCGGCGTGACGGCCCACTGGTACGGGTCGGTCATGCCGCCATCGGGGCGCGTGCACCCGTAGAAGTCGGTGGTGGCGCTGCCTTCGTAGCGCCTGGCCGCGATGCGGTAGGTGACCACGTAGTCCGTCATCGTGAGGCCGCGGAGCTGGCGGGTCTCCGTGCGGTTGTCGAGGAAGCGCTGAATGGTGTTCACCCCGCCGTCGACGAAGCGGTACTCGAAGTGGGTGAAGTTGTTGCTGCCCGCCGCATTCGCTTCGAACGAACCGAAGACATGAAAGCGATTGAGCGATTCGGTCATCAGGCCGGGCGCGACGACGTAGTGGATGCTCGAGCGCGCGGATTTCCAGTCGAGCTGAGGGCAGAGGAACTCAGGGCAGCCCGCGTCGAGCGCTCCACCACCGCCGCCCATCGCGCCGCCACCACCGCCGCCGCCGCCGACCGCACCACCCCCCGCGCCGCCACCGACTGAACCGCCGCCAGCGCCGCCGCCGACGGCACCACCTCCAGCACCACCTCCAGCGCCACCGCCGGTCGAAGTGCCAGCGTCGGAGCACCGGCCACCGTCACAGAATTGGGCGTAAGCGCCGTCGAAATCGAAGCAGCCGCTCGAAACGACGGCCGTAAGAAGGAGCACGATGCGCCGGATCATTGACCGACGCTTCTAGCAGGCTTCCGTCAGTGAGATTGCCCGCGTACGCGCCCATCGCTGCCGACGTTGACCGCGAAGGGAACCAGCGTCACGCCGTACTTCTTCGCGAGATCCTTCCGCTTCGAGACGTCGATGGAGATGACGCGCTGGCCCCCGGCCTCGAGCTTCGGCTTCACCTCGTGGCACTCGCTGCACAACGGGTGCGTGAAGAGCACGACCAGGTTCTCCTCGGGCAGCACACCGAGCTGTTCCAGGTCGATGCGCTCGAGCTGGCCGCCCTTGATGCCGCGCAGCTTCGCCAGCAGCTTGTAGACCTCGCAGCCCACGCAGAGCCCGGTCGACACGGCCAGCCCGGCCAGCGCCGCCACGATGCTGCCGAGGACCTCGCCCACGACCGCGAAGCCGGCCGCGGAGAAGAGCGCAGCGCAGAGCAGGAAGACCGCTCCGATGATGTTGGCGAAGCGGGGGGCGCGGCTGTCTTCGAGCTCGCCTTCTCCGAAACGCGGCTGCACCACCTCGAAATAGAAGACACAGGGCAGGCAGTACCTGCGGCCGAAGAGCACGCTGACGGCGAGCTGCGTACCGAGCAGGGCGAAGATCGGCCAGAAGCCGGTGAGCACCGCGATGAGGCTGCCGGTGGCGACGACCCACTGGTTGAAGCGGGGGGCCCGCGAGTCGATGACCAACAGGTCGCGATAAGGATCAGCCTTGTTCGACATGGCGTCCACTGTAACGGACAGATGTCCGTCATGCAAGACGACCTCCGCTATGGCGGATGGGCGAGGAGGGCCGAACCCACCGGTCACCCCGACCGAGCGACGTCGAGAGGTCCTCCCTCGACTCCGCTCCTCAGGAACAGCACCGTTCCCCCCGAGCGAAGTCGAGGGGCCACCTGCCGCGCGGCGCCGAGGTGGCATCTCGACTGCGCTCGATGCGAACGGTGGCCGGCGAAGCCGGTCCCCTGCTCGGGAGGCACGGGTGTGCGCTCCCTCCTTCGGCCTTACGGCACCTGAAGGAAGGTGTTCGCGTCAGCCGCGCCCTTCTCAGGCTCGCTGTCCTCAGGCTCAGTGCCCTTCTTGAACCAGAGCGTCATCGAGTTGCGCGGGCCCGTCGCCAGCCGCCCCGTCTTCTTGTCGATGCGGCGCTGAATGAGCTCGAGCGATGCCGGCGGGTAGAACTCGGGCTGGTTGCGGCCCTCGAGCGCCTTGGTCATGTACGACAGCCAGATGGGCAACGCCGCCCGGCCACCCGTCTCATATTTGCCGAGCGGATGCAGATTCATGTCGTACCCAACCCACGCCGAGGTCACCAGGTCGCGCGTGAACGCGGTGAACCACGCGTCGAAGCTGTCGTTGGTGGTGCCCGTCTTGCCCGCGGCCGGCTTGCCCAGCCGCCCTGCCGCCGCCCCAGTGCCGCCGAGCACCACGCCGCGCATCAGGTCGGTCACGAGGTACGCCGTCTCACGCGACATCACCTGCTCACCCGGCTCGAAGCTGCGCGCGTAGCCGGCGGCCATGCGGTCTTGCAACGAGGCCCATGGATCGTCGTAGGCGGTGTGGTCTTCCACCATGCGGCCGAAGCGGTCTTCGATCTTCCGCACGAAGTAGGTCGGCTTCTTGAGGCCCAGCCGGTTGATGGTGGCGTACACGTTGGCCAACTCGATCGGGTACACGCACGAGCTGCCCAGGGCGGCCGAGTAGTCGGGGTTGAGCGGCGTGGAGAACCCCAGCGTGTGCGCGAACTCGTTGATGGCCTTGATGCCGACGACTTCGTTCTTCTTGCCTAAGAAACGCGCGAGCTCGATGAAGGTCTTCACCGCGGGAATGTTCATCGAGTTGACCAGCGCCTCTTTGAGCAGCACCTCGCCCTTGAAGCCTTCGTCGTAGTTGGCGGGCTTCCAGCGGTTCTGGTTCTCCGGGTCGTCGTAGACGATGGGCGAGTCGAGCAACACGGTGCCCTCCGTCCACCCCATCAGCTCGAGCGCGCCGGCGTAGACGATCGGCTTGAAGCTCGAACCGGGCTGCCTGCACGCCTGGAAGACCCGGTTGAACTCGTTGGCGTCGAAGTCGTAGCCGCCCACCATCGCCGAGAGGTACTGGCGGTGCGGGTCGATGCTCACGATGGCGGCCTGCGGCTCGGGCTCCTGCTCGAGCCGAACGAGCTGCACGCCTTCGGGCACGTCGGCGGCCAGCGAGTCGCTCCAGGCTTCGCGATCGTCGGTCAGGCCCTTCTTGTCTTTGACCGCGCGAACGATCAGCACGTCGCCGACCTTGAGCGGCTTGACGTTGTTGATCAGCACCGAGGGGTAGTACCGCTCACCGTTCACCTCGCGCGCCCAGCGCATTCCCAGCGCGGGCAGCTTGGCGTTGACCCCGCCGATGCTGATGTCGGCGCTCGACAGATCCTTCGCGAGCGCGGTGACGAGGCCGATGTAGAGGTGATCGGGCACCAGCTCTTTACCGCCGAGCACCTTCTTGCCGCGCTCGATGAACTTGTCCTGCTCGGCCTTGGTGCCCAGCTGCATCACCGGCCCGCGATAGCCCTGGCGTTTATCGACCGCGAGCAGGCCCCACAGCACGGCCTCCTGCGCGGCGCGCTGGCGCTCGCTGTCCATCGTGGTGAAGACCTTGAGGCCGTCGTTGAGCAGCACCTTGTTGCCGTAACGCTCGACGACGTCGCGGCGGGTCTCTTCGGTGAAGTACGGCGCGAACTGATGAAAGATGTCTTCGACCGGGTAGACGTTCACTTCGGCCTTCGAGGCCTCGTCGAACTCGGCGGTCGAGATCATCCCCTTCTCCTTCATCTGACCGAGCACGTACTGGCGGCGCTTGCGCGCCTTCTCGGCGTCGCGGAAGGGCGAGTAGTTCGAGGGCGCCTGGGGCAGACCCGCGAGCAGCGCCATCTCGGCGAGCGTCAGGTCCTTCACGTCTTTGCGGTAGTAGTTCTCGGCGGCCGACTGCACGCCGTAGCTGTGGTGACCCAGGTAGACGTTGTTCAGGTAGAGATAGAGGATCTCTTCCTTGGTCAGCTCGTGCTCGAGCTGGCGGGCCAGCAGCGCTTCACGAATCTTGCGCTTGATGGTCTTGGCGGTGGACTCCTTGTAGCCCTCGGCGCTGATCAGCACCGCCTTGGCGGTCTGCTGGGTGAGCGTCGAGCCGCCCTGCACCTTGCCCTTGCCGGTGACCTTCTTGATGACCGTCTTGAAGACGGCGCGGCCGGTGCCCACCACGTCGATGCCGAAGTGATCGAAGAAGTCGGCGTCTTCGGCGGCGATGAAGGCCTGCACCAGGCGCTTGGGAATGCGCTCGTACGGCACCACCTTGCGGCGCTCGTTGTAGAACTCGCCCGCGAGCACGCCATCGACCGTATACACCTCGGTGAGGATGGGCGGCCGGTACGCGTCGACCTTGGGGATGTCGGGCAGACCGTCGGAGTACTTCCAGGTCACGAACCCGTAGCCCATGACGGCTGCCGTCGCTCCCGTGAGGACCAGGAAGCCGAACAGCTTGAACAGCCGCTTCCACCATCTCTTCTGAGGCACGTTGACCAACAGCAGTTTCCCTTCAGTCATGCGTCCCCCGGCGGGGTGTGTCGGTCGAGGCCTGAGCGTTTGAGCACATCGACGAGATCCTCCGGGAGCTTCGCTTCAACCACCATCTTCCGCTTGTCCTCGGGGTGCGGGAATTCGAGCCGCGTCGAGTGCAAGAAGAGTCGTTTCAGGCCCCACTGTGCCTTTGCCTCGCGGTTGAACGCAAAGTCCCCATGCTTCGGGTCCCCCGCAACCGGGTGGCCGATGGCGGCGAAATGTCGCCGAATCTGGTGGGTCCGGCCAGTTTCAATCGTGCACTGCACGAACGCCGCGTGGCTGTTTTGACACACCACCTGATAGCGCGTGCGGGCCTCTTGCATGTTCACGCCGCGCCGGTCGCGCGATTCGGCGGTCTGCTGGTGCTCCTGGAGCGGCAGATCGATGAGCCCGGTCTGGTTCTGCAGCTTGCCCTTCACCAGCACGAGGTAGCGCTTCTTGGCCAGGTGGTCGGTGAAGACCTCCGTGAAGTGCACCATCGCGGGGCGCCGTTTGGCCACGATGATGACGCCCGAGGTCTCGCGATCGAGGCGGTGGGCGGGGCTGGCAGAGAACCCGTTCCGCTCGGCCTTGTTGCCTAAGTAGGCACGCACCACGTCGACCACGGTGCCCCCGGTGATGCCGCTGCCGGTGTGCGCGGCCATGCCAGAGGGCTTGTTGAGGGCGAGGATCCAGTCGTCCTCGTAGAGAATATCGAGCTCGGACAGGTCGACCGGGGGGGGCGGGGGCGGCTTTCGCTCCCGATCTCCGAGGAGCTGCTGGTCGGTGCCCCGCACGGTGATGACGTCGCCGGCGACGAGCTCCTGTTCGGGCTGGGCCCGCTTGCCGTTCACCCGGATCTTCTTGACCCGGATCATCTTGAACAGATGGCTGAACGGCACGCTGGCCAGCGTCTTCTTGAGGAACTTATCGAGGCGGACCCCGGTGTGGTCTTCGGTGACCTTGTACTCGAGCATCTTCAGGAAGCCTGTATCTCAGCGGAACGCAGTTGTGGAAGGTGCCGAAGCCAACCGATAGAAGGCGCCGCATGGGAAAGCAGGTCAGCATCGAGGAGTTGCTCAAGTCCGGGTCCAAGCAGTGGAACCAGCTGCGCAAGGACAACAAGGTTCCGCTGGATCACACCGGCGCCACGTTCCCCCAGCTGTTCTCGGCGAACGCCGATTTGTCGGGGCTGACGTTGATCGGCACCGAGTGGGAAAAGTGCGACCTGTCGAAGGTGAGCTTCAAGGCGGCAGACCTCTCCGGGGCCTACTTCCACGGCGGCCGCCTGCAGGATTGTGACTTTCGCGGGGCGAACATGGAGGGCGCGACCTTCGAGAAGCTCAAGCTGCTGCGCTGCGACTTCACCAACGCGACCGGCCTCGAGCAGCTCGAGTTCGACGATTGCGACATGGACCGGGTGACCGGCCTGGATGGCGAAGATGCGCCGCCCCCGCCTCCGCCCCCCGCGGTCGGCGTGACCAGCTTCACGCGTGAACAGCGCGCGGCGGTCATGGGCCTGGGGACCTCGGCGCCTGAGAGCGACCTGCCTCCGTTCCGCCCCGGTGACGCGCCGGGCACGCTGCTGTTCCGCGGGCTCAAGCACATCGCCAACCCGCCCCCGTGGGTGCTCGATGTTCCGGGCCTCCGACCTCCCCTGCCCGTGCGCATGCCGCCCGGCGCGAGCCTCGAGCACCAGTACCGCGAGGCCGTGAAGACGCGGCTCGAGGGCCGGCGCCCGGTGCCTGACATGCAGATGGTCGCCAAGGCCAAGGAAGTCGTCGCCAGCGGTGGCGGTGATGCCGCCGTGGCCGTGATGTACCTGCGCGAAGTCGGTGAAGAAGTGGTCACCAGCGAAGCGGCCATCGACGGCCTCAACGCCGACCTGCGTGAAGCGGTCGAGGTGGAAGACGCCACCGCCGACGTGGATCCCCGCATCACCGGCGCGCTGCACGAGCTCAAGGCCTCGAGCGAGGCGCTCGACATGCTCGGTGAGCTGCGCATGAAGCTGGCCGCCGTTCAGCTGTTCAGCGCGCTGATGGAAGCGGGCTTCATGCCGGACAACAACTGGGAAGAAGCGGTCGACTCGGCCGAGCCCAGCCAGGACCTCGCTCACATCGCCAGCAACGGCAATCGCCCGGTGCTCAACGACGCGTTCAAGGCCTTCGCTGAGCTGCCCGATGAGATCCGCATGCGCCGCCTGGCCTACCTGGCCGAAGCGACCGCGCACGTGGAAGCGATGGCGGGTCCGGCTCCGGCCGTGGTCGCGCCTGCTGCACCGGCTCCGTAAGTGAACCTGGCTCCCCTCACCGTTCCTCCCGAGCGGAGTCGAGGGATTACCTCTGCTTCGCTCGCGAAGTGACCCCTCGACTTCGCTCGGGGGGACCGGTGGTGGACCTACTTCACCAGTCTCTTCGGGAGAGGGTCAGGGCCAAGTAAGTCCCTCACGAAGTGACCCGCTGCAGGATCCTTCCGAAAGGCGAGGGTCCGCAGCTCCACGCTCGCCAGGAACTGAAGCAACCGCCGACGCACCTCGGGGCGCGGGAGCGCGACCTCGGCGACATCAAAACACTGAGCCATGGCGAGCTGAGTGGCGGCCAAAGCACTCAAGTCCTTGAGCTGCTCCTGCGGAGCCTTCTCGAGCGCAAAAAAGTACCGAGCCCGCACCAGCCCAGGCTGACCGGCGTTCTCGAAGTCAGACCTGAACGGAGTGCCGCACACGCGCCCATCGGGGAAGAGCATCACCACTTCATCGGTGAGCAGCCTGAGCCCCGCCCCCACCCCGAGTCGCGAGAGCGTCGACTTGCCGTCCCCACTCTTGCCTGCAGCGACCACGGCCACGTCGCCTTCTCGCAGCGCGCACGCATGAATCAGCACGGCGCCCTGGCGGGTGGCGAGCAGGTACCAGGCCAGCCGCAGGATCAGCTCCCCGCGGAACACGCCGTCTTCCACCGCGACATCGAGCGTGTCGCCTTCGAGCTTGAAGGTGCAGCGGCCGAGCGGCGCGTCGATGGCGGTGCCCTCGAGCGATGCGTGGCGGCGCACGGTCAGTGAAGGCGCGCCGGCACCGACGAACTGTTTCCAGTGCACCCGCTCGGTGGCCATCTCGCAGATCGACGCGTCGACGCGCAGCACCTGCTCAGCGCAGAGGAGCTCGACGAACGCCATCAGCTGGCCTTCGACTTCTTCAGGGGCTTGTTCTCCTCGTCGACGCGCACGATGGAGGGTTGGTGCTTCGAGGCGGCCTTCTCTTTCATCCACCCGAAGCTGGCGATGGTGATGCGGGTGCCGGGCTTGATGAGGAGCGCCGCGGCGCCACAAATGCCCACCTCGCCTGCCTTGCCACGGCGGAGCTGAACGGAGAGCCGGCTGCCGGTGGTCAGATCGTAGAGCTCGACCTTCTCGTGTTCGACGAAGCCCGCGGCGGTGAAGAGCGCGACGTCGAGGCGCAGGCCGTCGGCGTCATCGAAGTCGACGGTGGTGACGACAGCCGGGTGGACTTCACCGAGCAAGACGAGTCGCAGGGCCTTCACGGGTTCCCTCTTAGGGTGGGGGGAGGGCCACTACAACAACACCATCTGCACCTGCTCCGTGACGGCACGCGCGAACATGCCGAGCGCCCGCAGCTCATGGGCCAACTCCGCCGCGAAGCCATGCACGGTGATCACTTCCCGAGCGCCGCTCCGCTGGGCGTAAGCGACCAGCGAAGGAAAGTCGGCGTGATCTGAAACGGGAAACGCGACCTCCGCCCCGCTCCTTCGCGCGCCCCACGGCTCCAGTGCCCACCCGGTCAGCGCGGCCAACGCGCGAGGCCCCACGTTGGCCAGCGAGTCCCCGCGCCGGAACGGAGGAAACAACCCGACCTCGTCGTCGAGGAACTCACCCTCGAAGCGCCGCGCGCCGACCGGCATGCCGAGCTGCTCGTAGATCTCCGCCACCTCATGAATCTTGGGATGCGCACAGACGCGCAGCCCGCGCACGGCGAGCTGACGAATGGTCTCCTGCGACTTGCCCAGCGAGTACGCGAGCAAAATGGGCCTGACCCCGCGCGCGAGCTGCCGGCGCGACCAGTCGGCCACCTCGTCGTAGACCTGCGCGCGGGGCGGAAAGCGGTACTTCGGGTGGCCGAAGGTCGACTCGATGAGGAGCGTCTCACACGCCAGCACCGGCGCCGCTTCCGCGGTGAGGGCCGGCTCGAGCGAGACGTCGCCGGTGTAGACCAGCCGATGCCCATCGGAGCGGGTGACCCGAATCTGCGCCGAGCCGAAGACGTGGCCGGCCGAGAAACACTCGAGGCGCAGGTCTTCGTGCGCGAGGCTCTCGCCGTAGCGAAACGGCGTGGTGGCGGCGAGCGGCCCCAGCCGGTGCGTCATCAACGCGAGCGTCTCGGGCGTGGCGATGACCCGTTCATGCCGGGCGATGTGATCGGAGTGGGCGTGACTGACGAAGGCGACCGGCGACTTCGTGCGCGCGTCGAACCACAACGCAGTGCCCTGCAGCACGAGCCCTCCGCGGCGAAGTTCGACCGGCATCCCTCTCACTACGCGAGAGCCGACTGTGGAGCGACTCCGCTCGTCCGGAAAGCGGGACCCGCTCAGGCAGGTCGACCGCGCAGTCTCAAGGGCTTACGGCTGGCCCAACGCCTGCTCAACAGTCATGCGTCGGGCGGTAACAAGGGGTTGGTGAGGGCGGGCCCGATGGTCGTAGGCGCGAGGGAGTTGGGTGGGGGCCCAACTCCTTCGCGTCTCCCTTTTGAGACAGGCGATTAAGATGTGGGTCATGCACGTCACCTGGAGTGACTACGTCGCGCTGCCCGATGACGATCGACGCGAGTTGGTCGGCGGGACGCTTCTGGAGATCGAAGTGCCAACGCACCTGCATGAGCACATCGTGACGATGGTCGCCTACTTCTTGACGGTGTGGAGACGGGCGGGCGCGGGCGGCAACGTGCTGAGCTCGAGCTACAAGATCCGCATCAGCGACGAGCAGGCCTTCATGCCCGACGTGCAGTACTTCAAGCCCGGTCGGGTGATCCCCGAGCAGGCGCTGAGCGAAGGTGGGCCCGACCTGGCGGTTGAGGTGATCTCGCCCTCGAGCGCTCGATTCGATTCGGTCGAGAAGCTCGCTGGCTACGCATCGATCGGGACCGCCGAGTACTGGCTCATCGACCCCGAGAAGCGAACGCTGCAGCGCTACGTGCTGGAAGGCCGAGCACTGCTGCTCGAAGAGCGGCTGGAAGGAGACGTTCTCTTCAGGCCCGCCACCTTCTCAGGTCTCGAAGTTCCACTCGCTGAGCTGTGGAACGTGCCGAGCTGAAGCTTCACCGGCGTGGGTTGGTGGTCTCGGGTTGCCGAGGTGACCAACACCCCTTTTCAGGGACAGCCTTCCTGTCCGGCAGGACACGAGTTGCAACCGTCCGGATCCGAAGTGGGGTTGAAGCAGGCCGCCCCGGAGGAGCACTGAATCAGCGGGAAGGTGCACATCAGCAGCGGCGCGAGTTGGTTCGTCGCTGCAGTGGTGCAGATTTTTGGGGGTCGATACGACTTCCGCTCATTCTTCAGTGCCATACGATCACCCGTCCCGGCGCGTCGACTTCATCGCCAATCGCGATGTCTACGCGCCCGTCATTGTCGAAATCGCCATACGCGATGCTGCTACCGCGGCGGCTGACCGTAGGCCCGGCGAAGCTCGCTTGCCAGAAGCCTGCGCCCGCGTTCGTGTCGAAGATTCCGCCCGCGCGCTGGAAGAACACCCAGGCGCTCGAGGAAGAACCGCCCTCACCGACCATCAGGTCAATCAATGAGTCACCGTTCACGTCCGCCGCTTCGGCCCAGAAGCCGAACTGGCGCAGCGAGCTGCCCGTGATGGTCACGCTGGCTGCACCGAAGCCGGTCGCCGTTCCGTCCGCGAAGATCTTCACGTTGCACGCCGCAGCCAATGCCGGTGAACCACCTGCCAACCGCGCCTGCGTGGCGATCAGATCCGGCAGGCTTGAACCGAGGATGTTGAAGCCCCCGAGAACCCTCGTGCCAAAACCATTCGCGATACCCGTGTTGCCCTTGTCGGGCTCATCGATCAGCAGGCTCGGCACCGGAATCGGAGCCGCGGCCGAGCTCACCGCCGCGCTCGAATAGAGGTACGCACGGTTGAGGTTGTTCTTGTTCGCGGCGATCACAAAGTCGGGACGGCCGTCACCGGTGAAGTCCACCAGCGGCGCGAAGACACCACGTGTGCTGCCGAACTGGTTGCCGGCAGAACCCGTGTTGTCCACCGGCAACGGGCCTTGGAGCACCCGATCTGCAGTGGCAGCGCTGACCGCGACGTAGCGTCGGCCGGTCACAGCGTCGGTGCTGGCCATCAACGTCGACCAGGCGGCCTGGCTGCGGCCGAAGAACATGTAGACCATTCCCTGCCCCGTGTTCGGGCCTGTCACGGGGTCGGCACGCGACGAGATGATGAGCTCGTTGATGCCGTCTCCGTTGACGTCAGGAACGACCTTGGCGAGACCACCGAGGCGGCTGCCGTAGTCCTGACCGCGGAACTCGACGAACGTGGTCACGTCGAGCAGCCCGGTGGTCGCGTT
>JBKJSE010000048.1:0-6928 GCA_046595925.1 Archangium sp. | reverse complement strand
CCTCTTCCTCGAACTCGAAAAGGGGAAGCCGCGCCACTCCCTTCAGTACGCCGCCGGCGAGCGAGCCGGCGAAGAGACCGAGTACTTCGCTGACGGCGCCCGGAAGAAGGTGACGGTGTGGAAGGGTCGGGAAGAAACGAAGTTCACCGAGTACTTCCAGAACGGCTCGAAGAAGTTCGAGCGGGTGCACGACGGTGAGAAGACCCTCGAGTCGCGGTTCGATGACGAAGGCCGCCTCGAAGAGCGCGAGCAGCTCGTGCGACGCGTCCGCCAGGGGCCGCACGAAGGTTTCCTCCCCGACGGTGGGCTCAGGCTGCGCGAGGTCTTCGTCGAGGGCGCGCTGCAGGGCCCCCGTCAGGCCTGGTTCGCCGACGGCAGACCCGAAGAAGATTCGCAGTGGGCCAACGGCAAGGTCACCACCCGCAAGCGGTGGGACGCGGACGGCGGCCTGGTGGAAGACGAGGCCTTCTACGAAGACGGCTCGCGTAAGCGGAAGTAAGCGGCGAGCCGCATGTAAAATCGCTTACAAATGAGAGAGGCGCACTCCAGTGGAGTGTCTCTGCGCAGTCAGTCCAGAGTTGCGTGCCGCCAAGTGGCTGGATCGAGTGCGCGCGCGGCGCGGCCCAGCCCTTGCTCAGTCCGCCGACACCATGGCCACTGAAACCTTCGACATCGGAAGCCCGCTCGAGCGTCTCCTCAACGATCGCCGCGTTCGCATCGGCGGCCTGGTCGCAGGCGTGCTGGTAATCCTGATCTCGTTGATCGTGGTGAACGTCGCCCACGCACCTTCGACGCACAAGGCGCTCAAGTCGGTGGCGGTGCTGCCTGACCGCCCGCTCAACATTCCGATCATGCGCTCGTGGCCGTACCCGGAGACCCGTCGCGTCGAGAGCGTCTCCGCTCCCGGTGCCAAGGTCATGAAGCGCAGCGTGCTCGCTCGCCGCTGATCGGTGCCGCTCAGGGCGAGCGGAGTCGCTGCTTCAGAAACTCAGAGCCTGACGTCGACCTGGAAGATCGGCGGCACGTGCACGAACGAGATGCTCGCTGAGCGGCCCATGAAGCCGCGCGCGTCCTCGATCGCTTCCGACAACGTATCTGCGCGGTCCCAACCCAGAATCGCCGGCACGTGGTTGTTCTCGGCGCCCGCGGCGATCACCTTGCCGACGTGCTGCCTTCCGTTCTCGCCCCAGTACCACATGTAGAAGGGGTGAGCGCCGTGGTAGCTGTTGCCTTTGCGGTACAGGTGCACGTAGCTGGGGTTCTTCGCGAACTCGCGCTCGTACTTGTGTGACAGCACGTGCGCGTCGCGCGTCTCGGTCAGACAGCGATTGAAGAACTCGATGTACGGCGCGTGGTGGTCGGGGTCGAACTCGTCGTAGCAGGGGTGCGTGATGATGATGACGCCGCCCTTCTTCACCAACGGCACACCGCGGTTCAAGTTGAAGAGGTAGCCCAGCGCCATCACTTGAACCAGCAGCGGGTTCAAGATGCTGTTCACGTTGTAGGGCGAGACGTACGGCATCCCGTAGATGACGATGTCGCTCTGGCCCTGCACCGGCACCGAGTACTGCTTCCAGCTCATCTCGAGCGTCTTCTCGTGAGTCGGCTCGGTGCTGCCCGCGAAGACTCCGGTGACCTCGTAGGGGGCGAAGATGTTGAAGAACATCTTGCGCTTCATCGGGCGCGGCATCTTCGAGAGCGCGTACTTCATGCCCTGCAGCTTGAGCCGGTCGAACTCGGTGAAGTCTTCTTCCTTCTTCATCAGAAAGCCCACCGGCTCTTCGAACATCCGGTTGTTGATGGTGGTCTCGATGTGGAAGACCTTGATGGTCTTGTCGATGACCCGGCCGATGCGATCGACGCTGCGGTGCAGCTGGCTCTTGCCCGGCTCCATGTACGACTCGGAGTCACGAATGGTCTGCGGGTTGTGGTGCGCGCGCAGTGATTCGTAGTTGGTCAGGCCGGTGCCCACCGACTTGTGGCCGCCGTCCATCGGCACCAGGTTGATGTTCACGTAGATGACGAGGTCCGACTCGGCGGCGCGGCGGTTGATCGCCACCACCTCGTTGCTCGAAGTGCGCTCGAGCTCGGTGATGCCCTCGGGGTCTTCGGCGTCGTGGTTGTAGTAACGGTCGGGCGCGAACGCGTCGTAGATCTTCTCGCCCATCATGCGCTTCATCTCGGCGTCGGTCATGCGACGGTGGAGCGCGTTGGCGATGATGATGTGCACGTCGTCGACGCCGGAATCAGCCAGCAGCTCGAGCACGATCTCGCACACCGTCTGACGCACGTCGGGCGTCTTCATGGGCGGCAGCGGCAACGAGATGTCGTCGATCGCGATGGTCACCTTCATGCCCGGCTTGAGCAAGGCATGGAGCGGGTCCATGCCTTCGGGGTGATTGATGGCGTAGCGAATGGCCGCCTTGACGTTGGGCACGCCTTCGAGCGGCGGGCGGGGGCAGATCACCCGGGTTCCGACAGGCAGATCTTCGACCCAGAAGTCCTCGCCGTAGAACATCACGCGAGGTGGAGAACCCTTCTCGGTGATCACGATGTGGGATTCTTCGTCGTACAGCTTCTTCAACGTCTTCAGGGGGCGCATCGCGGTCGCTTCTCGCCGTCCAGCGCCTTGGAATCAAGCCAAAGTCAGCGCCAGACCGATGGGGCGTTCCCATCATTCCGATGGGTCGCCGGGTGCGGTTGGCCTTCCAAGGGCCCGGAAACACCTCAATGCCCGCGCGGTCCCAGAGTTGCGTTGGGGGGCTGCATGCGCAGCTCTCTGTTGGTCACCGGTCTCTTCGCCCTGTTCGCCTCTGGTTGTTTCTACGTCGAGGGTCCGCCGGTGTCAGGTCCAGGCCCGAGCCCGACCCCGACCCCGAGCGGCAGCATCACCCTCGACAACGCTTCGTCGTACGTGCTCACGGAGATCAGGGTGACCACGGTCAACAGCTCGACGTGGGGCTCGAACCTGCTGGGCTCCGACATCCTCTACCCCAATGAACGACTGACCGTCTCGGTGGCGTGCAACGACTACGATGTGCTCATCGTCGACGAGTTCAACCGCGACTGCGTGTTGAGCAACGTCGACCTCTGCGCCTCGAGCACGTTGTGGGTGATCGACAACACCACGCTCCGGTACTGCGCCTTCTGAAGCGACGGTCAGGGACAGGCCCGAAACGCTCAACCGCGTGCTTCTCAGGCCCTGGGCAAGGGCTTCCGGGCCAGCAGTTCCGTCAACGCGATAGGGTCTGCCGGCTTGACCAGGTGGGCGTCGAACCCGGCCTCGCTGGACTTTCGCCGGTCTTCCTCCTGACCCCACCCCGTCAAGGCCACCAGCATCATGGCCTTGCCCCAGGGCTGCTGACGGATCGCGCGGGCAGCCTCGAACCCATTGAGTTTCGGCAAGCCGATGTCGAGCAAAACGACGTCGGGGCGGAAGCTCTCCGCCGCCTTTACCGCCTCAACTCCGTCGTGCGCGACTCGCGTCTCGTGGCCGGTGAACTCAAGAAACTCGGCCAGCGATGTGGCTCCATCTCGGTTGTCGTCCACGACGAGGACGCGGCGACGCTGCACCGGTTCAACCGGAACCGGTTTGGGCACCGACTGGTCGGGCACGTCGGCCAGCAGCGGCAGACGAACAACGAACTCGCTGCCCTGCTCGATGCCAGCACTGAGAACCTGCACCGTGCCGCCGTGCATTTCCACCAGGCTCTTGACCAGGGTCAGGCCGATACCCAAGCCGCCCCGGGACCGCTCCAGCGACGTATCGATCTGGGTGAACATCTCGAAGATCCGGGGCAGCTGCTCTGCCGCAATGCCGATCCCGCTATCGCGCACCCGTATGATGGCGTCGTCGCCGTCGCACTCGACCACGAGGGCGATGCGGCCTCCGTTGTCGGTGAACTTGCAGGCGTTGTTGAGCAGGTTGCCGATGACCTGAGCCAGCCGGGTCGGGTCGGCGCTCAGGTAGACGGGCTGCGCTGGCAGCGTGACCGTCAACGCATGTTGCATCAGCTCGCAAAACGGCCGGGCGGACTCAGCTGCGTGTTGAATGGCGGACGTCAGTTCGACCCGCTCCTTGCGCAGCTCGATCTTGCCCCGGCTGATGCGGCTCACGTCGAGCAGGTCGTCCACCAGGCGAACCATCTGGCCGATCTGCCGCTCCATCATCGCGGTTGCCGATTGCACGGCCGTGTCGCCGCCCTTGCTGAGCCGCATGGTGTGCAGCGCGTTGCGGATGGGGGCAAGGGGGTTGCGAAGCTCATGGGCCAGCATCGCCAGGAACTCATTCTTGCGCCGGTCGGCTTCGGTCAATTCATGGGCGACCCGGCCCAACGCTTCCGCCGCATCCCTGCGCTGGGTGATATCGCTCGCGGTTCCGATCCATTCGGTGATTGCACCCTCTGCGTTCAGCAGCGGAATGGCACGCGAAGCCGTCCACCCCAGCGTGCCATCGACGCGGCGAACACGGTGTTCCAGTTCGAACCTGCCCTTCGTACGAATGGCTTCGCGGATAGCCCCCAGCACCCGCGGCTGATCATCCGGGTAAATGTATTCCTGGATCCAGTCCAGGCGTGGCGCTGACGTGTCGGAGAGGAAATCGCGGCCATCCAGCTCGCGCATCACGCTCCAGTCGGGGCTCATGCGGTAGACCACATCGGAGCTGGCCGTCACGAATGCGCGCAAGCGTGCCTCGCTCTCGCGCAACGACACATTGGCGTCGCGGCGAACCCGGGCCAGCTGCAGTTGCGCCCCGATGCGAGCCAGCAACTCCCGCGCATTGAACGGCTTGACCAGGTAGTCGTCGGCGCCGGCCTCCATGCCCTCGGCCCGGCTTTCCTCACCGGCGCGCGCCGACAGCAGGACCACCGGCAGGCTGCTCGTCGCGGGGGCGGCCCGCAGTTGCGCAAGAAGGCCAAGGCCGTCAAGGCGCGGCATCATCACGTCCGCGATCACCAGGTCAGGCGGGTCGTTGCGCACTGCTGTCAGTGCCGCCTCTCCGTCGGCCGCAGTCTGGACGGCGTAGCGCTCGCTCAAAAGCCGGGACACGTAGGCGCGCATGTCCGCGTTGTCGTCCACCAGCAGAATCCGTTGACGGGTGGCCGGCGCGCCCGGGTTGGGCGGCGGGGCTTCAACCGGCGCGGGTTGACCTTCGTCGGCGGGAAGCCAGCGCAGCGCTTCCATCGCGTAGCGGTCTACCGGCAGCGCGCTGGGGCCGGCAACGTCGCCCGACTTCACGTGGTTTGCGGGGAGATGGCTGCTGCCCTTGGGGATGGTCACGATGAAGATGCTTCCCTGTCCCAGGACGCTCTGGACTGCCACCGTGCCGCCGTGCAGCCTGACCAGTTCCTGCACCAGAGCCAGCCCGATGCCCGTGCCTTCATGGGTTCGGGCGCGCACCCCTTCAACGCGGTGAAAGCGTTCGAAGACGTGCGGCAACTGCGAAGCCGCGATGCCGGCGCCCGTGTCGCGCACGGACAACTGCACGGCGTTCACTCCGTCATTGAGCGTGACAGTGATGGCTCCTTCGAGCGTGAACTTGAAGGCGTTGGACATCAGGTTGAAAACGACTTTCTCCCACATGTCCCGGTTCACGTAGACCGGCTCGGACAGCGGCGGACAGTCCACCACCAGCCGCATGCCGGCTTTCTCGATGGCGGAAAGAAATACGCTGGCCAGCTCGCGGGTCGCCAGGGCCAGGTCAGTGGCTTCGTAAGACGCCGGCAGGCGACCCGCCTCGACACGGGAAAAGTCCAGCAGCGTGCTGACGAGCTTCTGCAGCCGCAGGGCGTTGCGGTGGACGATGCCGATCTGCTCGTGCGCGCCGCGTGGCAGCATGTCGTGCGGTATCGTCAGCAGCTCTTCCGCCGGCCCAAGCAGCAAGGTCAGGGGGGTGCGGAACTCGTGGCTCACGTTGTTGAAGAAGTCGGTCTTGGCCCGGTCGAGCGCGGCCAGCGCTTCGGCCCGCTTCAATTCTTCCTCGTGGGCCCGAGCGTTGGCCACGGCGGAGTTGACCGCTGCTGCGACCAGCTCGAAAAATCCCCGGTACCTCTCGTCCAGGGTCAGCCGGGGGCTGACCCCGGCGACGATGACGGCCATCGGCCCGCTCAAGCCGGGCGGCGTGACCGGAAGCAAGAACGCCGTTCGCACCGCTTCGGGGTACGCCGTGCAGCAGACGGCACCGAAGCGCTGCTGCAGGTCATCGACCTGAATCGCCAAGCCCGACAGCGCCACCTCGCCCAGTGGCCAGGAAGCTTCGCTCGGCGCGCGCAGGTCGATCACCAGGGGACACGCGGCGCTCCCGGCGGCCAGTCCCATCGGCGTGACCAGGCGGGCTTGCTGGTGTGTTCGATCGAGCAGGTAAACAAGAACGAAGGGCAGATCAAGCTGGTAGGGCTCCAGTGTTTGGCAGCTCAAGCTGATGGCTTCGTCGATCGACTTCGACCTACCCGCAAGAAGGGCAAGGTCGCGCAGGGCGCGGGTGCGGCGCTCGCCCAGCACTTTGGCGGTCCTCTCGATCACCGGATGGAAGAGCCCACCGATGTGCCCAGCCTCGCTGCGGATGGGGCTGAACGAGAAGGTGAAGAAGCACTCTTCGTTGTACCCGTGGCGGCCCAGGAAGATGTGCGCGTCTTCCAGGAAAGCGGTCGCACCGGCGAGCGCGGAGTCATGCGCCTCGCCGATCACCGGCCAGGCCTCGCTCCAGCACTGCTGAAAGTTCTCGCCCATCGAGCGAGGGTGCTTGCCGCCGCAAATCACCCGGTAACCGTCGTTGTAGATCTGGACCAGCCCCGGCCCCCAGATGATGCAGATGGGCAGGTCCGAGGCGAGGCAGATGTTGACCGTCGTGCGCAGGCTCTGCGGCCAGGAGTCGATCGGTCCAAGGGGCGTCTGCGACCAGTCCATCGACCGCACCAACTCGCCCATC
>JBKJSE010000458.1:0-3946 GCA_046595925.1 Archangium sp. | reverse complement strand
AGATCCTTGATGGCGGGCGGCGAGACGATGCCGAAGGCCAGCGCGATGGGGGTGATCTCCACGTCGCAGGGGGGCAGCATCACCGAGTTGGCGGTGACGTTGATGATGGTCACCGGCTCGTCGGGGTCGTTCGAGAAGATCTTCACTTCGAACTCACGCGTGCCCAGGCCGTTGGGCGTGATGCGCACGGGAATGTCGAGGATGCTGGTCGACGAGCCGGCCTCGAGACCCTGAATCGGATCGTAGCGGCCAGCGCCCGCTGCGGGCAGATCGTCGGTGCAGCCCATCGTCGCGTCGAAGAAGCCCACGCAGATCTCCGAGGCGAGCGCGCCGTTCTTCGGCGTCACTTCCCAGTACGGGCGAACGAAGCCGCCGGCGCCGTCGGCCTGGCCGAGCTTCAGGTTCGCGCGGGGGTCGACCGGCGTCGGGCGGGTGCCGACGTTCTGCACGGTGATCTTCCGGTTGGCGAAGGACGCGGGGTTTGCCGTGGCGAAGTAGGCGATGCGGCCGAAGTTGAGCGTGGGCGAGGGCTTCGCGTCGATGTCAGGCCCGCCGCCGACGCCGCGCAGGTTCACGCTGATCATCGGCTGGCTGGTGAGCTCGGTCACGGCGGTGAGCTGACCTGCACGGGGCCCGAGCACGGTGGGCTTGAAGGTGAGCTTCGCCACGACGGTGCCGGGCGCGATGCCCACGGGCGCGGCGGCGTCACGCACGCCGGGAGGAACGACGAGCGTGGTGAGGTCGGCGCTGTCGGTCTGAATCACCTTGAACACGTTGCTGGGGCTCGAGCCCTCGCGGGTGCTGAGCATGGTGAGGCGCACGGGGCGCAACGAGAGGTTCGCGAAGGTGACCTGGCCGTTGACGATGGTTCCCGGGGGCGCGTAACCGAAGTCGACGGTGGGGGGCGTCCACGAGAGCACCGAGGCGACGCCCGTGCCGAGCAGACGCACCGGCTTCTCGGGGCAGCCTTCGGCGCGGCGCATGCGAACCGTGGCGATGTATTCGCGCGCTTCGGTCGGCTTGAAGGTGAACTTCGCGACCTTCGAACGCATCGCGGCGAGGAGGAACTCGCCCTTGGGCGAATCAGGCGAGATGACGAAGATGCCGTCGCCCTGCTGCGACTCGACCGCGCCCAGGTACGCGCGGGTCTCGATGGGGCGCTGGTTCACGAACTCGTAATCGATGGTGTAGCTGTCGCCCCGCGCGACGGCGCCGAAGTCGATGGTGGCCGGCAGATCGCACTCACCGGAAACCGCGGTGCCCTTGAGGGTGATGGTCGCGTTCTCTTTGCCGATCTCGGTGTCACCCGAGGTCATGGTCAACACGGTCTGGTGGAGCACCTGGGGCATGCCCTCGACCACGGGCGGCGTGTAGTGGATGTCGAACTCGACCGACTCACCCGAGCCGACCACTTTTTCCTCGGTGAAGCCGATGGTGAAGACCGGCGACGCGTCGTCGACGAAGGTGCCGACCTTCGCCGGGGTGCCGCTTTCTTTCGCGAACTTCTGGATCACCAGCGTGCCGCGACCGACGTTCTGCACGGTGAGCTTCTGGACGATGTCCTTGCCCATCGAGACGGTGCCGAAGTCGTAGATGCCGTTGTCGCCCGACAGCTGCGTGTTGGTCGCGTCGGTGTAGATGATTCGCACTTCACCGAAGCCGCGCGGGGCGACGGGATCACCGCACCGGCAGCCCTGCGACAGGGCAAGCACGGTCACGAACGCGAGCAGGTGGGTCGAGGTCGATTTCATCGGGGGATCTCCAGCGTGACGGGGCGCGGCGTTGGTGGTGGAACCCGGCGCGTCCCACCACAAACTCGAAACGATTCAGTGCACTTGGCACAAACTCAAACGAACGGTCAACTGGTTGTCGCCTTTCGTTACGCTGCCTTCCGGCCCGATTTGTAAATCGCAGTGGCACTGCGTCACGCCTTCCATCAAAGAGCGGTCGAACCCCATGGCAACTGCACGAGCCGAATACGAAACGCGCGTCACACAGTTCCGCGCCGAGCTGGTCACGCTCGATCGCCAGGGCGGCCGGCTGGCCAACCTGCGCACCCTCACCTTCCTCGGCTTCATCGCGCTCGGGTTCGCGGTCGGCTTCGACAAGCTTCCCCGTTGGGCTCTGCTCGGCGCGTTGGCGTGCCTGGCCGGCTACATCGCGCTGGCGGTGATTCACGCGGGCGTCATTCGCCGAGAGGACTTCGCGAAGATGCGGCTGTCGCTCAACGAGCGCGGGCTGCTCCGGTTGCAGGGCCGCTGGCACGACTTTCCGTCGACGGGTGAAGGCCGCGTTCCCGAGGGGCATCTGTACGGCGGCGATCTCGACATCACCGGCCGCGGCAGTCTGTTCCAGCGGCTCGACGACACGGGCACGGCGGCCGGTGAACAGCGGCTGCTCGACTGGTTGCTCACGCCGGCCCAGAGCGCCGAGGCGATCCACGCGCGGCAAGGCGCGGTGCGCGAGCTGGGGCCGTTGATCGACTTCCGCCAGACGTTGGTGGCCGAAGCGCGCATGGCCGGCAAGAAGGACAAGGCCGACCCCTCGCGGTTCCTCGCGTGGGCCGAGGCGCCGTCGACGCTGACCGGCATTCGCTGGGCGTGGCCCATCGCGCACGTGCTGCCGGTGTTCACCATCACCGCGGGGCTGCTGTCGGCCAACGACGTGATCAACGCCCTCCCCTTCTGGATCGGGCTGGTGCTCCAGATCGGCATCGTGGTCGCCACGCGCAAGCCGATCGGCGCGATGTGGGAAGCGCTGTCGATGGGCGAGCACGGCTTCATCCGCTTCGAGGAGACGTTCGCGTCGATCGACGCGCAGAAGTTTTCCGGGCCGCGTCTGATCGCACTGCAGCAGGGCCTGATGGAAGGCCCTCCGGTCTCGGCGCGCCTTCGCACGTTCGCGCGGCTGATGGGTTTCGCCGAGCTCAAGCACTCCGGGCAGATGCACCCGATCATCAACGCGCTGACCTTGTGGGATCTGTTGGTGCTCTTCCGCATCGATCGCTGGCGCGAGACGCAAGGCAAGGGCGCGCGGCAGTGGTTCGAGGCACTGGCTGAGTTCGAGGCCCTGTCGTCGTTCGCCACGTGGCACTTCGAGCGACCTGAAGATGCGTTTCCGCAGGTCGATGATGGCGCCGTGCACCTCGAGGCCGTCGAGCTGGGTCACCCGCTGCTCGAGAAGCCCGTTCGCAATGACGTGACGTTGGGCGCACCGGGTACGGGGCTGGTGATCACCGGCTCGAACATGAGCGGCAAGACCACGCTGATGCGCGCGACGGGGCTCAACACGGTGATGGCGCTGGCGGGGCTGCCGGTGTGCGCGACTTCGATGAAGATCTCTCGCGTGCAGGTGCTCACCAGCATGCGCGTGAAGGACTCACTCGAGCGCGGCGTGTCGTATTTCTACGCCGAGGTGCAGCGCATCAAGACGGTGCTCGACACGGCGAAGGCGCACCAGGATCGGTGCCTGTTCTTCCTCGACGAGCTCTTCATGGGCACCAACGCCCGGGAGCGGCAGATCGCTTCGCGGCAGTTGTTGTTGATGCTGCTCGATCTGGGCGCGGCGGGCGCGGTCACCACGCACGATCTGTCGATCTGCGAGTTGGCGAAGGAACGGCCTGAGAAGATCCGCAACGTGCACTTCCGCGATGAGGTGAACGAGGGCGAGATGACCTTCGATTACCGCCTTCGCGATGGCGTGGTGCAGACCACCAACGCGCTCGAGGTGCTGCGGCGGGCGGGCGTGCAGATCGGTTGACCGTCTGACCGTCTCCCTCTCGCGAAGAGAGCAACACGAACTCACACCGTTCATCCCGAGCAGGGGACCGGCTTCACCGGCGATTTCGTCCGAAGGAACAGACCCACCGTTCGCATCGAGCGCAGTCGAGATGCCACCTCTGCGCCGCGCGGCAGGTGACCCCTCGACTTCGCTCGGGGGGAACGGT
>JBKJSE010000330.1:0-5110 GCA_046595925.1 Archangium sp. | reverse complement strand
GCGTGACGCGAGGCCCGCGGGGCGGAACTCCTCGAGCTTGTCCAGGCCCTCGCCCATGCCGAGGTACTTGATGGGCTTGCCGGTGACCTCTTTGATCGACAGCGCCGCGCCGCCGCGCGCATCACCGTCGAGCTTGGTGAGGATGAAGCCGTCGATCTCCAGGCGGCGATTGAACTCGGCGGCGGTCTTCACCGCGTCCTGGCCGATCATCGCGTCGGTCACCAGGATGATGTTGTCCGGCTTGACGATACTTTTGATCGCCTCCAACTCGGCCATCAGCGCGTCGTCGATCGCCAGGCGGCCGGCGGTGTCGATGATCACCGTGTCGAGCTTCTCGGCCTTTGCTTTTTCATACGCGAGGCGCGCCAGCTCGGGAGGCTGCAGCCCGGGCTCGTGGAAGACCGGCACGCCCAGCTTCTGACCCAGCACCTTGAGCTGATCGACGGCGGCGGGCCGGTAGATGTCGGCGGCCACCAACAGCACGTTGCGGCCTTCCTTCTTCAGCTTGAAGGCCAGCTTGCCGGTGGTGGTGGTCTTACCGGAGCCCTGGAGGCCCACCATCATGATGCCGCTGACCTGCCCTTTGCCCTTGAGCTTGAACGAGGTGTCGACGGGCCCCATCAGGGCCTCGAGCTCGTCGTGGCAGATCTTCACGAAGTGATCGCCGGGCGAGACCTTCATCTTCCGGCCCGTCTTGTCGGTGACCGAGGTCTTCACCTCGGCGCCCGCGGCCTGCTCACGCACGCGCGCGACGAACTTCTTGACGACCTCGAAGGCGACGTCGGCTTCCAGCAGCGAAACTCGAATGTCGCGCAGCGACTCGTCGATGAGCTCGGGCGTCAGCTCTGCCTTGCCCAGGAGTCGATTCTTGGCCGCGCGAAAGCCCTTGGTGACTGTTTCCAGCATGGCGCGCTCCTACACCGATCAGACCCTGCTAAACAGCCTTGAGCGAACGCGCGAGTGGCGAAATTGGCAGACGCAGCGGACTTAAAATCCGCAGACCCTTTGATGGGTCGTAGGGGTTCGATTCCCCTCTCGCGCAACCACCCGAAGACTGGAGCAGTCATGCCTTCCCGCACCGTCGTCATGCTCATCGTTGGCTTTGCCGGAGGCCTCACCCTCGCTGCATGTGGCCCCGCGGCGAGTTGCACCGCCGCCAATTGCGGGGGCTGCTGCAGCGCCGCCGGAAAGTGCGAATCGGGCTCGACCGCCGACGCGTGCGGTGACAACGGCGCGAGCTGTGGCCGCTGCGGAACGGGCACGGTCTGCCAGGCCGGGGAATGCCGGGCCAGCAACACCTCAGGCGGGGGTTCTGGGGGTGGAGCGGGCGGCGGTTCAGGCGGCGGCGTGAGCACGGGCGGCGGAACGGCGACGGGTGGTGGAACCGCGACGGGCGGCGGCACCGGCGGAGGCAGCTCCAACAACTGCCGTACCATCGCGGTCCTCGAGACGGGCCAGGTGAACCTCGGCCTCGCCGAGTACCGCAGCTTCACCAGCAGCCCCAGCCACTACAACTACGCCGGCTGGGTCTACCCGACCGCGAGCGACCCCGACGGCTTTCGCATCGAGGTGGTCTACCCCAACGACGTGGTGCCGAACTTCCCGTACACCGAGACGTTCACCTCGAGCACCCGCTACGGCAACTGCACCGCCTGCGGCGTCTACTACGAGAGCTGCAACCCCCAGACGTTGGACTGCGCGCGCACCTTCCTCGCTCAGGGCGGCAGCTTGACCATCACCCGGGCCGATCGCGCGAGCGCGGGCCGGCTGGTGGGGTCCGGCGCCAACGTGCGCTTCAACCAGTGGAACATCGAGACCGACATGGCTGATGGCACCGGCTGCGTGATCGCCACCACGGTCGGCCCGTTCAACATCGGGTGGAACGCAGACGGCGGGGCGATCCCGCCTCCTTAATCTTCCAAAAGCCGCTTCTTCGGGACCACCAGGCCTGAAGAGAGGCGCTTGAGCACCACGTCGCGCTGCCGCTGCTTGTAGCGCTCGTGCGAGTTCTCGCCCTTCTCGTTCTGCAACGCGGTCTTCTCGTCGGCGATCTGAAACTCGCAGGTCGCCAGCGTGATGCGGCCCTGGCGCTCGCGATCGTCCTGCTCCGGGGGCGGCAAGAACGCGTCGAGCCGAATCGGCACGTCGGCCACGAAGTTGAGCACCCGGTAGGTCGAGCCCGAGAACGTGTTGCCCACGCGCGCCGCCAGCTCACGCTCCTCGTAGTCGAGGTCTAAGTGCAGCTGCCGCGCGTACTTCTTGAAGTTCGGGTACTGCCGCACCAGGTCCTTGAAACGGATCAGCGTGTTCTCGGTCTGCGAGGGCACGATGAAGTTGAAGGGCAGCAGCCGCTGGGTGAGGAAGTAGAGCGTGGGGATGATGTCGTCCCGCTCCTTGACGATGATGCGGAAGCGCGTTCGGTCGTAGATGGCCGCGGCCGTCGAGTCTTTCTTCGCGATGAGCTTGGTGATGGTCGACTCGCGCGTCTTGATCGAGTCGGAGAACTCGACGATCGGCAACTCCTTCGCCTTCGCCTCGTCCATCACGGCCGACACACGCTCGCTCACCAGGCGCGCCATCTCGGCCTCGGGCACGGCGATCTTGAAGAGCAGATCACGCGCCTCGATGTGCTGAATGACGTGCATCGTCTTGAGCACGATGCAGGCGATCTTCCGGTACTTGCGATCGATCTCACCCGACGCCAGCAGGAAGAGATCGTGAATCATGTTCGGGTTGGCCACCACGTCGGCCACCCGGTAGTTGAAGGTCATTCGCAGGTACTCGACCGCTTCGGCCAGCACCGTGCGCACCCAGCGATCGTCGTGCTTCCGCGTGGGGTCTACCTGCAGCAGCCGCAAGAACCTGTCGACCTCGTCCCAGGTCTTGAAGTGCATGCGCCGCCACTCGATCACCGAGCCGCCACGCAAGATGAGCCGAATGCGCTCGAGCTCTTTGAGGCCCATTTCCTCCACCCTGCGAATGGGCAGATCGGGCAGCAGCGGCGTCTGAGCGGGGACAGTCAAAGCGGCTCCGTTTCTCCCACAAAAACGAAAGGCCGACCCCGGAAAAACCCGGAGCCGGCCTTCGCTTCAATTTGCGACTGAGCTGGTTACTTCGCGACCGGACGATCGTCGCGGTACTCGGTGACCGTCAGCTGGCCGGCAGTGTCGAAGGCCTTCTGGGCGCCCTGGCGCTTGCCGTTGACCCAGAGCTCCTCGCTCTTGATCTTGCCATCGGTGTTGTACAGCACGCGCGTGCCGTTGAACTCGCCCTTGAGGAAGCTGGTGACGCCCGTGAGGCGCCCCTCGGCGTCGAAGAACTTCCAGGTGCCGGAAGCGAAGCTCTCCTCCATCTGGCCGACGGCCACGACATGGCCGGCGTTGTCGAACGAGATCATCGGGCCCGTCATGATGCGCATGCCCTCGGCGGTGCCCTTCAAGCAGGCGTAGGCGCCGAAGTCAGTCCTCGGCCCACCGATCTGCCGGGTGCCCGCCGGGCACGCCATCTTGAAACCGGTGCCGATGGCCGGGGCCTTCTCCAAAGCCGGAGCCTGCGCCAGCGCCAACCCTGCAACGGCGAACTGCATCATCATCATCTTGCGGATCATTGTGATTCTCCTTGGGTCCCAAAAGCGGACAGTGTGATTAACGAAGCGGCATTCCGCTTGTTCAGTTAGCGGGTCAGGTTGGCGCAGTAGGCGTTGCCGTTGGTGAAGGAGAAGCCCGCGTTGATGGACGTCGTACCGGCAGACGCGCAGAGCGTGAACTTGTACGAGGCGTTCTTGCCGCCGTTGCTCACCTGGTAGTCCGACCACGCGTTGGTGGCATTGCCGACCTGAACGCCGCTGATCGCGACCTTCGTGCCAGTCGACGTGTAGTAAAACAGCGGCGGGGAGTTCTGGATGGCGTTGTCGATGAAGTTCGTGGTGCCCGCGTAGGCGTAGACCGTCGTGGTGAACGCGACGTCCGTGCCGGTGGGGCAGCCCGCCGCGACGTCGACGTCGTCGGTCACGTTGTAGATGACCGGGCCGGTGCCGGTCGCCGGGTTCCAGGCCGTGTACGAGCCGGCGGTGATGGCGGCCGCGATGTTGGCGCACGTGGTGTCGTTCGACGCCGTGTCGCACTTGTTGTCCGAGTAGCAGACCTTGGCGTAGCCGCAGACGTCAGGCTCGGCGTTCGTCGAGGTGCACGCCACGCCCGCGTCGCCGGTGCCCGCATCGGTGGTCATGCCGCCGCTGCACTGGCCCGTGCCGGTGTTGCAGGTGCCGCTGTTGGGGCAGCTCGCCGACGACGTGCACTTCGCGGTGCACTGGCTGGTGGCGGCGCTGCAGATGTTGCCCGCGGTGCTGGCGGCGCAGAGCGCGTCAGTGCTGCAGGTGCAGAAGCTCGAAGCCGAGTTGTTGATCTTCGCGCAGGTCTTCTCGGCCGAAGGACAGTCGCTCGAACCGGTACACGTGGCGACGCACGTCTTGAGAACGGGGTGACATCCCTTGCCCGTGCCGCAGGTCGCGTCGGTGGTGCAGGAACCGGTGCCGCCGTCGGGCGTCTCGTTGCCCCCGCAGCTCATGGTGAAGGCGATGGTGGCTGCGGCAGAAAGCCACAGTGCTCGATTGTTTCTAGTCATTCGGAAAGCCCCTCTGTTGAGTGAGTGAAACGCCGTTACAGGCGTGGCGGACCATACCTGTCGATCGACCCGTGTCAATCGGCGCGGCAGACCGGTAACGCAAGCCGGGGGCCAAACTTCATCACTCGTTCTAATGGTTTACGGGACTGGCGCACGCAGGCGCACCATGTCCCGCGACAGCGTCGTCAGCTCAGAACTTGAACGGGAACGTGATCGGATCGCCCTGCTTCTTGTGGCGGGGGAAGGTCATTCCCTTGATCAGGTTACCCACGCACCCGGCGATCGGGGTGCCCTTGAACTCGTCCGAGGCCACCGACACGTTGCTGGTCTTGCCGCTGGTCTGAATCGTCCACTTCATCAGGAGCTTGCCCGTCGTGCCGGGATCCTTGGCGCGCTGCTGCTTGACGCACTCACCCAGGGCACCCTTGTTGGCGAGCACGACCTCCATCACGTCGGAGGTCTCGAGCGCGTCCTTCACGTTCGCAGA
>JBKJSE010000189.1:0-4005 GCA_046595925.1 Archangium sp. | reverse complement strand
CTACGAAGAGGGCGAAGACTCCGAGCGCCCGTACTTCACCTCGCAGTTCCTCGACGGCCTCACGCTGCGGAAGATCATCGACCTGCGCCTGCAGAAGGGTCAGTTCTTCTCGCTGGGTGAGATCGAGCCGATCCTCTCGCAGATCTGCTCGGCCCTCGACGGCGCGCACAAGGTCGGCCCGCACAGCAACCTGAAGCCGGACAACGTGCTGGTGCTGCCCGACCTGCTCAAGGTGACCGACTTTGGCTTAGGCCTCGCGATGCCCAGGCTCCCGTTCACGCAGGCGATGAAGGCGCGGAAGGCCGATCGCTACCTCGCGCCCGAGCTGGTCGAAGGCAGCGAGATCGACGGCCGCGCCGACATCTACTCAGCGGGCGTCATCCTGGGCGAGATGCTCTCGGGCCTCACGCCCGACGGGTCGATCCCCGAGCTGCAGCGCCGCAACCCCGAGGTGCCCCCTCAGCTCGAGGGCATCTACCGCAAGGCGCTCAACAGCAACCCCAACGCGCGCTTCAAGACCGCCGGCGACATGATGGCGGAGATCCTCGAGCTGTCCCGCAAGCTCGCGCCGCCCGCGCCGCCGAAGCTCAGCAAGCCCGAGCCTGCCAGCGGCTCCTCGCCTGCGCCGAGGCCGCGCACCACCACCGGCATGTTGCAGCTCTCGCCGCGCCGCGAGAACAAGCCGCCGCCGCCGGTGCCCGAGCTCCCCCCGCCGCCTCCTCCGGAGACCGGCGAGTCGTTGATGCCCGACTCGACCCAGGAGGTCGATCCCGCTCAGCTCGAGCGCGCGCTCAAGAACGCGAACGACGTCGACTTCAAGAAAGACCGTGAGTCCACGCAGGTCATCGACTCGGGCATGTTCATCGCCGAGCTCGACCAGGAAGACGTCGTCGAGACGCGCGCCATGGTCGAGACCGTCGCGCCGCCTCCGCCGCCCGTCGTCGCGCCGCCGTTGTTCCAGTCGCAGACCCGCAAGCCGAACCGCACGTGGATGCTCGTCGCGTTGCTGGTGGTCGCGGGCGTCGGCGTGGGTGCCGGTGGCGGGTTCCTCCTCATTCAGCGCCAGCGTCAGCAGCAACAACAGCAGCACCCGGTCGATCCGAACCCGAACCCGACGGGTGTGGTCGAGCCGACGCCTGACGAGATCGCCGCGAAGCTCGCTGCCGATGCCGCCGCCGCCACGGCTGCTGCCGCCGAAAAAGAGAAAGAGCGCGTCGCCGCCGAGGCCGCTGCCGCCCAGAAGGTCATCGACGACAAGGCGGCCGCCGACAAGCTCGAGGCCGATCGCCTCGCCGCCGAGAAGGCGCTCAAGCCGCCGGTGAACGACAAGGCCGAGGCTGCACGCCTGGCGAAGGAAGCCGCGGCGAAGGAGAAGGCCGAGAAGCTCGCTGCCGAGAAGGAAGCCCGCGACGCCGCTGCGAAGGAGAAGGCTGAGAAGCTCGCTGCCGACAAGGCTGCCGCGAAGGAAGCCGCTGACAAGCTCGCAGCCGAGAAGAAGGACAAGGGTGAGAAGGTCATCGTCGCTACCGTCACGCCGCCCACTCCGGTCGCGACCGGCATGGCCTGCCCCGAAGGCATGCGCCTGGTCGGCGCCGGTGCGTTCAAGATGGGCACCGCACCCGGAGACCCGATGATGGGCTTCGACGAGAAGGCGCTCGCTTCAATCGAGGTCGGCAGCTTCTGCATCGATATCTTCGAGTACCCCAACAAGCGCGGCACCTCGCCGACGGCCAGCGTGGGCTTCGCCGATGCCAAGCGCCTGTGTGAAGCGCAGAGCAAGCGCCTGTGCACCGAGGCCGAGTGGGAAAAGTCCTGCAAGGGTCCCGGCGGCGCCAAGTGGCCCTACGGCAACAGCTTCGACGCGAACACCTGCAACACGGAAGACGACATCGGCGACTCGCGCAGCCTCTCCCCGGGTGGCCGCTTCGCCAAGTGCCGCTCGGGTTTCGGCGTGGCCGACCTGTCCGGCAACGTCGCGGAGTGGACGTCGGAGCGCATGATCAAGGGCGGCTCGTTCGCCAGCGGCGACTACGCCGTTCGTTGCTCGGCGCGGAAGAACGGGGCTTCGTTCGCCAAGTCGTCTGAGGTGGGCTTCCGGTGCTGCAGCGATCAGCGCTGACCCTCACGCTGCTGCTCGCCTCGGCCTCGTTGGCCGAGCGTCCGCGCGTGGTGGTGGTGAAGTCTGCCGCGCTCAACGCCTACGCCCAGGTGGTCGCGGGTTTTGCGGCCGAGGTGAAGGGTCAGGTCGAAGAAATCACGCTCGACGAAGGGCCTGACGCGGCGGCGGCCGCCTTCAAGAAGCTGAGCGCCAACAAGCCTGCGCTGGTGCTGGCCATCGGCCCCGCGGCTGCTGTCGGTGCGCGGCGTGAGTTCAGCGACGTGCCGGTGCTGTTCTCGATGGTGCCGTATTACGAGAAGTACGAGCTCGATGGTCAGAACACCACGGGCATCGCGCTGACGAGCGATCTCTCGCTCGAGCTGACCGCGCTCAAGGCGGTGCAGCCGAAGGTGAAGCGGGTCGGCGTGCTGCAGGATCCCCGGTACTCGAAGGCGCTGCTCGAGGGCGCGGGGCAGGCGGCGCAGTCACGGGGGCTGGTGCTGGTGCCGCTCGACGTCGACAGCTCGACCAAGGTCGAGAAGGCGCTCTCGAGCGCGAAGGGCAAGGTCGATGCGCTGGTGATCGTCTCCGACAAGACGGTGGGCAACGCCGCGGTGGTCGAGCGGTTGCTCGCGTGGTGTCAGGACGAGAAGGTGCCCGCGGTCGGCCTCGCGTCGGCGCAGGTGAAGCAGGGCGCGTTGTTCGCGCTCGCACCAGCGCCCCTCGCCATCGGTCAGCAGGCGGGCCGCATCGCGAACCGGATCCTGGTGGAAAAGGTGGATCCCGGTGCGATGGCCGTGGCGAACCCGGAAGGCCTCGAGCTGCACGTCAACCTCACCACCGCCCGCCGGCTGGGCTCGCCTGAGACCTTCGCGCTCGACATCGTCACGTTCGCCGCGAGGCAGAGCCTGACGGTCAAAGTCGCTGAATAGTCCCCTCGCCCCGCAAGCGGGGAGAGGGTCGGGGTGAGGGGCCGTGTGCTAGGGAACCCTCATGATCCAGCGCTACTCCCGTCCCGAGATGGTCGCCCTCTGGTCGAACGAGGCGCGGCTGCGCCGTTGGCGTGACGTCGAGCTCGCCGCCCTGGAAGGCATGGTGGCCGAAGGCCTGGCCCCGAAGTCCGCCTACGAAACCTGCGCAGCCAAAGCCGGAGACTTCACCGCCGAAGACGTGGCGAAGGTCGATGAGATCGAGAAGACGACGAAGCACGACGTGATCGCCTTCCTCACCTTCATGGAAGGCCGCATCGGGCCCGAAGCGCGGTGGCTGCACTGGGGCATGACCTCGAGCGACGTGCTCGACACTACCCTCGCGCTGATCCTCCGCGACGCCTCGACGCTGATCCTGGCCGGGCTGGACCGCGTGATGAAGGCGGTCGAGAAGCGAGCGCTCGAGCACAAGAACACCCCGATGATGGGCCGCAGCCACGGCATTCACGCCGAGCCCATCTCGTTCGGGCACAAGCTGGCCATCTGGTTCGACGAGCTTGGCCGCGCGAAGCGTCGTCTCGAGCAGGCGCGCGAGGTCATCTCGGTCGGGATGATCTCTGGGGCCGTCGGTACCTTCGCCCACCTGCCGCCCTCGGTCGAAACGTTCGCGATGAAGCGGCTGGGGCTCTCCGCTGATCCCGTCACCACGCAGATCATTCAGCGCGATCGCCACGCCGAGTACTTCACCGCGCTCGCCCTGCTGGGCAGCAGCATCGAGAAGTTCGCCGTCGAGATCCGCCACCTGCAGCGCACCGAAGTGCGCGAGGTCGAAGAGAACTTCACGCCCGGTCAGAAGGGCAGCTCGGCGATGCCGCACAAGCGCAACCCCATCCTCTCGGAGAACCTGAGCGGGCTGGCGCGCATGCTGCGCAGCTATTCGATCGCCGCGTTGGAGAACGTGCCGCTCTGGCACGAGCG
>JBKJSE010000014.1:0-10771 GCA_046595925.1 Archangium sp. | reverse complement strand
CAAGGGGCAGATCGTCGTCGACTCGGGCGACATGCTCTCGCGCATCACCAACGAGGTCATTCCGTCGACGACCCATCGCGTGGTGAACCCGGTCAGCACGGCCGACGACGTGGTGCGCTACTCGATGCCGTTCTTCGTGCACCCGTTCCCGTCGTGCATGTTGAAGATCTTCGACCAGTGCGTGACGCCCGAGAACCCGAAGCGGTATCCGGACATCACCGCTGACGCGTTCCTGCAGCAGCGACTGCGCGAAATCGGCCTCATCAAATAGTGGCCGTGAACCTCGACGCCTACTTCAAGCGCATCGGCTTCAGTGGTGAGCCGACTCCGACGCTTTCGACTTTGAACGCCCTGTGTCTGCTGCAGGTCAAGGCGATGCCTTTCGAGAACCTCGACCTGCTGCTTGGCCGGCCCATCGATCTTTCCGATGACGCGGTGGACGCGAAGCTCGTCACGGCGAAGCGGGGGGGCTACTGCTTCGAACAGAACACGCTGCTGCTTCGGGTGCTGCTCGCGCTGGGCTTCGAGGCGAAGGCCGTGAGCGCTCGTTCGCGCCTGCAACGTGCGCGCGACTTCACGCCTCCGCGCACGCACGTCTTCCTGCGCGTGGAGGTCGATGGTCAGACCTGGTTTGCCGACGCCGGCATCGGAGGTCTCTCACCGACCTGTGCGTTGCGCTTCGTGCTCGACGCGGAGCAGCTGACGCCTCACGAGTCGCGCCGCTTCATCAGCGTCGACGGCCGTTTCTTTCACCAGGCCATGCTCGCCGGTGCGTGGGCTGACGTGTGCGAGTTCACGCTGGAAGAAATGCCCGCCATCGATCGCGAGCTGGCGAACTGGTTCACCAGCGCTCATCCGCAGTCACACTTCCTCAACCGGCTCATGGCGGCCCGCGCGCTCGATGACGGAGCACGCCTGACCTTGCTCAACCGCGACCTCACCCGTCGCGACAAGGCGGGCGTGGCCAGCACCATGCGCATCGAGAGTCCGGATCACCTGCTCGAGGTGCTCGACGCAGAGTTTGGGCTGCGTTTCCCCAGCGGCACGCGCTTCAAGTGCGCAGCGCTCGACTGGTAGTCTCCCTCTCCCTTCGGGAGAGTGTTGAAGAAGGCTACGACGCAGCTCGCGGGGTTGATGAAATCGCGAGCCCACACCGTTCATCCCGACCGAGCGAAGTCGAGGGATTACCTCTGCTTCGCGCTGCTGGTGACCCCTCGACTGCGCTCGGGGGGAACGGTGGGGGACCTTCTTCAACAGTCTCCTCGGGAGAGGGTTGGGGTGAGGGCCGAACAAACTTACTGAGGTAGCGCGGTGTCGCCGCCCCGCGAAGTGACGGCGCGCTGGAACGCCTCGACGTTCCGCTCGCCGCCTTGGGGCACGTTGGCGATGATGCTCTCCAACTCGCCGATGCGGTTTTCGGGGTTGGGGTGCGTGGAGAAGAACTCGGGCTGTCGACCGCCGCCGGCACTGGCCTTCAGCACCTTGAGGACGTCGAGCATCGCCCGTGGCTCGTACCCGGCCTCCGCCATGAGCTGCACGCCGAGCGCATCTGACTGCAGCTCGTCGTTGCGCCCGTACTTCATGATCACCAGCGAGCCGACGGCCCGGGCAAGGGCCATCTGCCGCTGATCGTCTGCCGCCACGCCGGTCGCGAGGACCAGTCCCTGGGTGAGCTCCGCCTTGGCCAGTTGCTGCGCGCCATGCCGGGCGAGCACGTGGCCGATTTCGTGACCCAGCACGCCGGCGAGCTGCGCCTCGTCACCCAGCTTCGAGAGCAGCGCCTCGGTGATGAACACCGGGCCGCCCGGCAAGGCGAAGGCGTTGATGGTGTCCTGATCGGCCAGGACCACGAATTGAAATGGATACCGGGACTTCGCCGCGGAGCTGAGGGCGATGACCCGCTTGCCGACCGACTCCACGTAGCGGGTGAGCGCAGGGTTCGACTTGCCGCCGTACTCGCTCGTCAACGAGGGCACGGCGGCGAGCCCGAGCTGCACCTCTTCATCCGGCGAGAGCGAGACCTGCTGGACCTGGCCCGTGACCTCGTTGGTCGTGCTCGTGGCGAAGTAGGAAATGAAGGACACGGCCGCGATGACGATCGCGATGATGATCCGGAACTTTCGCGAGCGGGGATTGGCGTTGTTCATCGCCGATTTTGTTACCTCATGACCTGTCGGTTCGCTGGCTGAATGCGAGAGAACAATGGGTCGCGCAGAGACTGCGCGAGTCACTGAATGCAGGCGGTCGCGCTCGTGCAGTCAGTGCTCGAAGGCGTGAGGTCTTTGCACTTGTCGTTCACGTCGAAGGACCACGTGCAGAAGTTGAGCGCATTGAAGCCGGTGACCGCGGTGAACGTCGTGGTCGCGCCGCTCGCTGGACGCGCGTGGCAGAACTGCGTCGAGGCGAGTGCAGCGCGGTAGTACAGACGACTGCTGACCTGAAGCGCGCCGCCGGCGAGGAAGAAGTTTCCGAAGGCGTCGGTGAAGCTCCCGTTCTGCGGAGTCGACGTTGCGCTGGGAATGGTCACCTTCACGCTTCCCCACGCATCGTGGAACGCGACGTCATTCGGAGCGGAGAGCCTGGCGACGTCATTTGCCGTGAGCACCGCGGGCGTCGGCACGGGCGCCGTTCCACCCGCGGTCGCGCTGGTCACGAGCATCTGGTACGCGCCGCCGACGTTGCTGCAGCTGGCGGCGACGAACTTCTGCACGCGGCCGCTGAGCGTGAGCACGTCGCCCGGCTTCGCTGCGTCGGGCAACCAGTCGCCCGCGGGCTCGAGACCCAGGCGCGGGCAGAATGAAGTGGTTCCGCCATCGGGGACGGTCGCGTTGGTGCCGTAGGACGTGACGAGCAGGCCCGTGTTCGCGGCCGTCGTGGTCAAGGAAGGCGCGGAGACGTAGAGCGCCCAGAGACACGACCCGCTGGAGTTGCTCTTCGCGAGCAGGAACTTCTGGCTCATCACCACGACGTTCTGGATCGTGACGTCGACCCCCGTGCCGAGCAGGCCCGTGGTCACGTCCATGATGGTGGCGCCCATGCCTGCATCGACGCCGGCGTCCTCGTTCATGGAGCCGCCACCGGTTCCGGTTCCTCCGCCCGTCGTGGTGCCGCCACCGCCGCCCGAGCCACCGCCCGTGGTGCTGCCTCCGCCACCTCCCGTGGTGGGGCACTGACAGGTCTCGAGGGTGCCGGCTGCGTTACACGCCTGGGTTCCGCTCACTCCACCGGTGCACGTGCAAGTGATGCTGGCTCCGGGCATGCAAACCGTTGCGCTGCTGCAACCGACCATGACCAACGCCGCACCGACCAGAATCAGGGTTCGCATGGGGCGCTCTAAATCACGTTTCATCGGAGGTCAGGGGAACGGAGCCGCGCCGTCCCAGCGGGATGATGCCGCCTGTGGTGCCACCTCTGGATGACTCCGCAGCGATGGCGGTGTTCGCAGATCTGCTCTGCTGCCGCGGAGATCCACGCGGTGAACTGGTGCAGCTGCAGCTCGCGCGTGAGCAGCGTCCTTCTGATCCACGGCTGGCGCGCGCTGAGAGCGAGCATCTGGCGCGGCACGATCGGGCCTTGCTGGGTGGGCTGCGCACGGCGACTTCTCTGTGCGAGCTCACGTGGCGGCGCGGCTACATCGTCGAGGCGAAGCTCCACAGTTTTGCGCAAGACACCGAGGTGACCCGGCCGGGGCAGCGCGCGGTGATTCAGCGGAAGAGGCCGCGGCTCGTGCGCCTGGTGCGCGAGCTGCTCTCACTCGACTCGGCGCATCAGCTGTCGATGCTCTCACTGCAGTTGCCGTACTCCAGCTTCGCGCGTGAGCACCTGCTCGCATGTGTCGATGAGGTGGCGACAGCTGTGCCCTCTGCGTTGCGAGTGCTCGCGGTGCACGTGCTCGAGCGGCAGTACGACGAGTGGTGGGCGGACACCTGGAGACCGGCCGCGACGTTGGAGGATCAAGTGGGCGAGCTGCACGTATCGGTCGACGCGGGTCTGCTGAGCGCGGTCCGAAACTCCCTCTCCCTGCGCTAGCGGGGAGAGGGTTGGGGTGAGGGGCTGGGGCACTAAGACCCATTCATCGACATCGTCGAGAGGTCCTCGTGGTGTGTGTACCCTGCACGAGCAATGTCACTGCCCGTAGAGAATCCCTCGGAGAAGTTCGGAGATCCTTTCGCCGCGAAAACCCAGTGGACCCCGCTGGTCCCCGGCGGAGCGAACTTCATCACGCACCGTCTCATCGCCAACGGCCCAACCTCTTTCGTCGTCGCGCCGAGCACCGCACTCATGGTGTTCGGCCTGTCGCTCCTGCTCGCGGGCCTGATCGCCGGTGTCGTGGGCCTGCTGTACCTGCAATCGTTCGCATTCCTCGCAGTGTTCCCGCTCTTCGCGGCGGGCCTCTTCGCGTTGTGGAGAAAGCGTCTGCGCTTCGACGGAGTGGCGCGCGTGTTCAACGGAGAGAAACCAGTGCCGTTCACTTCGATTCACGCGTTGCAGTTGCTCGCCGAAAAGATCGACGGCAACGAAGATCCCAGGTTCGACAGCTTCGAGCTGAACCTGGTGTTGACGACGGGAGAGCGGATCAACCTCGCGGATCACTGCGGTCTGGTTCAGCTCCGAGAAGAAGCTCAAAAGCTCGGCGCGCTCATCGGCTGCAAGGTCTGGGACGCGTCACGCGGTTGATGATACGGGCGGGAAGGGTGCGGTCGGTTCGCAAGGCGACCAGGGCGCCAGGGGGAGCAACGCGACCTTAAAGAGCTTCAGCGTGGCCACCAACAAGTCGAGCTGCTCCGGAATCTGCGTCGGCCGGGCGGGGCTCAAGGACTCCGTGGCGGTGGGCACTTCGGGCTGCAGCCTGGGGTCAGAGAGCGGCACCGTCTTCAACACCAACGCTGGCATGTGCTGCCTCTGCGGCTTGTGATTTCCGGCTCCACCCCCCTATGGCAACCGAGGGGTTTTTTATTGCCCAGAGCCGTTACACTGCCTTCGTGAGCCCGCTTCTCCTCGCGCTGGTGGTGCTGCAGAGCGCCGTCTATTCATGGACCGACAAGTCGGGCGTCGAGCACTTCACCGACGATCTCGCCTCCATTCCGCGCGGGGTAAAGGTGCGCACCACCGAAGGCGCTGAGATCTCGCGCATCGACAGCGACCTCACCAAAAACCCGCGTCCCGTCGCCGCTCCGCAAGTCGCCGAGCCCGCGGTGCCCAGCACCTCAGAGCAGGCCTGGCGTCAGCTCTTCCGCACGGCGCGTACCCGGGTCACCGAGCTCGAAGAGGAGATCGAGTCAGACCGCACGAAGGTCGAAGAGGTCAACGGGCTCCCCGTGCGGACGGGCTTCATCTGCAACACCGGCTTCTACAACCAGCCCCTCGTCACCACCGGCGCCGTCGTGGTCGCAGGTCAGCCCGCACCCGGACTGGGCGTCACCGCCACCGTGACTCACACCACCGTCGTCAATCAGCCGCTGCCGCTGTACGCCTCCCCGTGCTTCTTCTCGTTCAACCCTGAGTTCGAGCGCATTCGGGAGCGCCTCGGCAAGAACCGCCGCGAGGTGGTCCGCGCCAGGGAAGAGCTGGCCGATCTCGAACGGCGGGCTTCGTTCGAGGCTGTTCCGCTCCACTGGCGTCGCTGATAGACGCCGATTCGAAGGTCTCGTAGCTCAGTTGGATAGAGCGTTGGTTTCCTAAACCGAAGGTCGCTGGTTCGATTCCAGCCGAGATCATTTGCTTACGAAGTCGACCGTTCCTCCCGCCGTCCTCGAGGTGGTGAAGGGCCTTCAGGACGGAGGTTTCCGCGCCTTCCTCGTCGGGGGCTGCGTGCGCGACATGCTGCGCGGACAGCCGCCCAAAGACTTCGACGTGGCCTCGAGTGCCCGGCCGGAACAGGTGCAGCAGCTCTTCAAGAAGGTGATCCCCACCGGCATCGAGCACGGCACCGTGACCGTCGTGCTGCGCGGCGAACACGTCGAGGTGACCACCTTCCGCGCCGAGGCCGATTACGTCGACGGCCGCCGCCCTTCGAAGGTCGAGTTTCACGAAGACATCGAGGCAGACCTCGCGCGCCGTGACTTCACGATGAACGCCATCGCGTGGGATCCGAACTCCGATCAGGTGGTCGATCCCTTCGGAGGCAAAGCCGATCTCGCGCTCAGCACCGTGCGCTGCGTGCGCGACGCGATGGAGCGCTTCTCTGAAGACGGCCTGCGTCCCCTGCGCGCCGTGCGCTTCGCCACCGTGCTCGACTTCACGCTCGAGCCGCTCACCCAAGCCGCCATTCCGAAGACGCTCCCGGTGTTCCGCAAGGTCGCCGTCGAGCGCATCAACCAGGAGTTCGTGAAGCTGCTCCTCGCGCCTTCGGTCACGAAGGGCCTCACGCTGCTCGCCAGCACCGGCTTGCTCGGTGAGTTCCTCCCTGAAGCAGCGCAGGGTGACTTCGCCGCGGTCGGTCGCGCTTCACGAGACGAAGTGATCCGCATGGCCGTGTTGCTTCAGGGCCAGCGCCAACCGCGAGAGGTGATGATTCGCCTCAAGTTCCCCAACAAGACGGCCGAAGAAGTGGCGGCGCTGGTGTTGCGCGCTGAACTGCCTCCGGGCGAGCCCACTGATCCCCAGCTCCGCCGCTGGCTCGCGAAGCTCGAGGCGCAGCGCGCAGGGTCCATGCTCGCCGTGCACGAAGCGCGGGGCTCGCTGCCAGCCGGCTTCCGCGCCCGCGTGGAAGGCATTCTCGCCACCAGGCCGCCCCTCACCTCGAAGCAGCTGGCCCTGGACGGGAAGGGTCTGATGGACGCCCTGGGCACCGGTCCTTCCCCCGCGATCGGCCACGCCACCCGGCACCTGCTCGAGCTCGTCCTGGATGATCCTTCTCTCAATACCCGAGAGGGACTGCTGGGTGCTTTGAAGGTCTGGAAGCCGCCCTCCTGAGGGGCGCCGCGTTTCCCACAGGGTTTCCCACACCCCAATCCACAACGAGGGCGGGCGCGACCGCCTGAAAACGTCCCCGCTCGGAAGATCTGTCGAAAGCTGAATTAATTCAGCGGCTTAAACGCGTTGCGGATTCGTAACGGGGCGCGTTACCCACACGGGCACCTGATCGGGGGCCTTGTGGAAAAGGTGCCTCGGACCGTTTCCAACGCAGGGGGTTTCAGGAACCCGCTGGCTGTGGCATCGGGAGCCCATGCGCGTCGTCGTCGCCATGTCCGGAGGGGTCGATTCCTCAGCCGCAGCAGCTTTGCTGGTGGAGCAGGGTCACGAGGTGATCGGCATCACCTTGCGTGTGTGGAGCTACGAGAGCACCGCCCAGTGCGGCAGCTGCTGCAGCCCCGATGACATCGATGACGCCCGCGCCGTCGCCGAGAAGCTGGGCATTCCGTTCTACGTCGCGAACGTCGAAGAGATGTTCAAGGACAAGGTCGTCACGCCCTTCGTGCAGCAGTACCTCGGCGGCCGCACGCCGATTCCGTGCGTGGCCTGCAACCAGGACGTGAAGTTCGGCTTCCTCCTCAAGCGCGCCCGCCAGCTCGGCGCCCGCCTGGCGACCGGCCACTACGCGCGGGTGACGGAAGAAGCGGGTCGTTTCCAGCTCCAGCGGGGCGCCGATGCCGCGAAGGATCAGTCGTACTTCCTCTTCACGCTCGGCCAGGACGAGCTGCGCGATCTCATCTTCCCGATCGGCGACATGAAGAAGGCCGACGTACGCGCGATCGCCGAGCGCCATGGCCTCATCACCACCCACAAGGCCGAGTCGATGGAGATCTGCTTCGTGCCCGACGGTGACTACGCCCGCTTCGTGGAAAAGGTCGCCGGCGAGCAGCCCAAAGGCGAGATCGTCACCGCCGACGGTGCCGTGCTCGGCGCGCATGACGGCATCCACAAGTACACCGTGGGTCAGCGCAAGGGCCTGCAGGTGACGCACGCCGAGAAGCTCTACGTGCAGCGCATCGAGGCTGAGACCAACCGCGTGGTGGTGGGCCCCGCTTCCCAGACCGAGCGCGACAGCTTTCATTTGCTGCGTCCGCACTGGGTCGACGGCGCGCCTCCGATGGAGAAGGCCGTGACCGTGCGCATCCGTCATCGGCACCAGGGCTCACCGGGCAAGGTGAAGCTCGAGCTCAACGGACACTTCAAGGTGATGCTCGACGAGCCTGCGCGCGCGGTGACGCCGGGCCAGGCCGCGGTCGTCTACGAGGGTGAACGCGTGCTGGGGGGCGGATGGATCGCCTGATCCTCGCCGCCTTGCTGTTCGTTGCCTGCACCAAAGAACCTGAGACCGCCGTGTGTGGCCTGCAAGCGGCTTCGAAGCCCGTGCTGCTCGAGGGCAAACGCGAGGTCGCGCTGAGCGTCGGCGCGCGGTTGATGCCGTCCGATCGCATCGAGGCCCAGGGCTTTGCGTTGCTCGAGTGTTTCGGCGGCGCGCTGGTGGTGCTCGACGACGAGAAGGTGCTCGTCGGTGAGCTGAAGGAATCGAAGATCGAGGCGACCACCATCCCCCGGTTCGTCTTGAAGGCCGGCAAGCCGGTGAAGGCCACGATGCTCGCGCCTTCGATGATGCCGAGGTACTCCGACAATCGCTTCACGCCTGCGAGCGCGTTCTCTGCGGGCAACGAGCCGACCTCGGCGGACTATTTCAAGGCGTTCTTCACGCCCAACGGCATCGAGAACATGGGGTCTGCTCCGCGCGAGGAGGGCCCGGTGAAGCTGCCGCCGCCTTCGCAGCGCGTGAACGTGGCGCGCATTCACGCGGGGCCGCTGGGGCAGGGCGGTCCACGTCTCGAGGTCGATGACGAAGTGGTGTTCGCCGAGACCGATGCGCTCGCCACCGCGGCGTTGCCCGAGGGCCACACCTACGAGCTCGGAGCGACCGTGCGCCTGGTGCTGCCCGACGGCGCCGAGGCCACGCTGATTCGAGACGGAGTGGAATTGGAACTCGAAGGTCCGATGGATCTTCGGCTCCGCTGACCTGTAGGCTGCCCGGCTGATGCGGACGTCACGTGTATTCCTGTTGAGCTTCCTGACCGGGTTGTTCGCTTCCGTCGCCGCCTCATGCGGGCAACCGATGGCCCCCACCAAGAGCTGCAGCGCGGCCACCTGCGAGGGCTGCTGCACTGAATCGGGCGACTGTCTTGCGGGCACCGCGGTGTTCGAATGCGGTAGCGGCGGCGGGGCGTGCGTGACGTGTGCCGCCAACGAGGTCTGCCAGGCCGGCGCGTGCGGAATGTTCGAGAACGGCGACTACGACGCGAGCTTCCCCGAGCGGCCCGATGCCTCGATTCGCTACGACGCCGGCACGTACCGCCCGCCCGATTCAGGCGTGGTGGTGGTGGATGGCGGCAGCGATGCGGGCCCGATGAACGTCAGCTACTCCGCGCAGGTTCAGCCGATCTTCGACGCGAAGTGCGATGCGTGTCACGCGTGGAGCTACGACACCGTCGTGAACATGAACGGCCGCATCATTCCGGGGAACTTGAACGCCTCGGGCATCTACACCCGCACTCTGGGCGGCGACATGCCGCGCGGCGGTGGTGGGCCGCTCACGGGCACGCAGCAGAACCTGCTTCGCGATTGGATTCTGAACGGCGCCCCCCGTAACTGACAGGGTGCGAAATTGACGCAGTGCTACCGCACGCTACTTTGGTGATGCGCCTGCTCCAGCAGTGATCGTGGGCGCGAGGAATACATGCGCGACTCCCACCGCCTCAAAGAGAAGTACGAGCTCTCGCTCGACAACCGCCAGATCGTCAGCATCACCGTCGCCTCGCTCGTGGTCCTGGGCGGCGTCTTCATGCTCGGTGTCGTGGTCGGCAAGAAGCTCTCGGCCGAGACGGCCGCCATTCAGCAGCAGCCGACCGATCTGCTCGGCCAGCTCGATCGCAAGACCGAGGCCCTGGAGAACATGAAGGCCGATGCGGCGCTCACCTTTCAGGACGAGCTGACCCGGAAGGCGCCTGCGCCGGTGGTGGAGGCGCCAGTCATCGTGACGCCAAAGCCTGAGCCGGTGCTCGCCGCGCGCGTGCCTGATGCGTCGGTGGCCGAGGTGGCGGTCGCTCCGAAGCCCGTCGCGCTGCCTGAGACCCCGAAGGTCGAGTCGGTCGCCACCCGCACCGTCGATGGTGGCGGCTTGAAGGAGGCGTTCGGCAAGGTGCAGGCGCAGCGCCCCCCTACCGAGACCGCCGCCGATGGTTCGTGGACGGTTCAGCTGTCGGCGTACCAGGACAAGACCGAGGCTGATCGCTTTGCCGCGGGCTTGCGCGACAAGGGCTACGCGCCGTTCATCGTCGAGGCGACCATTCCCGGCAAGGGCACGTGGTACCGCGTGCGCATGGGCCGGTTCGGCACCCGTGATGCGGCGTCGCGGTACATGGATGACTTTCGCCGTGAGACTTCGATGAACGCGATCGTGACGACCGCGAATTGAAGTTTCGCCCTCACCCCGACCCTCTCTTGAAGAGGGTGTTGAAGAAGGCTTCGACAATACGAGCGAACACCGTTCCTCCCGAGCAGGGGACCGGCCTCGCCGGCGATTTCGTCCGAAGGAACAGACCCTCCGTTCGCATCGAGCGCAGTCGAGATGCCACCTCTGCGCCGCGCGGCAGGTGACCCCTCGACTTCGCTCCTAAGGAACAGCACCGTTCCCCCCGAGCGAAGTCGAGGGGTGACCTGCCGCGTGTGGATGGTCAGTGAAAATGTCCGCCTTAACGGTTCAGTGAAAATGTCCGCCCTAGAGTAATTTCGCGGTGAGTATCTCGATGTCGCCGCCGAAGCGAACGTAGTGAGCGAAGGC
>JBKJSE010000276.1:0-9831 GCA_046595925.1 Archangium sp. | reverse complement strand
CACCACGGCGTGGCTGACCAGTTGGTCGGGGTGGGCGAGCTTGCAGTGAAAGACGCGGAACTCGACCGAGTAGGTGTCGTACTCGTGGCTGGTCACCATCGCCTCTTCGTCGACGATGACGTCGATGCCCAGCCGCTCCTCGAGCTCGCGATGGAGCGCATCGGCGTCGCGCTCGCCTTCGTGCACGCGCCCGCCGGGGAACTCCCACAGCAAGGGCAATGAGGCGGCCTTCGAGCGCTGGGTGATCAAATAGCGGCCCGGCTCGCGCTCGAGCATGGCTCCCACGACGCGGATCTTGCGGCGGTTCACGCGGCGTCGCGTAGCAGAACGAAGGGGTCAGCGCAGCCCGTAAAGCCCCCGGGTGCGCGCGACCTCCAGCGCCTGCCGCGGTACCAGGTCAGCAGCCGATTCCCCCGCCTCGAAGCGCTTGCGGATCTCTGTCGAAGAGACCTCGGCCATCGGAGGCCCCAGCGCCCGCGCCGCCGGGTAACCCGCCCGGTGCAGCACGGTCACCTCGACCATCGTCTCGATGCGATCCCACGACTTCCACTTGGGCAGATCACCCAGAATGTCCGAGCCAATCACCCAGCGAAACTTCACGCCCTCGTGCCTGGGGAGCAGCCACTCGAGCAGCTCGATGGTGCGCCCTTCCCCACCGACCTCGGCCTCTGCGCGGCTGACCTGCAGCCAGGGCCCCACGTCGAGCGCCATCGCCTCGCACATCGCGACGCGAGCCTCGAACGGCTCGAGCGGTTTGCCCAATGGGTGATGGAAGCTGGGCACCAGCCACACCTCGTCGCAACACAGCGTCGCGCGCAGGTAGAGCGAGGCCATCAGGTGGCCGACGTGCGGCGGGTTGAACGAGCCTCCGAGCAGCGCGATCGTCTTCACCTACTTCACCGAGATCTTCGTCTTGCCGCCGCCCACCTGAATCGGCATGCGGTCGATGACGGCCTTCCCGTCGAGGGTGAAGACAGAGAACACCACCTGCCGCTCCACCATCTCGAGCAGGCCCACGGTGGGCTGCTTGCCCGTCAACCGGCCCGGCGTGATGAACGTGCGCGGCCCGACCTTCACCACGCGCGGCTCGGGATCTTTCCCGTGCACGAGGACGATGGCGTTGATCATGTCCTCCTTGTCGAGGTCGTTCTTGTCGTGCACCAGGCAGCACAACGAGTCGCCCAGCATCTCGAGTACTTTTCGCGGCACCGCGCTGTCGGCGTAGGCCAGCGAGCCTTTCTCGGGCGCGCGGAGAATCTTGTCCTTGAGCTGCGTGAGCTCTTCGATTTCCCGCACCTGCTCGTGCGCCGTACCGAAGGCCGCGGGGCGATCGACCTGGCTCAAGCCGATGAGGTAGTTCCGCACGTCTTCGAGGAAGTCTTCGCTGCTGTAGTCAGACTTCGCTTTGACCTCGGCCCGCTTCCACTTCACCCACTCGTCGAGGTCGGCGAACTTGCCCCCAGCGAAGAGAAACCGCCGCGCGCCCTTCGAGGCAAGCAGCTTCAGCGCCGCGTCGAACGCGGTCAGGTCACCATCGCTGTCTGAGAAGACGCCGATTGAAACCATCGCTTAGGGGTAGAGAGCATAGCGTCGCCTCAGCGGGTCGAAAGACCGCAACTGCGCCGAAAACCCCTCGAACAGGGAATCGAGCGATTGCCCCGATTCGATGCCCTTTCTGACCTGATCCGTGCCGCACAGCAGGTCGAAGGCCGGAACGTCGTCGACGAACTCGTACGCGTCGTCGCGCCACGCGAAGGCCTTGCCACCCAGCTCGAAGCAGACCTGGAAGATGGCCACGCCCGTCCGCAGGGGCAGAAACGCCTGCGCGTCGGTGACGTGAATGAAGGCGCCTTCACACGACTGGCCCTTCCACTTGTCGAAGGTGGGCGTGAACGCGCACGGGCGGAAGGTGACCCCGGGCAGCTTCAAGGTTTGGAGCTTCTGCGCCACCTCGTACGACTTGAGGTACGGCGCGCCGAACTGTTCGAACGGACGGCAGGTGCCCCGGCCTTCCGACACGTTGGTGCCTTCACCCAGACACATGCCCGGGTAGACCAGCGCGGTGTCGACGGTGGGCATGTTGGGCGACGGGGGAATGAAGGCGCGACCCGTGTCCTGCCACTGGGAAGTGCGGGTCAGCCCTTCCACTGGCGTGACGTGGAGCTCGACGTCGATCTGCTCCTGGTCTTTGAGCAGTTGGGCGATCTCACCTGCCGACATGCCGTGGCGCGTGGGCAGCGCGTAGAGCCCGACGAAGCTGCGGTACTTCTCGCCGACGAGGTTGCCTTCGGTGAGCGAGAGACCGATCGGGTTGGGCCGATCGAGCACGTAGAACGCGAGCTTCGCCTTCGCCGCCGCCTTCATCGCCAGCGCCATCGTGTAGATGTACGTGTAGTAGCGGCTGCCGACGTCCTGGATGTCGAAGACCAACGCGTCGAGGCCGGTGAGCCATTCGGCGCGCGGCGTGAGCGACTCGAAGGTGTGACCGTAGAGGCTGTAGACGGGCACGCCGGTGCGGCGATCACGCGCCACGTCGTCGACCGCGACCATGTACTGCGCCTCGCCCCGCACGCCGTGTTCGGGCCCGAAGAGCGCGCCCAGCGTCACGCCCGGGGCGTGGTGCAGCAGATCGATCAAGTGCACGAAGCGCGAGTCGACGCTGGTGGGGTTGACGATCGCGCCGACCCGCTTGCCCTTGAGTGCCGCGAAGTCGTTCGCTGACTGCACATCGATGCCGAAACGCATCACTTGCCTTTCTTCTTCGCTCCGAGCTCGAACTCGAACACCGGCTCGCTCTTCTGCTTCGTGTACTCCGCGTCGCGCAGCCCGAAGTACACGTGACCGAGCAGCAGCGAATCTTTCACGGTGTCTTCGAGCAGGTCGACGCCGTCGACCACGCCGTCCTTCGAGATGCGCACGCGCAGCTTGTACTTCCCCTGCAGTTCCCGCCTGGCCACCTTGCGCTCATCAAAGAACTTTCCGAGTGAGGCCTGCACCGTCCAGTACACGTTGGTGGGCGCGCCCTTCGCCTTCTTCGCGGGGAGCTTGAAGTCGGCCTCGAGCTTCTCGACGGCGGTCTTGAGCTCGGGGCGGGCGTCGATGGCGAGCGCCTTGCGGTACTCGTCGAGCGCTTCGTGGAGCACGCCAGCGTCCATGCGGAGCCGCGCGATGCCCTCGTGGGCTTCGACCTGTTGGGGATCGCGGGCGAGCGCCTCGAGCCACTGGCCTTCAGCGCCCTCGAGATCTTTGCGCGCGGAGCGCAGCTGCGCGATGCGCAGGTTCGCCTTCGGGCTCTTCACGTCGATCGCCGCGATGGTCTGCAGCGTGCGCTCTTCGCCCTCGACCTCGTTCAGCTCGCGGTACAGCCCGGCGAGGCGCTCGAGCACGGGGAGCTCGGGGTTGCCCAGGCGCACGAGCCGGTCGTATTCCTTCGCGGCCGCGGCCTTGTCGCCTGCTTCGAAGCGGAGCTGCGCCAGCATGGTGCGCGCTTCCCGATCTTTGGGCCGGAGATCGGCGAGCGCCTGCGCCGCGTTCACGGTCTCGGGATCTTTCGCCTCTTGCGAGAGCTTCACCAGCGTCGCCAACGCGCTCGGTTGTTCAGGCTGCGCCTTGATGGCTTTGCTCAGCTCGACCCTCGCTTCGTCGCTCTTGCCCTCACCGGCCAGCGCCAGACCCAGCCCTGCGCGGGCGAAGGGATCTTCGGTGATGGCCAGCGCCGCGCGGTACTTCTGCTGAGCGAGCGCGTAGTCCTGCTTCACGCGCGCGACGTCTCCCAGGCCGATGAGCGCTGGGTAGAACTTCGGATCTTTCTTGAGCACCGCGTCGAACTCGGTGCGGGCCATGTCGCTCATGCCCTTCCAGTGCGTGTAGATGCGGCCCATGCCGTACCGGACCCACGGGTTGTCCGGGAAGATGGTGGCGATCGCCTTGAGCTGATTCCACGCGTCATCACTGGGCAGCGTGCACCAGGCGACGAAGACGCGCGGCATGGCGTCACCGGGCCGTGCGCGGGCGGCGTCCTGGTACTTGATGCGCATCGTGTCGACGGTGCCGCGGTAGCTCGCTGCTTCGATCTTCTGAAGCTCGGCCATCGTGGGCGCGACGGGGGGCAGGACCTCAGGAGCGGCATGCGCCGCGCTCGCGATCAGCAGAACGGTGACCAGCAGTCTCACCGGGCGAGCGAAGAACGGGACTGTGTCGAGCGCAACTAAACTCATGCTGCCCCCACCACCGGTCCCCTCGAGAGGGTTGGCGGAAATAGGAATTGAGACGCGAAACAGAGGTCATCCCTCGACTGCGCTCCTAAGGAACAGCACGTCCCGTTTGCCCCGAGCGAAGTCGAGGGGTCACCTGCCGCGCGGCGCAGAGGTGGCATCTCGACTGCGCTCGACGCGAACGGTGTGTCTGTTCCTTCGGACGAAATCGCCTGCGAAGCCGGTCCCCTGCTCGGGATGACCGGTGTGCGCTCGTATCGTCGAAGCCTTCTTCAACACCCTCCTCCGTGCGAAGATGCTCAGGTGACCAGGTCCGGTCGACTCTCCGGGCCATGACAACCGTGTTGTCACGCATGACATCAGGGGTGTCATGGCTTGATGGGGACCACGTGCCGAGCGCCCGCCCGCGACGAGCGCCGCGATAACCCCTCATCGACCACCACTCATTCAGGGCTGCTGCGTGCACCAGTCCACCGATGGACTCACTGTGGCTGGAGCGCGCAGACACCACCGGTTCTTCCGTGCACCGAGAACACGCTCGGAGAATCGGTGCCGCACGCACTCACCGGCTTTCTGGCGCGCCGCTTGCGAGTCCGCTCCTTCCGGAGGTGGACCTGATGCTGGCTCGCGTGAAATCTGGAGCGCTGATGGGCGTGGACGCCGTGGTCGTCGAGGTGGAAGTCGACATGTCGCTGGGCATGCCGTTCTTCAACGTGGTCGGCCTGCCGGAAGGCGCGGTGAAGGAATCAAAAGTCCGGGTGATCTCTGCGCTCAAGAACGGCGGCTTCACGCTCCCGATGAAGCGCATCACCGTGAACCTCGCCCCCGCCGACCTGAAGAAGGAGGGCGCCACCTTCGAGCTGCCCATCGCGCTCGGCGTGCTCGCAGCCGCGGGCCTCATCGACCACGAGCCACTGCAGGGCTACCTCTTCGGTGGCGAGCTCGCCCTCGACGGTGCGCTCAAGCCCATCCGCGGCGTGCTGCCCCTCGCGCTGGCCGCACGTGATGGCGGCTTTCGCGGCGTGATGGTGCCCATGGCCAACGCGGGAGAAGCCGCGCTGGTCGATCGCATCGAAGTGCTCGCGGTCGAGTCGATCACCCAGGCCGTGATGCACTTCACCGGCGAAGCGCGCATCACGCCGTACGATCGCACCCGGCCCCAGGTCAGCCCCACGATCGATCTCAACGCCGTCGACATGTCAGAGGTCCGCGGTCAGCAGGACGTCAAAGACGCGCTCGAGATGGCCGCCGCTGGAGGCCACAACGTGCTGCTCTGCGGCGCTCCCGGCTCGGGCAAGACGATGCTCGCGCGCAGGCTGCCGGGAATTCTGCCGCGCATGACCTTCCAGGAAGAGCTCGAGGTCACGCGCATCTACTCTGTGCTCGGCCTGCTCGCCGACGGCCAGTCGCTCATGAAGGAGCGGCCCTTTCGCGCGCCACATCACACCATCAGCGACGCGGGGCTCGTGGGGGGTGGACCGCAGACGCGCCCCGGCGAGCTCTCGATGGCGCACCGCGGCCTGCTCTTTCTCGACGAGCTGCCCGAGTTCCGGCGCCACGTACTCGAGGTGCTCCGTCAGCCACTCGAAGAAGGCGTGGTGCGGCTCGCGCGCGCCAATCACCACGTCACCTACCCCTGCCAGGTGATGTTGATGGCCGCGATGAACCCGTGCCCGTGCGGCTTCTACAACGTGTCGCCCGATCGCGCGTGCATCTGCGGCGAGACGAAGGTGAAGGACTACTTCAACCGCATCTCGGGGCCGCTGCTCGATCGCCTCGACATCAGCCTTCCCACCCGGCCGGTCGACGTGAAGATGCTCTCGCTGTCCAACCGGCAGGAGAAACCTTCGTCCTGGTTTCGCGAGCGCGTGGAAGCGGCGCGGGCGATTCAAGCAGAGCGATTTCGCGACGAGCCCGGCATCTACTCGAACGCACAGATGGGCCCGCGGCTGCTGAACCAACACGTCAAGCCGACCCAGAGCGCGCTGCGCATGCTGGAGAATTCAGTCAAGGCGTTCGGGCTCTCGGCGCGCGCCCACGATCGCATTCTGAAGATGGCGCGCACGCGGGCCGATCTCGAAGGTCAGGCCATCGTGAGCGATCAGCACATGTCGTTCGCGGTGGGCTGCCGCGTGCTCGATCGCAAGGGCTGGTTGCCGGGGGAACAATCGCCTTCTGCGATGTGGGTCAAACCCACGAACGTCGTCAAGACTCCACCGAAGTAGGCTCAGCGAGTAGGGTCCGCCCAATGAATCGCTCTCTGGCTCTGACCCTTGGTTTTCTGGCGCTCACCGGCTGCGTCTCCGTGGTGGACGCCCGTGAAGGCGGTGCTCAACGCAGCTGCCGCTTCGAGCAGCGCTGCGGCAACGTCGGCTCTGGCCAGAGGTACGCCAGCATCGACGAGTGTCTGGTCGACAAGCGCGCCGACTTCTTGAGCCTGTGGCCCACCGACAAGTGCGAGGGCCGGGTCAACGGCGAGACGCTCAACGTGTGCTTCACGGCGATCGAGAACACCCAGTGCAACAACCTGGTCGACCTCTTCGCCACGCTCTCGAAGTGCGAGTCGAGCGACGTGTGCACCGCGGGCGCTCCCAGGGGCTGCAACTGCGGCAACGGCGAGACCTGCTGTAGCGACGCGTGCACCAACCTGCAGACCGATCGGAACAACTGCGGTGGCTGTGGCACGACCTGCGGCTCGGGCTTGAGCTGCCAGTCAGGCGTGTGCCGCTGACCTGCTACCTGGGGCCGAACGACGACAACGCGAAGAACGCGCGAATCTTGTCGTTGGTCTCACGCAGTCTCGAGCTGAGCGTGCGCACGAAGGTCCACAGGAGCGTCGAGGCGAGCTCCTTGTCGGTGAACATCACCTCGTCGAGCTTCTCTCGGGAGAGCTCGTAGAGCAGGCAGGTCGTGTGCGCGATGGCGTCGGCGCTGCGCGGGCCCTCTTCGATGAGGCTCATCTCGCCGAAGTACTGGCCGCGTTCGAGAATCGCGAGCGCCTCTTCGCCGATGCCCGGCACCATCTTCGAGATGCGCACCTTGCCTTCGACGATGATGAACATCGACGTGCCGGCAGAGCCCTCCTTGAAGATGTGCGTGCTGCCAGGGAACTTCGACTCCTTGAGGGCGGCTGCCAGCTTGCGCAGCTGTGCCGACGTCATGCCCTCGAACAGCGCGACTTTTCTCAAGATTTCGACATCCATCGGCTGTAGTTCGTAGCACACCGAAACCGAAGTCCGAGTTTCTGCACCACCACTCAAGCCAGAAGCACGTTTCATGGCTATTGAGGTGCGGGTCTCACCTTCTTCAAGGAGTCGTCATGGAGCGCAGGAAAGTCGTGATCGTTGGCTCTGGCCCCGCAGGTTACACCGCGGCGATCTATGCGGCGCGAGCCAACCTCTCGCCCGTGGTCTTCGCAGGTGGCCCCTCAGAGGCCGACGCCCGGCGCGTGCCCGGCGGCCAGCTGATGATCACCACCGAGGTGGAGAACTACCCCGGCTTCCCCGACTCGGTGACCGGCCCCGAGCTGATGGAGCGCTTCCAGAAGCAGGCGGAGCGTTTTCACACCACGGTGCACATGGAGAACGTGGTGAAGCTCGACCTGAGCAAGCGCCCCTTCCACGTGAAGGGCGAGAGCAAGGAGTACCTGGCGGAGACCGTGATCATCGCCACCGGCGCGTCGGCGAAGTGGCTCGACGTGAAGGGCGAGACCGAGTTCATGAACCGCGGCGTCTCGGCCTGCGCCACCTGCGACGGGTTCTTCTTCAAGAACACCGACGTGATCGTCGTCGGCGGCGGCGACACCGCGATGGAAGAGGCGAACTACCTCTCGAAGATGTGCAGCTCGGTCACCGTGATTCACCGCCGTGACTCGCTGCGCGCCTCGAAGATCATGCAGGAGCGCGCGCTCAACAACCCGAAGATCAAGTTCATCTGGGACTCGGCGATCGAAGAGGTCGTCGGCGACATGAAGGGCGTCACCGGCGCCATCGTGAAGAACCTCAAGACGGGTGACTCGAAGACGGTCGAGGCCAAGGGCGTGTTCGTGGCGATCGGCCACGTGCCCACCACCGAGCTCTTCAAGGATCAGCTCAAGCTCCAGGCCAATGGCTACCTGTGGGTGCAGCCGGGCACTGCCAAGACCTCGGTCGAAGGCGTGTTCGCTTCGGGTGACGTGAGCGATGCGACGTACCGCCAGGCGATCACCGCTGCGGGCACGGGCTGCATGGCCGCGATCGAAGCCGAACGGTGGATGACCGAACACGGCATCGGCTGAGGGCAAACTTCGTGGGGCCCTCACCCCGACCCTCACCTCGCGCCCCACACCGGTCTCCCCGAGCGAAGTCGAGGGGGCACTTGGTGTGAAGCGAAGTGGCATCTCGACTGCGCTCGATGCGAACGGTGGGTCTGTTCCTTCGGTGGCCCTGCTCGGGATGACCGGTTGAGCCTCCCTAAGGGAGAGGGAGGCTGGGTCTCAAGGCCGGAAACAGCCTTCCGTGATGCGGGCCATCGGGTCCGCACACTTCAGATACTTCTCCGTGAACGCCGAACGAGTGGCTTGCGTGCACACCGGGAGCGCTTCGACACAATCGAAGTACTGATGCAGCGCGCGCTCATCGGTCTGGCTGCAGACGTTCATCGACGTGTCGCACGCCTTCGCGTCGAACACCGGGCTGCTCGGCAACGTGTTCGGTGCGAAGCAGGCCGTGTGACGCTCGGGGAAGGTGGTGCTCAACGCCTCGCCCCGCTGGCAGACATCTGCGCACGCGGTCAGCAGCAGCAGCAGTGAACAGCAGGCGAGGGACTTCATCGGGCTCGCACAGGGTCGCACGATTCGGCCCCTCACCCCAACCCTCTCCCCGCTCGCGCAGGGAGAGGGAGTGCGTCAGTGACGGATGGTTCTGGGACGCTCCGGCGTGAGCCGATGGGTCTCTCTGGCCCGGCGCACTTGTCTGGGCGCCGGCCGCCAGCTCTCGACCGCGATGAAGGCGAAGAACAGCCCCAGCACGATCGCCACCCCTCTCACGCCGCTTCCTCGAGCGGCTCCTCCGCCGGCGGCGCCGCCATCACCGGCTCTGCCAACTTCGCCGCCTGGAGAATCTTCGCCGCCACCTTCTCCATCTCGGCCGGGTGCTCGCGCATCCACTCGATGGCCCGCTCGCGCCCCTGCCCGATGCGTTCACCCTCGACCGAGAAGTAGCTGCCCGCCTTCTCGATGAAGCCCAGCGACGCGCCGAGATCGACCACCTCACCCGCCCGGCTGATGCCGCGGTTGTAGATGATGTCGAACTCCGCCTCCTGGAAGGGCGGGGCGACCTTGTTCTTCACCACCTTCACCTTGGTGCGCGTGCCGATCACCACGTCGCCGTCCTTCAGGTTGCCCGCCTTGCGGATCTCGCAGCGCACCGAGCTGTAGAACTTGAGCGCGTTGCCGCCGGTGGTGGTCTCGGGGTTGCCGAACATCACCCCGATCTTCATGCGGATCTGGTTGATGAAGATGATGGTGGTGCCGCTGCGGCTCACCGCGCCCGTCAGCTTGCGCAGCGCCTGGCTCATCAACCGCGCCTGCACGCCCATGTGCGCGTCACCCATCTCGCCTTCGATCTCGGCGCGCGGC
>JBKJSE010000208.1:0-5149 GCA_046595925.1 Archangium sp. | reverse complement strand
CCACGAGTTCTCGTCGGTGGAGCAGTTCATCAACGAGTACGTGATCAACCTGAGCCGCAGCGGCGTCTTCATCAAGTCAGACGATCCGCTGCCCATCGGGACCCAGGTCAACCTCCGCTTCACGGTCATCTTTCAGGATCTGGAAACCATCGAAGGCGTCGGCGAGGTGGTGCGCCGCGTCGAGCCTGGCACTCCCGGGCAGACCTCGGGCATGGGCGTGGTCTTCGTCGAACTCACGCAGTACTCGCGCGAGCTGGTCGAACGCATTCTGGTTCGACGCTGACGCAGATTGGCCACCCAACGTCGTCGCCCCAGGGGGCTTTGATGGAAGAGCCGGCTCCCAGCCCCCCGCCTCCGCCCATCAAGCGGATCTCGAACTGGGGCAAACGCGCGGTGAGCCTGTGGCGCCTGCTCGTCTCGGTGGTGCTCAGCTACCGCGGTGAAGCGCTCGCGTTGCGCGCGGGCAACCTCACCTTCATCACCATCACCTCGTTGGTGCCGATGGTGGCGGTGATCTTCTCGCTGCTGCACGCGTTCAACGCCAAGCGCATCGACCCGCTGGTGCTCAGGTTCTTCGAAGACATTCTTTCGCCGGGTGGGCGCGCGCAGTCGGAGCAGACGATTCGCACGTTCCTTTCCGCGGCCAACTCGCGCACGGCCGGCAGCCTCTCATTCCTCGTGGTGATGATCTCGGCGGGCCTGATGCTCAGGCACCTCGACGCCTCGCTCAACGACATCTGGAAGGTGCGCAGGCACCGGCCGATTCTGGTGAGCATCGGGCTCTACACGGGCGTGCTCATCTTCGGCCCGTTGCTGATCGCGCTCTCGTTGCTCGGCACCCAGGGCGCCAAGCAGCTGATTGGCTGGCTCGAGTTTCCGTTCTCGGCGCAGCTCTACTTCCTGGGCGCGGTCCTCTCGGGAATGACGGTCTTCACGCTGCTCTACAAGCTGGCGCCGCACGCGCCCGTGCCGTGGAAGTCGGCGCTGACGGGTGGGGCGGCGGCGGCCCTGGCGTGGGAGCTCGCGCGCCACGCATACGGCGGCATCGCCAGCCTCTTCTTCAGCGCCAACAAGGTCTACGGCTCGTTGGGCATCGCGCCGCTGTTCCTGATGTGGATCTACGTGGGCTGGTACATCGTGCTCTCGGGTGCGCGGCTCGCCTACGCGGTCGAGCACGCCGATCTGCACGACGAGTTTCACGAGATGCTGGAGCACCCCCGGAGCCACGAGCTGATCGCCTCGCGCATCGCAGAAGAAGTCGCGCGCGCTTCACTCGAAGGGGTCAAACCGCCGACCGCGCGCAGCCTCGCGATTCAACTTCGACTGCCGCAGCAGCGCGTGGGCGAGATCATTCACGTTCTCATCCTGGGTGGGCTCATTCGCATCGAGAAGGGCTCGCTGATTCCCGCGCGCGACGTCTCGACGCTCACCCTCGCCGACATCTCGGCGGCCGTCGGCGGCACGGCCCGGGTCGTCAAACGAGACCGTCCTTCCAGCACCGGGCACTTCGAAAGTGTGGCCCGCCTCTTTTCCACCGCCGACGAGGGAACCATTGAGAAACTCAAGGGAATTTCGTGGGCAGACCTGGCTCAGACCCCTGCTGACAAGGTCGAAAAACCGTAGGTTTCTTGCAGGGTTGAGTCTTATGGAGCTACCATGACGTCTAAATCCGCAGTGATTCTGGACCGTTGGTCCACAGTGACCTCAGGGGGAACGCAGGTGCTCAAGTCCGATCTCGTCAACATCCTGGTTGCGAAGAAGGGCGTCACGCAGAAGCAGGCGGAGGCGACCGTCGAGATGATTTTCGGCGCGATGAAGGATGCCCTCGTCGCTGGCGAAAACATCGAGATCCGTGGCCTCGGTGCATTTCACGTGAAGCACTACGGCGCCTACCAGGGCCGCAACCCCAAGACTGGTGAGCCCATCGCGGTGCGCGCCAAGCGCGGCCTGTTGTTCCGCGCGGGTAAGGAGCTGAAGGACCGCGTGAATCGTCCCGGCCCTGACGGCAAGGTTCCGCCGCTCAACCCCGGTCAGTAGCCCGTTCCCTCCCCCCTGACAGGGTTGGCCGAATGGGAATCGAGAACCCACCGGTCACCCCGAGCCCAGTCGAGGGGTCACCTGCCGCGCGGCGCAGAGGTGGCATCTCGACTGCGCTCGATGCGAACGGTGGGTCTGTTCCCTTCGGACGAAATCGCCGGCGAAGCCGGTCCCCTGCGTATTGTCGAAGCCTTCTTCAACACCCTCCCTTCGGGAGAGGGCCTCGAATCAATTCGGCCGGCCGAGCGCCTTCATCACCTTCGCGACATAAATCTCGGTCTCACCGTTCTGCGGAATCTTGCCGTTCACCGCGCCAGGACCCGCGTTGTAAGCAGCCACCGCGAGATCGACGCGCCCGGTTCTCTTCAGCATCTGCGACAGATACCGGGCCCCCGCATCGATCGCCTGCTCCGGGTCGAAGGGATCGCTGACCCCCAACATCGTCGCAGTCCCCGGCATCAACTGCGCCGGCCCCATCGCCCCCGCAAACGAGATGCGGTGCGGCCGGCTGCCCGACTCCACCGCGACGATGGCCGTCATCAACCCACGCGGCAGGCCGTATTTCTTCTCAGCCTTCGCAGCGAGCGGGCCGAGCTCATCGTGCCCGGTGAAGAAGCACACAGGCCGGTGCTTCGCGTACGCCCCCAGCGCGTGCCACTTCTCCTTGAGGAAAAACGGAGAGAGCGGAAAGACCGCTGAGCTGCCGAAGAACGCCACCGAGATGTTGAGCAACGCCAACGGCGCGCACACCCCGATCGCCAGCTGCTGCCAGAAGCTGAGCTTCCCAAACAGCCGGAGAAAAAACTTCAGCACGCGCCACACGGTAGCCCGTGTAACGAACGGCGACAGCTTGCGATCTCTTCCCGGCTTCTTCAGTTGCCGCTGACCGTGAACGGGGCAGTCAGCACCGTCTCGCCCGCGCCGTTCGCCAGGCGAATCGTCGTCTCATATCGCCACGTTCCAGGAGCGATGGAGGTGGAGAGCGTCTTGCGTCCATCGACCCGCGCGCCAGGCTCGAGCGGTTGCGGCTCGAGCGCGCAGCTCTCACCATCCGCGGGCCCTGGGGTCTTGCCGTCTTGCGAGACCACCCGGCTCAGACAGAGGTTGATGCCGAGGTTGGTCGCGCTCGTGTTCACGAGGGTCAGGCCGACCCGGCCCCCGGGTTGGTAGCTGAGCTGATCAGTCGAGAACGCCACCCGCTCCAGCCCGCCGCCGCAGCCACTGACAAGAGTCGCCAACAGAACGAAACGCAGCCGCATGGGGCTGATGTAGGCCACACCGGGCCGGTCGTTCCACAAAACTGCAACTTTCCGTGTCCGTTCGAGACTCAGGGCCCGTACCATTCAACTGTGCAGCCGATTCTCGGTATCGACTTCGGCACCACCAACACTTCCGCTGCGTGGTTCGACGAGCAGGGGAAGTTGAGAGTGGCGCCCGTCACGGAAAAGTCAGCGGTGCTGCCGTCGGTGGCGTGGTTTCCCTCGGCCGATTTGAGCAAGTGCCTGGTGGGCCAGGCGGCCAAGACGCAGCTCATCGATGATCAAAAGCACACCGTCTTCGGGGCCAAGCGCTTCCTCGGGCGGCGCTTCAACTCGGAGTACGTCTCGCGGCACCGCGAACGTTTCGCGTTCGACCTGGTGGAAGGCGAAGACGGCTACACCTCGGTGTTGATCTACGGCCAGACCATTCCCCTGGTCGAGGTGGCCGGCGTGGTGGTGCGCGACATCGTGATGCGGGCTGCGCGTGCTGCAGGCCATGCGTTCACGCACTGCGTGATGACGGTGCCGGCGCATGCGTCGGTGCGGCAGCGCGAGGCGGTGCGCCGCGCAGCAGAATCGGCAGGCCTGACGGTCGCGGCGATGGTGAACGAGCCGACCGCCGCCGCGCTCTTCTACGCGAACCTGCGCAGCCCGAAGCAGACGGTGCTCATCTTCGATCTCGGCGGCGGGACGTTCGACGCGACGGTGATGCGGGTAGAGAACCGGGTGGTCAAGGTGCTCGCGACCGGCGGCGACGCGTTCCTCGGTGGCGGCAACTTCGATGAGCTGCTGGCGGAGACCTTCGCGAAGCAGATCGAAGACAAGCAGGGCGTCTCGGTGCGCGCCAACCGCACGGTGATGCAGCGCCTCGGGCTCGCCGCTGAGTTCGCCAAGATTCAGCTCTCGCGCGTCGAGTCACTCGACGTGCGCGTGCCCGTCGTCGCGCAACGGGAGAGCGGCGGCTTCATCGACTTCCAGCACAAGCTGACCCGCGAAGAGATGGAAGGCATCGTCACGCCGCTGGTCGAGCGCTGCGTGGGCGCGTGCGACGACGTGCTGCAGCGCGCGGGCTTGAAGGCCAGCGACATCGATGAGCTGGTGCTGGTCGGTGGGCAGACGCGCATGCCGATGATTCGCAAGCGCCTCGCGCATTTCCCGCGGCTCTCGAGCGAGAAGGACCTGAACCCCGAGCTCGGCGTGGCCGTGGGCGCGGCGATCCTCGGCCGCAACTTGCGCCGCACCAAGAGCTCTGGCCTCAACGACGTGGTGGCGATGCCCATGAGCGTGATGCTCGTCGGCGGCCGCACGGTTGAGATCATTCCCGGCAATACGCCGGTGCCATGCACCAGGTCGATCCCGCTCGAGGGGCTGCCGCCGTGGAGCGCGCCGGTGCCGTTGGTGCTCTTCGAGTCGCTCGATCAGACCTCGGTCGATCGCGAGATCATCGGCACGGTGCACATCTCGGAAGAGTGGCGCACGCGCAAAGACGTGGTGCCCAGTCTCGAGCTCACCGTCGGCCAGGACTTCGCGCTGAGCGCCCGGTTGGTTGCGCCCGGTGGCATGCAGACGCAGCTGCAGATCGTCGATCAGCGGCGCTAACCCTGTTTCCCTCTCCCTTCGGGAATACGAACTCACACCGTTCATCCCGAGCAGGGGACAGGCTTCGCCGGCGATTTTGTCCGAAGGAACAGACCCACCGTTCGCATCGAGCGCAGTCGAGATGCCACCTCTGCGCCGCGCGGCAGGTGACCCCTCGACTTCGCTCGGGGGGAACGGTGCTGTTCTTGAGGAGAGCGGTCGAGGGATGACCTGGTTCTCAATTCCTATTTCTGCCAACCCTCTCGGGACGAACG
>JBKJSE010000149.1:0-3165 GCA_046595925.1 Archangium sp. | reverse complement strand
GTAGGGCTTGTGGTTGATCTCGCAGCGAATGGTGTAGCCGGGGCCGCCGTTGCCATCGCCACGCGGGTCGCCGCCCTGCGCCACGAAGTCGGGCACCACGCGGTGGAAGGTGAGGTTGCGGAAGAAGCCCTTGCGCGCGAGGTTGAAGAGGTTCGCCGACGAGAGCGGCGCGTCTTCCACGAAGAGCGCGATCTCGAACTCACCCTTCTCCGTCGTCACCACGAGGCGCGCGTTCCGCGGCGCCAGCTGAACGCGAGAACCCTTCATCGGCTCTTCCACGCGGTCGGCCGTCACCGGCATGCCCTTGAGCTTGGTGAGCGCGTCAGCAGCAGACTGGCGAATGGTCGCGTTGGGCGACTTGAGCCACGCCTCGAGATCGCCGATCGCGTCCTTCGCGTCGAGCACGGTGAGCGCCTCGGCGATGGTCGGCGCGATGTCGACCTGGGTGAGCGCCTTCTGTGCGAGCTGACGGATCTGCGGAATCTGCGTCTTGTCGCCCAGCTTGGCGCTCGAGGCAGCTGCGGCGGCGGCCAGCACCGGATCGGTCGCGAGCAACTGCGTGCGCACCTTGTCCTGCGCGGCGGGGCCCTTGAGTTCACCCAGCAGCTCGACCGCGGCCAGCTTCACGCGGCCATCGGTGTGGAACACGTACGAGCCCACTTCGGCCGTCACCTTCGCGGCATCGAGCGGCACCTTCGCGTCCTTCGCGGCTTCCTGGAGCGCCTGCAGCCCGAGCTGCAGCCGGCGCGGTTCATCGACCAGGCCGTGGCCGCAGCCCATCACCTCGGTGAGCGTGCCCGTGATGCGATCTTGCGCGGCGGCGAGGCGACAATCGAGCTTGCCGGCGTCGCGGCGGATCTTCTGATCGGGCACGGTCTTCGCGGCCACCAGCTGGCTGCGCAACGAGACGAGCACCGCCTTGCCCGATGCGGGGAGCCCCTGCTGCGCGAGGGCCAGCAACGGCTGACCACCCCCGGCGCTGTCACCCCGCACCAGGCGCTCGACGCGGAAGGAGAGATCAGCCAGCGCGCCCAACGCGGGACACGCGGCCGACTTGCACTTGTTGGCCAGCTTCGCGAGCGAACGCGTCGCCTCGACCACCACGCGGTAATCAGGATCGTCGAGCAGGCGCTTGAGCGTCACCGCGTCGATCTCGGTGCCCACGTCGCCCAGGCCCTTGGCGCAGAGCGCGCGAATCTCGGAAGCGTCGTCGCTCGCACAGGTGAGCAGGTACGGCCGCGCCAGATCCTTCTTGGTCTGCAGCAGGGCATACGCACCACCGAAGCGGGTCCCGATGGGGTTCTCTTTCTTGAGCAGCAGCGCGAGCGCCGTGAACATGCGAGGGGGCAACGCGACCTTCGCGCGCGCCGCCACACCCAGCGAGAGCGCGGCGCGGCCCTGCACGTCACCCGGAACGCTGAGGCGATCCGTCAAGCGCTCGACCAGCGGAGGCGTCGCCACCCGGCCCATCGCCTCGAGCATCGCCAGCTTCACCGCGCCATCGCTCTCGAGGTTTTCCTTCTCGAGCAGCGCGTTGGTCAGCCGGGTCTTCACGTCTTCGGCCAGCGGAGCCCAGTTGAGCCCCAGGATGCCGATGGCCCAGGCGCCTTCAGCGCGCACACCGGGATCGGGGTCGGACAGCGCCTCGGTCATCGCGCCGGCGGTGTTGGGATCTTGCACGCGGGCCAACGCCAGCAACGCGCGCTTGCGCAGCATCGGGTCGCGCTCGCTGATCGCGGTCTGCATCAGCCGGCCGTCACCCAGCGATCGGCGGTCTTCCAGATCGGCGATGGCCTGCACGTCGCTGCGCTGCTGGGTCGGAGCGGCGGTGCGCCCACCCGTTTGACCAGCGTTGCCCGCGGGCCTGGGCGACTGAGAGGTCCACGTGGCACAACCCGAAATCAGGAGCAGCGACGAAAGAAGAAGGTGACGCATGGCGGCGTCGTAGGAACCCAGAGCCAGCTTGTCGAGTGCAATCCGGTTGCGACCGTCTAGACTGCGCCCCGCCGATGAAGTGCACCTCCTGCAAGAAAAACGTGGCTGATGACGCAGCGGTCTGTCCGTTCTGCGACACGGTCCTCGACCCGTCCCTGCTCGACGCCTCGCCGCCGGAAGACGACGACGAGCCCGCGCCTCCACCGCGCCGCCCTGCCCCCAAACCGGGCCTCAAGCCGGGCGTCAAACCGGGGGTGAAGAAGGTGGCCACCCGGCCGGCAGCCCCCGCAGTGAAGAAGCGCGCCAGCAACGTGCCGCGCACCGAGGAAGAAGACGACGCGCTCATCGCCGCGGAAAAGAAAGAGCGCGCGGCCAACGACTGGCGCACCCAGGTCTCCGAAGAGGACTGGAAGGAGAACCAGGGCAAGGCGCCCGAGAAGTTCGTCGCCACCAAGGCGATGGATCCCGAGCTGGCGATGGGCGCCACCAAGCAATACCTGTGGGAGCTGACGCTGGCTGACAAGCTGGCGCTCGCCGGCACCTCGGTGCTGCTCATCTCGACCTTCTTTCCCTGGAAGGAGACCGTGGCGGAAGGCGACGTGCTGGGCGTCTTCTCGTTGGGGATCGTGGTCACGCTGCTCGCGTCGATGGCGGTGGCGGGCATCATCATTCGCACGCGCAAGTCGATGCCGACCTTGAACCCGTTGCTCCCGTGGGTCGCGCAGCTGGGCTGCGTGGGCATCTCGGCGCTCTGGTGCCTCGTCTACATGAAGCTCTCGTGGGACTCGACGCCGGCCATGAGCTCGGTGGGCAACTACGAGGTGTGGGTCTCCAAGCCGGCCTTCGGCCTCATCCTCGGTGTGATGGCGTCGATCGTTTCCATCGTCGGCACCATCTTCGGGCTCAAAGACGTGGGCCGCTGATGACGACGCCGAGTTTCCAACCAGGGGCTTTGAAGCGCCTCGAGCTTGCGCTGGGCGAGGTGGTGCTCGGTCAGTCGCGGGTGCTCGAAGATCTGCTCACCACGTTCCTCGCGCGCGGCCACGTGTTGCTCGAAGGCGTGCCGGGCGTCGCGAAGACCCTGACCGCACGAACGATGGCCAGTGCGTTGGGCCTGTCCTTCGCCCGCATTCAGTTCACGCCTGATCTGATGCCGACCGACGTGGTGGGCACGAGCGTGTTCCGCGCGCAGGACGCGACCTTTCAGCTGGTGAAGGGCCCGGTGTTCAC
>JBKJSE010000135.1:0-3536 GCA_046595925.1 Archangium sp. | reverse complement strand
TCTGCCTTGTGGGCGATCGGCTGCTGTTCGGTCTGCTTCGCGTCGAGGGACATCTGGGGGCGCCGCTTATAACCTCCGCATCCGAACGGGCCACCCATTCCTCAAATGAACTCCCCCATCCCCGACCTGCCTGCCGTCAGTACTGCGGGAGACCTCTTGCGGGGGCTCTCCCTTCCCCTGCGCGCTTTCACGCTCATCGTTCGAACACCGAAGCTGCTCCTGCTCTCGCTGGCGTGCGCGGCCGTCACCGGGCTCGCGTTGATCGGCGTGGCCTGGGGCGCTTCAGGTCTCGCCCAACGAGCGGCCGACGCGTTGCTCAGCGGCGACTCGGGTTGGCAACACGCCGCGTCGATCGGGCTGGGCCTCGTCTTCTTCATCATGCTCTTCGTGATGGGCGCGCTGACCGTGCCCAACCTGCTGCTCGCCCCGCTGCAGGATCCGCTCTCCGAGGCGACCGAAGAACGGTGCGGTGACTTCACCTCGCCCCCGTTCTCGATGGCCGCGACTGTCAGGGGCGTCATCGAGTCGCTCACTCACACTTTGACGAGGGTCGCCCTGATGCTGCTGGGGCTGCTCGTGCTGTTCCCGCTTCATTTCATTCCCGTTGCGGGCAGCGTGCTCTGGGTGATCGTCTCGTCGATCTGGTCGATGTTCTGGATCGCCGCCGAGCACCTCTCCAACCCGATGGCGCGCCATCTGCGCCCGTTCAAGCAGGTGATCCAGGCGCTGCGGGGCCGGCTGCCCCTCGCGCTCGGTTTCGGCGCGGCGCTCTACGTCTTGTTATGGCTGCCGGTGCTCAACTTCTTCCTCATGCCCGTCGCGGTCGTGGCCGGCACCCTGCTCTTTCGGGGCCTGCTCAGATCCGGAGCCCTGCCCGAAGCGGCCCGCCAGTGAAAAAGGGGAACGAAGACCGACCGCGGGTGTTGAGCGTTCCTTGAAGGCCTTGAACCCGGTGATTAGGCTCAGCGGGTTGCTGTCACGAATTTCTTTCTGGAAAGAAGACTACATGCACACCTTGCGTCGAGTTGCGGTGATCGCCGCGCTGCTAGCTGCGTGGGCGTTCTCCGGCAGCGACCGGGCACCGCTCACCCTGACCATGTCGGAGGCGCTCGCAGCCCCCCGGCTCGATGAGAAAGACGCGAAGGCGCCTCACGAGCTCTCAGCGCTTCGGGTGCTGACCAAAGTCATTCACTACGTGAAGGAAAACTACGTCGACCCCAAGCGGGTTCGGCCCAGGGAAATGCTGGTCGCTTCGCTCGAGGCGGTCGAGAAGAGCGTCCCTGACGTGCTGGTCGACGGCAACGCCGACGTCGGCAACGTGCGCATCAACGTCAACGGCAAGCTCAAGGAGTTCGACATCGGCCACGTCGACTCGCTCTGGAAGATGTCGTTCACGTTGAAGGACATCTTCGACTTCATCGCGCGCAACATGCGCCCCGTCGAAGACTCACGTGAGGTCGAATACGCGGCGGTCAACGGCATGCTGCAGACGCTCGATCCGCACTCGGTGTTGCTGCGCCCCGAGCTGTACCGCGAGATGAAGTTGACGACGAAGGGCGAGTTCGGCGGCCTGGGCTTCGTCATTCAGATGCGTGAAGGCGTGCTCACCGTCGTCAAGGTGCTGCCCAAGACGCCCGCCTTCCGCGGCGGCATCAAGAAGGACGATCAGATTCTGCGCATCGGAGAAGAGTCGACCGTCAACATGGACCTGAACGAGGCCGTCGGGAAGCTGCGGGGCCCGGTCGACTCGAAGGTGACCATCTCGGTGATGCGCAAGGGCTGGGAAAAGAACCAGCAGATGACCGTCACCCGCGCGCTCATCACCATCGAGTCGGTGCAGAGCAAGCTGCTCGCTTCGAACGTGGGCTACGTGCGGCTCAAGAACTTCCAGGGCAACACCACCCGCGACCTGCAGACCTCGCTCGAGGAGCTCGGTGAGCAGGCGAAGAAGGGCGGCAGCGCCAACGGCCTGCGTGGCCTCGTGCTCGACATGCGCGGCAACCCCGGCGGTCTGCTCGACCAGGCGATCCAGGTGTCCGACCTCTTCCTCTCTTCAGGCACGATCGTCTCGACCGTCGGCCTGTCGGACAAGCTTCGCGAAGAGAAGCGCGCTCACCAGGACGACGAAGACGACCTCTTCCCGATCGCGGTGTTGATGAACGCAGGCAGCGCCTCGGCCTCCGAGATCGTCGCCGGCGCGCTCAAGAACCAGAACCGCGCCGTCATCATCGGCCGGCAGAGCTTCGGGAAGGGCTCGGTGCAGGTGCTCTACGACTTCCCCGACGACAGCGCGCTCAAGCTCACCATCGCCAAGTACCTCACGCCGGGTGACCTGAGCATTCAAGAGGTCGGCATCACCCCCGACATCGAGCTGATTCCCACCCGCATCACCAAGGAGCGCGTCGACGTCTTCGCGCCCCGCCGCAGCATGGGTGAGGCCGATCTCGAGTCGCACTTCGGTAACCCGGCCAACGCGGCCGCGGTGAAGAAGCGCGACGACGTGGTGATGAAGGAGAAGCCGGTCGACACGGTGAAGTACCTGAAGGAAGAGAAGGAGAAGGTGGCCAAGGTCGACCCGAAGAAGGACCCCAAGGCGCCGGCCCCCAAGGGCGGCAAGAACGTGCTCACCGACACCGAGGCGTCGGCGAACGGGAATCACGACGAAGAGCTCGACGATCAGCTCGACGCCGAGAGCCAGGACGAAGTGAAGGAAGACTTCGAGGTGACCTTCGCGCGCGACTTCCTGCTGGCGGCGCCGCAGCTGCGCCGTGACGAGCAGATCAAGGGCGGCAAGAAGTTCGTGCTCGAGAAGCGCCAGGTCGAAGACAAGCGCATCGCCGACGCGATCACCGCGCTGGGCATCGACTGGACCCCGGGAGAGACGCCCAGGAACGTGCAGCTCGTCAGCAGCATGAAGCCCACCTCGGACAAGAAGATCACCGCGGGCGAGACCGTGCCGCTCGAGATCACCGTCGAGAACAAGGGCGCAGACCCCGTGCGCCGCCTGCGCGCGTGGATCGAGTCTGACAACGGGTTCCTCGATCGCCGCGAGTTCCTCTTCGGCCAGGTCAAGCCCGGCGAGAAGAAGACGTGGACGGTCAACGTGAAGACGCCCAAGGATCTCGCTTCGCGCCGTGACGGCGTGACGGTCAAGCTCCAGGACGACAGCGGCACGCTCACCGAGAGCACCGTCGGCGAGCTGACCATCGTGGAAATTCCGCGGCCCCAGTTCGCGTACACCTGGTCGATCGTCGACGACTGCGCGACCTGCAACGGCGACGGCCTGGTGCAGCGCGGCGAAGACATCTCGGTCTTCATCGACGTGACCAACGTGGGCACCGGCAAGGCGCTCGACGCGTTCTCCAGCGTGCGCAATGCCTCTGACGCCAACATCTTCATCGAGAAGGGCCGCTTCAAGCTGGGCGAGCTCGCGCAGGGCGAGACCAAGTCGTCGCGCTTCCAGCTCGAGGTGAAGAAGGGCTTCAAGGGCGAAGAGTTCGGGCTGCGCTACGCCGTCATCGACGAGCCGCTCGAAG
>JBKJSE010000304.1:0-3573 GCA_046595925.1 Archangium sp. | reverse complement strand
AGAGTTCGGCCTGTCGAAGAACGAGAACCCGACGCAGGGTGCGTTCATCGTGGAAGAGCTGACCGACATGGTCGAGGCGGCGGTGCTCAACGAGTTCCGCGCGATCTCCGAGCGTGGTGGCGTGCTGGGCGCGATGGAGCGCATGTACCAGCGCTCGAAGATCCAGGAAGAGTCGCTGTATTACGAGACGATGAAGCACGACGGCACGCTGCCGCTGATCGGCGTGAACACGTTCCTGGATCCGAAGGGTTCGCCGACCGTGCAGCCGCCCGAAGTCATCCGCGCGACGAAGGAAGAGAAGGACTACGGCATCGCGTCACGTGACGCGTTCTGGAAGCGCAACGCGAAGACGGCGCCTGCGGCACTGGAAGCGATTCAGAGAGCGGCGCTCGACAACGGAAACGTGTTCGCCGCGCTGATGGAAGCTTGCAAGGTCTGCACGCTCGGTCAGTTGTCCGGTGCGCTCTACAAGGTGGGCGGCCAGTACCGACGCAACATGTAATCAAGAAGTCCCTCTCCCTGCGCCAGCGGGGAGAGGGTTGGGGTGAGGGGCCTCGTCGAGCACGAATCCCAGCTGCGGTTCAGTTCATGATTGGCCCGTCATCACTCAGGCGTCCTTTGTAACTGCCCGGCTCGTCTGGAGCCGGTCCTACAGCTGCAATGCCTGCCTTGCTCGAATGGAAGAGGATGGAGACGGCGCCTCGTTGCTGCACCTGGGAGTAGTTGAGGACTGGGCGAGGGTCATGGCTGGCGAAGAGGACATCGCTGTCGGGACGCAGGCGGAAGCACTCTGGGTGGCCGCAAAGCTCAGAACTCAGGGAGAAGATGCTGAGCTCGTCCGGGTCAACGGAAGCGACGGGATCGTGGCAGTCGCAGCGCGCTGACTGAGCGCTACCAACCAGTCCCGGCAATCTGCCGAGTCATGACCTTGGTGCGGTTCCAGAGGTTGATGAACGCGATGTTGAACACAAGCGCCGACCGCTGAGTCTCGTCGAAGAACCGGCACACATCATCCCGGATCGCATTGTGAACCGCGTCCGAGCGATCTTTGATCCGGATTGCTACCTCGGTCAGTGCAAGTGCCGCCCGCTCAGCATCCGTGCCACGCAGCCACCGAGAACAGTCGCCGATCGGTCTCGCCATGCTTTTTCAGATCGCGCGAGTGCATGTCGACGCAGAAGCCGCAGCCGTTGATCTGACTGGCGCGCAGGTTGATCAAGTCGAGCAGGTTCTGGGCGACGCCCGCCTTCTGCACGATGCCGCCCAGGGCCATCAGGTGATTGAGCGCGTCGGGAAGGGTGACCGCAGGGTTTTTCATCCGAGATTCCATGGTTCTTCTCCATCGAACAGCGAGGTGGTCGCATCTGGGGTGCTTCGTTTCGTCATGCAGATGACGAAACGAGCCGTGGAGATGTGATCGATGAACCCGAAGAATCGACTCGAAGAAGTATTCAGCGCTGATCGCAGCCGCCTCCAGCAGGTGGCTTTTCGCATGTTGGGCTCGGCGACCGCCGCGGCTGACGCGTTGCAGGAGACCTGGCTGCGAGCAAGCCGCGCCGGCATCGAAGGCGTGGAAAACGTCAGCGGTTGGCTCACCACGGTGACCGCGCGCGTCTGCCTCGACCTGCTGCGGGCGATGAAGGGGCACCCTGACGACGACGCGTTCGATCTCCCGACCACGGACGCCCAGCTGATGGACGAACGGCCGCCAGAGCTTGAGCGCGAAGTCGAGCTCGTCGAGTCAGTTGGGAACGCGCTGATGGTGGTGCTGCAGACGCTCCCCGCGGCGGAGCAGGTGGCCTTCAGTGCTGCACAATGCAATTCAGCGTGATCGTGGGCCAGATCGTCGAGATCACCGTCAGCCTCAACCCGAACAGCTTGCGCCGCCTCGAACTCTGTTGGCGAGACTTGCGAAATTGAATGTCGAAAGTTGCCCGGCGAGCGAGGAGGCAGGCACCTGCGCGTCCAATGGCTGCACTCGTGCCCCAGATCAAATGCAAAGGCCTGCAAACCGGACCACAAGTCGCCTCCCCCAACGCGAAGGGTCGGGATCTCATGCTGAGCGGGGGGGCTTGTGCGGGTGTGACCATCTGAGGCAAGAGGAGGGCGGGAGGAGCCCGCGATGCCGAAGAAGAACGTGATGATGGAAGTTCCCGCAGAGCTTGAGGAGATGGTGCGGCGACTGCTGAAGCTTGATGAGCGGAACGGGCGAATGGCCGACGGCAAAGAGCCGGTGGACTGGAGTGCTGTGAGCGGTGAGCTCGAGGTGTCGATGCGGGAAGCTGAGGCGAAGTTCGCCCGGAGGCTGCTTCAACGCTACGACGAGCGAGGGAAAGTCATCACCGTCGACGGGAAAACCTACAGGCGCGTCGGCCGACACGAGGGCACGTACTACGCGAAAGCGGGGCCAGTGAGCCTCCCGCGGACTCTGTACCGCGACGCGGCGGTGAGGAACGGCAAGACGGTGGACGCCATCTCGTTGAAGCTCGGCTGCGTCGAGGACGGCTGGTTGCCTGAGACGGCGGACGCAATGGCGTGCTTGCTTCAGAGCGTGCCCGGTGCCGAGGCCGAGAAGCTGGCGAAGAAGCTGGGCCGCGTCACGTACTCGGCCAGCAGCTTCAAGCGGGTGGGGAGTGCCGTGGGGCACCTCTACGAGGCTGGGCGCGGGGACATCGAGAACGCGCTCATCGCCGAGTGCGTCATCCCCGACAAGACGAACAGCCTGACGGTGTCGCTGGACCGCGTCGCGCTGCCGATGGAAATCGACGTTCCGCGCAAGGCAGGCCGGCCGAAGAAGAACGCGCCCAAGCGCTCGGTAGCGCGCGTCTACGAGATGGCCTGGGTGGGCACCGTGTCCCTCGTCGACGGGAATGGCGAAGCCCTGCACACCATCCGTTACGGCGCGACTGGCACCAAGAAGCCCGCGAGCCCTGAGCAAATGCTCGAGAGCATGCAGGGCGACGTGAAGGCGCTGCTGTCGAGGCGAAAGGAACTCAAAGTCACCGCCATCGCCGACGGCGCCAAGGACATCGCCGAGTTGCTCGACCTCAACTTCTCCGAGGCTGTGCTCGGCGTCGCCGTCTTTCGCCTCGTCGACTTCTGGCACGTCATCGAGAAGTTGGGGAAGGCCGCCGCCGCACTGCTCGGCGCCACCGAAGGCTCGCGACGCCTCGCGCAGTGGAAGCTGAGGCTGCTCAACAACCGGCACGCGCCGCACCAGATTCTCCGCGAGCTCGAAGACTCTGGCCTTGAGTGGAAGAAGGTGGGCGACACCGCGCCTATTCACGAGGCCATCACGTACCTCACCAACAACGCCGACCGCATGAACTACGTCGCCGCACGGGAGCAGGGCCTCAACATCGGCAGCGGCACCGTCGAGGCCACCTGCAAGAGCCTCGTCCAGGTCCGCATGTGCCGCAGCGGCGCGCGCTGGCGTCCAGACACCGCTCAAGCCCTCCTCTCCCTTCGCGCGCTCGCCCTCAGTGACCGCTGGGACTCGGCCATCACCCTCACCCTTGCTCCGCTTCGTCGCGAGGTCCGTCGTGCCGCGTGATCAGCATGAGACCCCGACCC
>JBKJSE010000256.1:0-5264 GCA_046595925.1 Archangium sp. | reverse complement strand
GAGATGCCACCTCTGCGCCGCGCGGCAGGTGACCCCTCGACTCCGCTCGGGAGGACCGGTGTGTTCCTTCGGTCGAAATCGCCAGCGAAGCTGGTTCCTTGCTCGGGGGGAACGGTGGGTTCTCAATTCCTATTTCAGCCAACCCTCTCGGGGAGAGGGAGCTTCTTCGACTACGACCTGAACGGGTTCTGCAGCAGGATCGTCTCGCCGCGCTCTGCACCGACCGACACGCAGACCACGGGGATGCCGACGATCTCTTCGATGCGCCGCATGTACCGCTGCGCGTTGGGAGGCAGGTCATCGACCGTACGAGCGCCCGCCAACGGCTGCTCCCAGCCCGGCAGCTCTTCGTAGATCGGTTGCACGCGCGAGAACTCTTCGATGTCGCCGGGCAGCTCGGTGAGCTTCTGGCCGTCGAGCTCGTACGCCGTGCAGACCTTGAGCGTCTCGAGCCCGCTCAAGATGTCCATCTTGGTGAGCGCCAGGCCCCACAGGCCGTTCACGCGCGCCGCGTACCGCAGCACCACCGTGTCGAGCCAACCGCAACGGCGCGGGCGGCCGGTGGTCGCTCCGAACTCGTCGCCCACCTTGCGCAGGCGCTCGCCCGTCGCATCGGTCAGCTCGGTGGGGAAAGGGCCGCCGCCGACCCGCGTGGTGTACGCCTTGGTGATGCCCAGCACCTTGTCGATCGCCGTGGGGCCGAGGCCCGAACCGACGGCCGCGTTGCCGGCCACCGTGTTGCTGCTGGTGACGTAGGGATAGGTGCCGTGATCGACGTCGAGCAGCGTGCCCTGCGCGCCTTCGAACAGAATTCGGGTGCCCTTGCGGACGTGCCCGTCGAGGAAGAGCGACGCCTCGCCGACGAACTCCTTGAGGCGGCTGCCGAGCACCAGGTACTCCGAGACGATCGCCTCGACGTCCAGGAGCGGCTCATCGGCCTTGGCCATGCGCGCGAGGCGGCTGATCTCTTCCAGCGCGTCGGTGAGGCGGTCTTTGACCCGGCGGCGAAGGCGATCGCCATCGAGCAGGTCGCGCATGCGGATGCCGCGGCGGGCGACCTTGTCTTCGTACGCAGGCCCGATGCCGCGGCCGGTGGTGCCGATGGCCCCGCCCCCGCGCGCCTTCTCGCGCAGCGCGTCGAGGTGTTTGTGCCACGGGCAGATCACGTGCGCGTGCTCGGAGATCATCAGCTGAGCGCTGTCCTGCAGGTAACCCCGGGCGCGGAGCGCGTCGATCTCCTTCATCAGCACGGTGGGGTCGATGACACACCCGTTGCCGATGACGCAGGTCTTCCCGGAGTGCAGCACACCCGACGGAATGAGGTGCAGCACGGTCTTCTGGCCACCCACCACGAGGGTGTGGCCGGCGTTGTTGCCGCCCTGGAAACGAACCACGACCTGGGCGTGCTCGGTCAGCAGGTCGACGATCTTCCCTTTACCTTCGTCGCCCCATTGGGCGCCCACGATGACCACGTTCGGCATGCGTCGCTTTTACGCGCTCAGAGGTGCCACCGGTAGACATACCCGCAGTTCCGGACACCCCGATTATCGGGTCGCACCAGCAACTGTCGGGTCGACACGCCAGGCACCGTTGCTGCTCATGGGGTCGGCTCCACCCACCGAAGGATCGGCGGCAGCGCCCGGGTGGCAGCGGTAGACGTAGCCACAGCCGAGCGCCTCGCAGCGCGCGCGCGGTTGGCCTGGCCAGGTCCCGGTGCGTTGGGCTGCGGCCAGGCCGGCGCTTTCGATCGCGAGTGAAGCGGAGAGCTCGTTCGGCTCGAAGCCGGCAAGGAAGCGCGGCTCGGGGGAATCGTCGCGCAAGAAGACGATGCCTGCACGCAGGGGGCGCTGCCCGGTGACGAACCGCTGCGCGGCCAGCGCGTAACACCCGAGCTGGAAGCGGTACGGCTCGAGGCCCGCGGCCGGCATGGAGGACGTCTTGTAGTCGATGACCAGCAGCTCGTTTTCCAGCTCCACCAGCAGGTCGATCTGACCGCGCATGAGGAGCGCCGGGCCGTCCCCCCCGGGCAGGCGCAGGGCAAAGGGCAGCTCACGGTGCACGCGCGCGGTCGACAGCGAGCGACCGAAGGCAGAGTTCCAGAAGCGCTCCACCCACCCGAGCACGTCTTCGTTGAGCTGCAGGCCGGCGGTGCGTTTGAGTTCACGCAAGGTGGTGCCCAGCGAAGGCGTGCCGATCGCGCTCAGCGGCGTCAGCTCGAGCAGCTTGTGCACGGCGGTGCCGCGTTCCCTGACGTCTTCGTCGCTCGAGCTGTCTTCGTCTTGCCACTCGCCGCGCACCGCTTCTTCGGACAGCCCGACCTGGTGGGCGAAGTGAAATCGCCGCCGGCAAGACACCAGGTCCTGAAGCTGGGTGACCGGGAGCACGATGGCCGCGCTGGTGCTTTCTTGGGGCGCGCGGACCTGGGCTACCAGCGAAGCCACTTCTTCCCGCGAGCCGGGCACCACGGGAGAGGGCTCTGACTTGCGCGGAGCGAGGGCCGCGACGTCGAGCTGTTCGTCGCGCTCGCCCGAGACGCGCAGGGCGAAGAAGGCGTGAAGATCGTGAGCCCAGGTGTTGACCGTCGCTGAACGCGGCCTGAGCCCGAGCACCAGGCGATCCCTCGCGCGCGTCATGGCGACGTAGAGCAGGCGAAGGTTCTCTGCGCGGGCACGGCGCGAGAGCTGGTCGCCGATCTCCGTGGCCGAGCGCGAGCGGAACTCGGTCGCGCCCCTGGGCCGAACCACGCTGAGCCCCAGCGTGCGATCGAACCGCACCGCGGCGGTCTCGTTGCGCGGCAGCGTGGGCAGGTCGGGCAACACCACGATGGGCCACTCGAGGCCCTTGGCCTGGTGCACGGTGCACAGCGTCACGGCCTCGAGGTCGAGCTCGTCGACCACCTCACCCTGCGCTTCTTTCGGAGCGTCGTCGGCCAGCTCGAGCAGCTCGCGCGCGAAGGCAGAGACACCCACGCCCCGGCTCTCGCGTGCGGTCGCGAGCACCAGCAGCTTGTCGAGGTTGGCCAGCGCCTGCTCGCCGAAGGGTCCGGCCGCGACGCAGACCCGGTACTCGAAGACCTCCAGCACCACGCGCAGCAGCGAGCGCAGTCCGAGGCGATCGCGCTCAGCGCGTAAGGCGGCGTAGCGCTCTCGGAAGGTGCGCACCCGCTCGGGAAGCTCGGGCTGGTCACCCAGCAACACGCGGCGGGTCTCGAGCTGCCAACGATGCGAGCCTTCCCGCGGGCGCGCGAGGCTCACCCACTGCGCGTCGGTCAGGCCCACGAGGGGCGAGCGCATGACGGCCGAGAAGGAAATGGCGTCGTCGGGGTCAGCCAGGACCGCGAGGAGCGAAGCGAGGTCGACGATCTCCTGCGCGCCGTAGAAGCCGCGGCCGCGCACCACTCGATGCCGCACGCCATGGCGCACGAGGGCCTGCCGGTAGACCTCCAGTTGGGTGAAGCGCTGAAAGAGCATCGCCACGTCACCGCCCCGGGCCGGCCGTTCCAGCTCGTCCTTGCCTTCCAGCACAGTCCAGCCGCCGCTCAAGCCGTGGCTCACCGCGCGCGAGACGGCGTCTGCATCGGCGGCGCGCTGGGCTTCCGCGTCGAGCTTGTCGGCGCCGAGCCTCGAGTTCTCCAGCTGCAGCAGCGCGACGCCCTGGGGAGCGCGCTGGCGCACGGCGGTGAGATCGTCCTGCTCGGGCGCGTAGACGACCTCGAAGTCGGTCGGCGGATCGCTCGCGGCCTTCGGGCCGAGCGCCTGCGTGAAACCGGCGTTGAGCGTCTCGAGCAGGGCCGCGGTGGAGCGGCGGGAATGGCGCAGGTACGCGCGGCCACCGTCGTTCGCTTCGATGGCGCGCGCCATCACTTCGAAGACGCTGACGTCGGCGCCACGGAACTCGTAGATCGACTGCTTGCGATCGCCCACCACGGCGAGGAAACCGCGCTCCTGCGGCAGCTCGACGATCTCGTGGTGCTGGGCCTCGAAGGCCTGTGACACCGGGCGCGGCGCTCCTTCGCGCTTTTCGGCGAGCAGGAGCACCAGCTCGAGCTGCACCCGGTTGGTGTCCTGAAACTCGTCGACCAGGAGCGCCTTGAATCGGCGTTGCGCGTCGACGCGCGCCTCGGGGTAATCGCGCAGCAGGTTGCGCGCCTGGACGAGCAGGCCGGTGAAGTCGAGCACGCCGCGCGAGGTGAGCGCCTCTTCGTGCGCGGTAGCCACTTCGACCAGCAGCTCGCGCACCTCGGCCTCGAACGGGGCCACCACGCAGGCGCCGTAGATCTGCGCGAGCGCCTCGGCCGCCTCGCGCAGGTGCTGCCAGCCGTTGACCTTCTTGAGCGCTTCGCCGAGCCGTTTGTGTTCGGTCTCGAAGTTGTCCCAGGTCAGCTGGAGCGCGATGCCCATGGCCAGCGGGTGCCGCTCGCGCTGCTGGGGCTTCGAGGCCTCCGCGTTCCGGAGCAGCGCTTTGAAGGTCTCCAGCTCAGTCGTGAAGAGCGCGCGCAGGTTCGGACCGTTCGCGACGGGCACGTAAGCAGGCTGCACGCCCTCTTCGCGAATGCGGGTGGCGATGGGCACGAGGCCTTCGACCAGGCGGCCGAAGCCGATCTCAGCGACGAGGGTGCGCAGCGAGCTCCCGCGCTCGACCCGGCCGAGCAGGGTTCGTTCGACGAGGTCGCGCAGCAGCGCGCGGGCGTCACGTTCGTCGAGCAGCTCGAAGTTCGGTGAGACGCCGCTGTTGGGCGGCGCTCGGCGGAGGAGCTGCGTGCACAGCGAGTGGAAGGTGCCGATGGTCGCCGCGCCGAGCTCATCGCGGATGGCTCGCCAGCGGCGCTGTGGGGGAAAGTTCAGGCCCGCGGCTTCGAAGGATTCGCGCAGGGCGGGTTCTTCACCGCGGCCTTCTGCGAGGCCGTCGAGGCGTTCGCGCAGGCGGCTGCGCATTTCGTCGGCGGCCTTTTCGGTGAAGGTGAGCAGGCCGAGCTCTGAGCAGGCGATGGCTGCGTGGCCCGTTCGCGCTCCGCCGACGAGGTGGAGGCACATCGTGACGAGGCTGTAGGTCTTGCCGGCCCCGGCACCGGCGAGGATGGCGAGGTTGCGCTCGAGGCGAAGGCCTTCGGGCAGCGCGATTTCGAGCGCCTCAACTGAAAAAAGAAGGGCACCGTTCCCCCCGAGCAAGGAACCAGCTTCGCTGGCGATTTCGACCGAAGGAACACACCGGTCCTCCCGAGCGGAGTCGAGGGAGTACTTCTGCCTCGCGCGGCAGGTCACCCC
>JBKJSE010000246.1:0-15063 GCA_046595925.1 Archangium sp. | reverse complement strand
GGGGTGACCTGCCGCGCGAGGCAGAAGTACTCCCTCGACTCCGCTCGGGAGGACCGGTGTGTTCCTTCGGTCGAAATCGCCAGCGAAGCTGGTTCCTTGCTCGGGGGGACCGGTGGGGTTCTCGATTTCCAGTTCGGCCAACCCACTCTTTCCACGTTCACTTCGGCACACACTGTGCGAATCGCTCCCACTCATTTTCGAAAAAGTGCGGGTGCGTACTCGACGTGCTCGTAGGTGCCTCCAGTATGGTTCGCGCGCTTTCCGCACAACCTGCGCAGAGCACTCCTGGGAGGGAGCACACATGAAGAAGATCCTCATCGCCGCACTCGCGCTGTCGACCGCCGCCTGCAGCTCGATGGTCAGCCCCATCGAGATCGAACAGCCCGGCTACCAGCTCTCGCCCGTGCAGCTCGCGCCTGGCTTCGAGCGTTGCTCGACCATCGAGCCGAGCGACGTCGAGAAGGCGCGCATCGAGACTGAGATCTCCACCCACCTGCAGGACACGCGGCTCGGCGTCACGCGCCAGGGCCTCACCGGCGGGGTGATCAACGTCTACTTCCACGTGGTCAACAGCGGCACGGGCATCAGCAACGGCGACATCAGCGCGCAGATGATCAGCTCGCAGATCTCCGTGCTCAACGCGGCGTTCGCCTCGGCCGGCTGGTCCTTCAACCTCGTCTCGACGGACCGCACCACCAACGCGGACTGGTACACGAACTGTTACGGCAGCGCCGAGGGCGCGATGAAGGCGGCGCTGCACCAGGGCACGGCCGACGACCTCAACGTCTACACGTGCAACCCTTCGGGCGGCATCCTCGGGTACGCCACCTTCCCCTCGAGCTACACCCGTTCGCCCAGCCTCGACGGCGTGGTGCTGCTCTTCTCGTCGCTGCCCGGCGGCACCGCGACCCCCTACAACCTGGGCGACACGGGCACGCACGAAGTCGGCCACTGGATGGGCCTCTACCACACGTTCCAGGGCGGCTGCGCTCGCCAGGCCTCGGGCGGCGACGTGGTCGATGACACCCCGGCAGAGAAGTCGGCGGCCTTCGGTTGCCCCGCGAACCGCGACACGTGCACGGGCACCAAGTTCCCCGGCGTCGACCCCATCACCAACTTCATGGACTACACCGACGACTTCTGCATGGACCGCTTCTCGGCTGGCCAGGACACGCGAATGGACGCGCAGTTCACGACCTACCGCTTCGGCAAGTGAGCTGATCAGTCACCGATGAACCCGAGGGCCGCGTGCGCACTGCACCGCGGCCCTTTGTCTTTGAGAGGGGGCGGCATGGCCTGGGATGAACGCATGGCAACGCGAATTCGCGAGGTGTTGGCGAGCCGCGGCGACGTCAGCGAGCGGAAGATGTTCGGCGGGCTGTGCTTCATGGTGAGCGGCAACATGTGCTGCGGCCTGACCAGCGAGGCGTTCATGGTGCGCGTCGGCAAGGAAAAGTTCGAAGGCGCGCTCGCCCAACCTCACGCGCGGGTGATGGACTTCACCGGTCGGCCCTCGAGCGGCATGGTCTACGTCGAGGCTGAAGGTTTGAAGACCCGCGCTGCGCTAACGAGGTGGGTGCAGCGCGGGTTGGACTACGCCGGAGCGCTACCTCCAAAGAAGAAGGTTCCGCGCCGCGCCTGATACGGTGCCGCTCCCATGGCCATCGTCATTCCGAAGAACGAGCTCAACGAGTTCTCGCTGCCCCGCATCTGCGTCGCCACCGGCCAGCCCGGGCAGGTGACGTTTCAGAAGGTGCAGTTCCAGTACATCCCCAAGTGGATCGCCGTCTTCGCGATCGCGCCCGTGCTCTACCTGATCTTCTTCATGATCATGCGCAAGAGCGCGACCGGCACCTTGCCGTTCAGCGAAGAGGGCTGGAACGCAGTGAAGACCGCGCGCCGCAACGTGTTGTTCGCGGTGCTTGGGTTGATCATCGCCTGCGTCGCGGGCGGCGCGGCGGCCGCCAACCTGCGTGACGTGGGCCCGCTCTTGATGTTGGCGCTGTTGGTCGGCGGCATCATCGCGACCGCGGTGACCTCGCTGCGCATCAGGAAGGTCCACCCGTTCGCCACGCTCATCGACGACGCCGCGGTGACGTTGACGCTGCCGTCGCCCGACGCAGAGCGGCTGATTCAGGCGCACCTGAGTGCAGGCGGGCGCGCGCGCGTATGAGCATCGCCGTACCCGTCGCCGGCGAGTGCGCCGCGCATGCCGGGGTGAAGGCCGATTGGACGTGCCAGCGCTGCGGCAGCTTCGTGTGCAACGAGTGCGAGCGCCGCACCCGCCCCGAAGCGCCGCCGTTGTGCCCGAAGTGCTGGGCGCTGCGTGACCAAGCGGTGCAGGTGCACATCGCTGCGGACTCCGGCCGAATGCAAAAGGCCGGACTGGTCCTGGGCCTCTTCTCGCTCAACCCCCTGGTGATGATCGCCAGCTTCATCGTGAACCTCCGCGAGCTGAAGGCGGGCCGGGGTGGCGCGCGCCGGTGGATGAACCAGGTGGGGCTGGGCCTCACGGTGGCGTTTCTCTTCTGCTACTTCGCGTTGATTCTCTTCGCTGTCAGCCAGTGAGCGGCTCTGCGTCGGGGTCGGTGCTCCCGTGGCGCAAATCGGCAGCGCACCGGAAAACGTGGATATCGGCCCCGAGCAGGGCGCATGACGAGCAGCTACCGCGTCGGTGATGAGCGGGTGAGGCGTGGGGGCACAAGGTTGCGGATGCACCTGGCGGGGTCAGAGATGGTTCCGCTGGGGAAGCGAGTTTCCAAAAGGCCTCCTTGACGACGTGCGGTGCGGGTTCGAGTCCCGCCGGGAGCATCACGCAGCACGGCCGCGCCGCTTGAAGTCTGAGGGCACCGCGGCCCATTGACCGAGCCGGCCGAGATTTCGCACCAGCGCGATCGACGCCCACATGCGGAAGGGCCGCCACGCTTCGGCGCAACGCGCGAAGTCCGACTCGGGCCGCTCGTACGCGAGGGTGAACGCGCGCAAGACGCGGGGCTCGGCGAGGGGCAACGCGTCTTGCACCGACGCGCCTCGCAACAACATGTGCGCCGCAGTCCACGGGCCGACGCCGTGAAGCTCCTGGAGCACTTCGAGCGCCTGCTCCTGTGGCATCGCGCGGAGCCGCTGCGCGTCGATGGCGCCCTCGAGGGCGGCTCGCGCCAGCCCGTGCAACACCTCGAGCTTCTGCGGCGCGATTCCCGCGAACGATTTCACTTTCAGCAACTGTTCAGGCGACGGCAGGACCTGCAGACCGGCGACTTGCTCACCGTGCGCGAGCGAGAGCTGCCGGCGCAGTGACGCGGCCTGCTTCACCGAGCTGCGTTGCGACAACACGCCGCCGACGCCGGCTTCGTAGGGAGAAGGAAAGCCCGCAGTGAAGAACCCGGGGAAGTGCCGCTTCACGCCGCCCATCACGGGGTCCACTTCACCGACTGCCGCCCACGCCTTGCCGTCGACGTCGAGGCCAAGCATGCGGGTGAGCTGCGCGGAGACAGCCTGGTGGTGCTTCGTGCCTTCCACCTCGACGCTCAAGCTCGCGCCCTGCTGCGTGAGCGTCGCCGAGACGGCCTCGAAGGACTGGTCGAGCCTGAAGGCGAGCTGAAGGGTGCGCTCCAACTGCCGGGCCGCGCCGCCCATGGGGGTGAAGCCTGCGTAGAAGTCGGCCGCAGCCGTGAGTGAGTACGAGAACGGCGCCGTGAGCTCGAAGTGAATGGTCATGGTGACATCTGGCACCGGGGTCGTGACATCCGGTTGTCAGGGTTGATCTCACTCGTGGCAGACTCGAGCCATGACACGAACGTTTGCGAGCCTGGTGCTGGTGATCAGTGGGCTGTGCATGGCGGCGGATCCCGATGACGCGACCGACGTGAAGGACCACCCGGACGTGCCGAGATTTCCCGGGGCGGTCATTCAGGGCGGCGTGTCTCACGACTTCGACGCGCACGAGTTTCCCGACGAGAAGGGCGGCACCTTCACCAAAGAAGGCGCGAGCTGGGAGATTCAGTACGCCTTCAAGGCGGGCGCGAAGATTCCGGGCCCTCTCGAGGTCTTCAAGAACTACGAGAACGCCTTCAAGAAGAAGGGGGGCTCGGCGCTCGTCAAGCAGATCAGCGCGGGCGGTGGTGACGGTGTCTTGCGAATGCCGCTGGGTGGCAAGGCAGAGCGCTGGCTGCACATCGTGATCAACAACGGCGGTGAGCAGATCTTCCTCTTCATCATCGATGAGAAGGCGATGGTGCAGCAGGTCGAGGTCACCGCCAGTGAAATGGCCGAGGCCCTCAAGCGAGATGGCCGCATCGCGCTGCGTGGCATTCTGTTCGACACGGGCAAGGACACCCTCAAGGCCGAGTCGAACGCGGTGCTCGCGCAGATCGTGGCGTTGCTCGAAGCAGACGCGACGCTGAAGATCTCCATCGATGGTCACACCGACGACGTGGGTAACGCGAAGGCCAACCTCACCCTCTCGAAGAAGCGCAGCGAGAGCGTGAAGAGGTTCCTGACCAGCAAGGGCATCAACGCCGCTCGCCTCAAGTCCGAGGGGTTCGGTGACGCAAAGCCGGTCTCGCCCAACGCGACTGAAGAAGGGCGTGCGCAGAATCGGCGTGTCGAGCTCGTGAAGCTCTAGCTCCCTTTCCCTTCGGGAAAGCATCCACAGGTGACATCTGGCGCAGCGATGGTGACAACTGCGTGTCGGCGCTGACGGTCCGCTCGACGACCGGCCATGCTCGACCCCGCCATGCTCAAGCTCATCCTGCTGGTCGCGGTGATTCCCCTGGCGTTGGTCGGAGCCGTTCACCTGGCCGTACGAATGATCAGGTTCGTGCGCGCGAACCGGGGTCAGGTCATCGCTTCATTGCTCGGCGACGACCTGCAGGGACGGATCGGCGATGCCCTGGAGAGCTGGGTGGATGAACCGGTCTCCGGAGGCTCGTCCCACCACAGCGACACTGATCACCACTCGTACGAGGGCGATCACTCCGGCCACGACCACTGACTCACTCGCCGCTGCAACCCTCGTAGCCGGGATCCTTCAAGACCTTCGTCGCGACCGCGATGGTCTGCTCCACTGCGCTCAGCGTGACGCTCACCGTCGCAGCGCCGGGGTTCGGGCAGCCCCGTGGCTTCGCGCAATCGGTGCTCTTGATCACCAGCGTGGCGCCCTTCGCCTGCAGCTCATTCTCGCCGCCGTACACGCACGGTGAGTCCTGGTGCTGCAGCAGCACCCGCTCGCTGATCAGCGCTCCCGATTTCTCACGCAAGGAGGCGTAGAACTTCCACGTGCTCTCCCTTTCCGAGCTCGTGAACAGCACGCCGCGCAGCGTGCGCTTGTTGGCGACCTTCACTTCATTCGTCGTCACCGACCAGCCGTCGGCCACGCGGGGACACGAGAGACCACCCTCGAGCTGCACCGGCCGCGCGTAGGCGCCCGCATCGAGCGCCTTGAGTGCGTCGAGTGCCGTGTCGCTTTCACAGAAGCCCGCGAGCACGATCCAGAAGCCGGGCTTGAGGCCGCTGACGGTCTCGCTCTGCACGAGCTTCGGAAAACCCGCCGCCAACTGCAGCACGTCGGTGGCTCCCACCACCCGCTTCCGGGCCGCCTCGAGAAGGGGCCTCGCCGCCGCTTCGCTGCCAGCACCGGTCAAGATGAGCGCCTGCACCTCTGCTGCGGGTGCCTGCGAGGCGAGCAGCGCCGTGAGCGTGACGAGCGTTCTCATGTTTCGAGTCGCTTCGTGAGCTCGAGCACCGTGTTCCAGTTGCGCACCGTGACCACGCCTTCGAGCTTCGAGTCGAACCAGGCGTTGGTGAGCTTCGAGCGCGCGACTCCGTTGGGGAGGTGCAGGTACACCTCGCGACCCAGCACCTGGAACTCATCGGGCGCAGAGCGCAGTGGATCGAGCGCCTTCACCAGCGCGGCATCGGGCTCCTCGAGGAGAAAGCCGACATGCAACGTGGTGAGCGCCGCGCCGCGTTTCAAGAACGGGTTGTGCTTCACCACCGCGGCCATTTCCTTCGCGTCGCGCAGCACCACCGGCGAGGTGATGTCGAAGTCGTTCTTCAGCGCGGTGGCGACGAGGGGGGGCAGCTTGCGGAGCAACGCCACGTTCGCGTCGAACAGCACGTTGCCCGACTGAATGAAGGTCTCCACCGCGGAGCACCCCGCGCCTTCGAAGACCGTGATCAGGTCCTTCATGCCGATTCGATTGTGGGCCCCCAGGTTGAGGCCTCTGAGCAGCGCGACGGTACGCATGTTGGTCTGGAGCGTAGCGTGGCCCTCACCCTGACCCGCTCCCGAAGAGGCTGGTGAAATAGGGCAGCCACCGGTCCCCCCGAGCGGAGTCGAGGGGTCACCTCTGCGCCGCGCGGCAGGTGCTGTTCCTGAGGAGCAGGGGACCGGCTTCGCCGGCGATTTCGTCCGAAGGAACAGACCCACCGCTGCGCCGCGCGGCAGGTGACCCCTCGACTTCGCTCGGGGGGAACGGTGCTGTTCCTTAAGGAGCAGGGGACCGGCTTTCGCCGGCGATTTCGTCCGAAGGAACAGACCCACCGTTCGCATCGAGCGCAGTCGAGATGCCACCTCTGCGGCGCGCTTCAGGTGACCCCTCGACTTCGCTCGGGGGGAACGGTGCTGTTCCTGAGGAGCGGAGTCGAGGGATTCCCTTTGCTTCGCTCAGCAAGTGCCCCCTCGACTGGGCTCGGGGTGACCGGTGGGGTTCTCAATTCTTATTTCGGCCAGCCCTCTCGGGGGGGCACCAGTAATCAGTACGTGATCACCACGCGGCCATGCTTTCCGTTGCTGTTGCTCAAACCGCCGACGCCATCGAACCCACCGGCGCCCGCGCCGACGCTGGTCGCTGCGTTCCCCTGCGCCTGATCATTCCCGCCGATCATCGTCGCCAGCGTCGCCCCGGCAGCGATGAAGCTCGAGCCGCCACCGCCACCACCCGACGCGTAGGTCCAGATGAAGCCCGCACCGCCACCACCGAACAGACCCGAGCCACCCGCACCACCACCACCGTTGCCCTGGCCGCCACCCTGCTGCCACGCCACCGCGCCTGGACCCATGTCGCACATGCTGTTCACACCCGATGCCCGGCCGCCTGCGCCCATCGCACCGGGCTGACCCAGACACTTGAAGGCCGTGCCCGTCGCGCTGCCACCCAGACCACCGGCCGTGGCCGTACCGCCACGCCCCCCTGTCGCGCTGGTGCAGTACGGCGCAATCTGACCGACGAGGTTCTGACCGTCCTGCCCGGTGAGCGCACCACCCGCACCACCGCGGCCATTGGAGCCCGAGTTGCCGCTGTTGCCATCGCTGCCGCCGCCGCCACCACCCGCCACGATGAGCAACGGGTTCGTGCCGCGCAGCACCGCGCTCGCACCCGCGCCATTGCCTGGAGCCACGCCGCCTTCAGCGACCTGCACTTCCAGCATTTCGCCCGGAGTCACCGCGAACGTCGCGCGCGCGAACGCACCACCACCGCCGGTCGAGCCGAGCTGCACGCCACCGGCGCCGCCACCTCCCCACGCGTTGACGGTGATCGACGTGATGCCCGCGGGCACCGTGAACATCATCACGCCCGGCACGGTGAACTCGCCGCCCGGCATGCCCGCATCGACGACGCCCGCATCGACGCCCGCATCGACGCCTGCATCGACCCCCGCATCAACGCCCATGGGCACGCTGCACATGTTGGTGGCCGCGACGCACATGCCGCCGCAGATGGTGGTGTTCGCCTGGTACTCGCAGCGGTTGTTCACGCAGCTGCCGTGCGGCTGGTAGTTGATCAGCACCGAGCCCGACGCGCAGTACGCCATCGGGGGGGCGTTGCACTCGGCGCACACGAGGCGGGGAATGCCCTGGCCAGTCACCACGAGCGCCACGTCGGCGTCGTTCACCGAGTTGTTGATCAGGTGCACCACGCCGTTGCGCAGCCCTTCGACGGTGGGGAGAAACGAGAGCTCGATGGTCTGGCGGTCACCCGCGCCGATGCTCACCTCAGCGGTGGGGCCGCCGAAGTCAGCGCCCTCGACCGTCACGGGCGCCAACACGAGCGGGCTCTTGCCCAGGTTTCTCACCTGCACGGGCAAGGTGACGCTGATGCCCACGGGAATGGGGCCGAAGTCGAGCGCGAGCGGCTGCACTTCGATGTTCGGTTCGGTGGTCGAGATGCTCTCGCGAGCGCAGGAAACGAGTGCAAGGAACGCCAGACAAGTGATCGCGCGCATGAGGAGGCCCCCGACGAGTAGAGGCGGCCTCCTACGTCAATCGATCCAAGCCCGACCAGCGTTAGTTCACGACTCAGCGCGGCGAAATCGTCGCGCCCCGCTCGCGCAGCCGCTCGAAGATCTGCTGGCGAGCGTGGGTCCACATGGTCGAGTGCACCGCGGCCGTCAGTCGAACCGCCCCGTCTTCACCGGGCTTCGACTCGGAGCGCACCAGCTGGCCCGGCTTTCCTTCCACGCTGAACGAGCCGAGCACCTTCGTTGCCAGGCGATCGATCACCGTCACCCGCGCGATCGCTTCACCCCCTTCGAAGACGCCTTCCGACGTCAGCACCGGGGGCGTGCTCGCGAGCTGCTCCAGCACGATGAGGTACTGGGTCTGGAGCGCGAGCTGGCACTCCATGCTGAGCCGGTCACCGGCGCGCTCCTTCAGCGCGGTCGAGCTCATCTTCGAGCGCGGCCCCGTCCAGTTGAGGCAATGGAGGAAATCGCCGCCTGCGTGCACGTCGAGGTTCGCCAGGTGCGCGTGTTCTTCGTCGAGCTCCGCGTCGGGGTCGGCGAGCTGCTCACGGGTGAGGAAGGTCGCGCTCGAGGCAGAAGGGTCGAGCTCCACCCAGCTCACGCCTTCGAGCCGCCCTTCACTCGGGACACCCACCAACGCGGCCAGCGCCGGCAAGGACGCGCGCACGGAGACCCACGCCGGCTTCGCCGCCTCGAGGGCCTGCTGGTTGGTTTGCTGACAGCCACTCGCGACGAGGGCGATGAACGCAGCGATGGGGGCTCGCACCCCGTCTGGCTACTACGGACCCGTCAGCTGCTGCCATCGGCGCCGCATGTCGGACTCGAGGCGTTTCAAATCGACCCCGAGTTCCCCCGCCACTTCAATTTCCTTGCGGAAGGAAGTGCCCATCGGCGTGGGATCGTCGCTGCCGAGCACGCAGTGAACGTGCGCGTGTTGCAGCGCCTTGAGCGGCGTCGCTCCACCGTGCGCGCGCTGCAGTTTCTCGAGCGCGGTGGGGATGAGCAGCCGGTTGCTGGTGGGGCAGACCTCGAGGGTGACGCCCTCTTTGGCGAGGCGCTCGAGGGTGGCGGGGCTCTGCAGCGAGTGCACGCCGTGACCGATGCCGCGGGGGGAGAGCTCGAGCGTGCGGTCGACCGACGCGTGACCTTCGAACTCGCCGGCGTGAATGGTGAGGTCGGGCAGGTGCGCTCGCAGCTTCTCGAGAATGTCCACGAGCGGGGCGGGGAGCGGCTCTTTGTCGACGCCGGTGACGATGCCCAGCACGTCGAGACCGACCAACGCGCGGGCGTGCTCCACCACCATGTCGGCGAGCGCGCGGTAGTGCGGTTCACTCTCGAAGGTGCGCGAGAGCCCCAGGCGCAGCAGCATCGTCTTGCCGGTGGCCTTCTGTACCTCGTCGCGCGCAGAGATGACGGAGAGCAGAATCGGCCGGGCGTACTGCTCGGCGAAGTCGACGGGCTTCACCTCGCGCCAGGCCTGCTGCTGGTTCTCGAGCAGGGTGCGGGCCATCGAGAAGAGCGAGAGCCGCATCTCGAACCCATCGGTGTCGTCGGCCGCTTCCTGGAAGGCGAGCACCGAGAGCGCCCGAATGGCCTCCACGCTGACGTAGGCGGCGCGGGCCTTCACGATGCACTGGTAGAAGAGCGTCGCGTCATCCGAAGGCGCGGCCATGGTGAGTTGCGTGCTGAGCGCTTCGGGCGTGCGAAACGTCTTCGTCGCAGCATCGAAGAAGAGCGGATGACGGAGATCGAACGTCTGCGCGACCTCGAGCAAAGCGCGTGGACTGTGAGAGCCCTCGAGGTGTCGATGAAGATCGAGCTGCATCGCGACGCTCTACCATCTCCCTCTCCCCGAGGGAGAGAGCAGTCGCGTTCCCCAGGTGATACTTCTGCAGCGGTGAGCACCGAAGTCCCGCTCGATGCGTTGTTGGCCCAGTGGCGCGCCGCGCGTCACCCTTCGACGTCAGCGCTGATCCAACACATCGGAGACCGCCTTCAAGTCGAGCTCCCCCGCCTCCCCGCGAAGAAGACCGACGCCGCCAAAGCCCTGCTCGCGGGCGTGAAGAGCGAACCCGCCGTGCTGCTCTCAGCCCGGCTCAAACAACTCGAAGCCTTCGCCCGCACCACCACGGCCTCGTTGGCCTGGCCGCTCTTCGAAGCGTTGGCGAAGCTCCCCGCCGACCCCCGCATCGCCACCCTGGCCACCCGGCTGCTGGTGGGCGACGTCGACGTGCCGCTCACCTCGAAGCTCACCCGCCGGCTGCTCGACTGCGTGGAGACGCACGGCGACGACTCGCACCACCGCGCACTCGAGCTGGGCTTCCCCTTGAACCTGCTCGAAGACGGCCTCGCCGCGCGCACCGTGCGCATGTTGCAACGGGGCCTCGCCCACCGGCCCGTCGGCCCCGAGCTGCCCAAAGCCGAACGAAAGCGGCTCGCGGAAACGACCTGGGAAGTGCCCACCGCGTTACCCCCCGCGACCGAGTCGCTCTACGCGCCCATCTGGGCGTCCCCACGCGAGGTCGCGTTGCGGCAGGTGCTGGCGGATCGGCTGTTGGAGCAGGGCGATCCCCGTGGCGAGTTCATCGCGCTCCAGCTCGCGGGCGCTTCACCGAAGCGGCAACGCGCGTTGCTCAAAGCGCACGGGCGGCAGTGGTTGGGAACGCTGGCCGAGGTGATCGATCTCAAGGACCAACCGCCCGTCTTCCAGCACGGCTTCGTGGCCGAGGTCTCGGTGCGCGCGGTGAAGTCGGCGCAGTTCCTCCTCGCGAGCGAAGCGCCGGAGTGGGCCACCGTGCGCCGGGTGCGCCGGGGACTGCAACGGTTCAGCAAGACCATGACGGGGCTGGAAGATGCGGGGTTGGTGAAGCTGGAGGCCCTGAAGGCGGCCGCGCGGGAAGCGTTGCCCCTCACGCTGCGCTCGGTGGTGGTGGCCGCGTTGCCTGATCAGGCCGTCGACGTGTTGGAACGACTGACCGCACCGCCCAGATGGCTCGGGTTGCACTTCGACCAGTTCGAGCCGACGCGTGAGCTGCGCGACGCCCTTCCCCGACTGGGAGATCTGCCAGGTCTGGAGCGGCTGCGTTTCAGCGCCGAGGCGGAGACGGTGATGCCCTCACTGCTCGGTCAGATGGGCCTGAGCTGGTTGCCGGCTTCCGTGACGCGGGTTGAACTCAGAGACGACGAACGGCTGGTCATCCTCGAACGTGAACGCAAGCAGTGGCGCCTCGAGCTGGTGGAGCTCGACCCGCACGGACCTTCGCCGTACCACTGGAAGGAGATTCTGCTGGAGCTGACCTGGTTGCAGCCGGCCAGCGTGCGGCTCTCGGTGCGCTGCGAGGTCGATGACTCGAACGTGAAGGAGCTCGAACAACTCGCGCGGCGTTTCAAGCAGCCCGTGACGACCGCCGAGCTGGAAGACGTGCCGGCCGAACTGGCCTGGTGAGGGTGAGCGGCAAATCAACTCGCCGGTGTTATCTCCACGCGGCGTCATGGAGTCCCCCTCACTTCTCGTCGCAGAGCTCGGCCCCACCAACACGGGCAAGACGTGGCGCGCGATCGAACGCATGCTCGAGCACGACACCGGCATGATGGGGCTGCCGCTGCGGCTCCTCGCGCGAGAGGTCTACGACCGGGTCACGGCCCGCGTGGGTGAAGCGCGGGTGGCCCTGGTCACCGGCGAAGAGAAGCGGGTACCGCCCAACCCGTCGTATTGGATCTGCACCGTCGAGGCGATGCCGGTGGGGCAGAAGGTCGACTTCCTCGCGGTCGATGAGATTCAGCTCTGCGCCCACCGCGAGCGCGGCCACGTCTTCACCGATCGCCTGCTGCACGCACGGGGGCGGCGCGAGACGTGGTTCCTCGGCGCCGAAGCGATGCGGCCGCTGTTGCGCGAGTTGTTGCCCGGGGTGACGTTTCGACGCAGCGAGCGGCTCTCGTCGCTCAAGAGCTTCGGCACCAAATCGCTCAAGAGCCTCCCGCCGCGTTCGGCCGTGGTCGCCTTCTCCACCGAACGTGTCTACGAGTTGGCCCAGTCGCTGCGGCAGCTGCGCGGCGGCGTCGCCGTGGTGCTCGGCGCGCTCTCGCCCCGCACCCGCAACGCGCAGGTCGCGATGTACCAGTCGGGCGAGGTGCAATACCTGGTGGCCACCGACGCCATCGGCATGGGCCTCAACCTCGACCTCGAGCGCGTCGCCTTCGCGGGGCTGTCCAAGTTCGATGGCTTCGAGCAGCGTGAGCTCACCGTCGACGAGCTGGGGCAAGTCGCCGGGCGCGCGGGCCGGCACGTCCAAGACGGTGAGTTCGGCACGCTCACCGTGGCCCCCGAGCTCACCCCGCGGGTGGTCTCGGCCATCGAAGCGCACCGGTTTCCCGCGGTGCAGCGGCTGGTGTGGCGCAGCGTCGAGCTCGACTTCGAGAGTCCCCGCGCGTTGCTCGACTCGCTCTCGGTGGCGCCTTCGCGCGAGCTGTTCGACCGCGTCGAGCGCGCCGACGACTTCGATGCGCTCAAGGCAGTCGCGCAGGATCCTGAAGTGCTCGGGCTCACCACCGACCCCGCGGTCGTCGAGTTGCTCTGGGACGTCTGCCGCATTCCAGACTTTCGCAAGGGCATGTTGGGCGAGCACCCGCGGTTGATCAAAGAGCTCTTCCTGCAGTTGGGGAAAGGCAACGGGCGGCTGCGCGACGAGTGGCTGCGCTGGCAGGTGGCTCCGCTCGACGACCTGAAGGGCGATCTCCACACGCTCACCGCTCGGCTCGAAGCGATCCGAACGTGGACGTACATCTCGCATCGGCCGGGTTGGGTGAACGACGGCGTGTATTGGCAGCAGACGACGCGTGGCATCGAAGACGCGCTGGGTGACGCGCTCCACCAGCGGCTGGTCGAACGTTTCGTGCAGAAGTCGGCGCTGGCGGTGCGACGCCGGCGTGCTGCGGTGATGGCGCCCGCGGTCAGTGGCCCGTTCTCACAGCTGGCGCAGCTGATGGACACCGGGCCGAGTCAGGAAGACTTCGTGCAGCGGCTCGTGCACGCGCGGGGTGATGAGCTCGAGGTCGACGGGTGGGGGACCATCTCGTTCGAAGGCGAAGTGCTGGGCAAGCTGGTGCGGGGCAGCGACCTTCTGACCCCTGGCGTGGCGCTGATCGACGCCGATGCGTGGAACGGTGGCCAGCGCGCGCAGCTGGAGCGCCGGCTCGCGGCGTGTGCGCGCGACGTGGTGGCCGAGGCGATGGGTGGTTTCCCGGCGCAGGCGCTGACCGGGGCAGGCCGTGCGCCGCCGCTGCGGGCCATCGCGTGGCGCTTCGCGCGGGGGCTGGGCATCGTGCGCAGCGACGCGGCGTTGCTCGAGCAGGTGCGCTTGCTGGATCCTGATTCACACCGAAGACTCGATGCGTTGGGGGTGCGGCAAGGCGCGCGGTTCTTCATCGTCGACAAGGCCGCGAGTTCGGGGGCGCTCGAGCGGCGCGCGATGCTCACTGCGTTGTTCGAGGAGCGCTCTCGCCCTGCGGCGGTTCCGAGTTCGCCTGTCGTGCGCCGTGACGTCATGCGCGTGCGCGACCCCGAGGCGTGGGGCTACGAGTGGGTGGGGCCGGTCGCGGTGCGCATCGACGCGCTCGAGACGATTCTGGCGTTGTTGGCTCAGCCGGTGCGGCTCGCGCAGGCATTTCAGCAGCTGGCCATCGATGTCGCGACGGGCGCGTGGCTCGTCAAACAACTCAAGTAGTACCTCGCCACAGTGATTCTGACCGATCGAGAACGTCACCGTTCGCATCGAGAGGGTTGACACCGATCCTCCCGAGAGCAGTCGTGGGAGTACGTCTGCTTCGCACGGCAAGTGCCCCCTCGACTGGGCTCGCAGGGTTGATCGAAATACCGGACGTGCACCGCTCATCCCGAGCGGAGTCGAGGGAGTACCTCTGCTTCGCGCTGCAAGTGCCCCCTCGACTGGCTCGGGGAGACCGGTGATTCCTATTTCCGCCAACCCTCTCGGGGAGACCGGTGATTGAGACGAATTCCTATTCCCGCCAACTGAGGGCGAACCCGGGCTACGCCGCGCTCGCCCAGCCCAGCAGGCTGCGCGCGGCCTCCCTGGGGCTCCGCTCGTGCTCGCTCACCGCGAAGAGCACCTGTGCGCTCAGCTCCTGCAGCTCCGCTTCGAACTGGCGGCGCCCCTGGGAGACGAGCCGCCGCCGCACTCCGAACAGGGTCAGCGAAGCGAGCCCGGCGCCGAACGCGGCGATCAACGCGGCCAGCGCGGCTGCGCTGAGCAGGAAGTCGGCGCCTACGTAGTTTCCTGCGAGGTAACCGCGCACCACGACGGAGGCGACGTGCCCGAACAGGGCCAGCAGCGGCACGTTGACCACCGGCAGCAGAATGAACCGCGCCACCTTCCACCAGCGGGTCACCGCTTCGGCCAGGCCCAGCGTCGACGTCACCTCCCAGACCGCGGCGCGGACGTTCGAGAACTCTGTGGCCACTGCGGTGGTCTCGGGCAGCCCCGCCTCGGCCCCCGCCTGGAGCGCGTCGTTCTGCGCGCCCGCCAACGCCAGCTGCGCCGCCCGCATGGACGGGTCGCCGGGCGAGCCCTCCTCCATATGTCGCTGGGCGCCGCGTGCGAGGGTGTGCTGTTGGAGCCGGTTGAGCAGTGCGGAACCCGCCGCCACGCCCCCTGCCGCAAGCGGATTTCCGCGGACCAGCAAGGCCGCCGCGCCCACGCCAGAGGTGCCCGCTAGTGACAACCGCATCCACCAGCCCGCCGGGCCCCAGAAGCGGCGGGCGGCTTCGTTTCTGACCGCGTGGCCCAGGTGCGCGGCCGCCGC
>JBKJSE010000245.1:0-9886 GCA_046595925.1 Archangium sp. | reverse complement strand
GAGGGGTGACCTGCCGCGCGAGGCAGAAGTACTCCCTCGACTCCGCTCGGGAGGACCGGTGTGTTCCTTCGGTCGAAATCGCCAGCGAAGCTGGTTCCTTGCTCGGGGTGACCGGTGGGTTTCTCAATTCCATTTCGGCCAACCGTCTCGAGGACTTCGTCTCAGCGGCCTCGCAACAACCCTTCGGCGACACCCCGGACGATGACCGCCACGATCCAGAAAACGTAGAGCAGCGCACCGACCGCCGTCGCGCCGATGATGAAGACGACGAACCGCATGGGTCGGCTCTCCATGACGCGCCGAGCGAGCCTCAGCGGCTCCGGAGTGGGATCGGGATGAGCCGCAGGACCCAGGCCCACACTGCCGAGGATGACCTTGATGTCTTCTTCGCTGGCGCCTTCGGAGAGGAGCGCGCGGTGGATCTCCGCGGCCGACAGGCCCTTGCTCTGGAGCTGCCTGGCGCGTTCGTAGAGCACGCGCGGTTCTAGAGCGCGATCGATCGCACCGCAGCAATCGCGGCGACGACGTCAGCCTGACTCACGTCGAGGTGCGTGACGAAGCGCACCCGGGTGGTGCCGGTCGCCAGCACGCCCTTCTCCTTGAGCTCAGGTACCAGCCTCGCCGCGAGCGGTTGGGCGACGTCGACCCAGACGATGTTGGTCTGCGGCGTCTCGACCTCGAGCCCCGGAATTCCCCGCAGCCCTTCGGCCAGCGCCTGTGCGTTCAGGTGATCATCGGCCAGTCGTGAGACGTGATGTTCCAGCGCGTAGAGGCCCGCAGCGGCCAGCACTCCGGCCTGCCGCATGCCGCCGCCGAGCACCTTGCGCCAACGTCGCGCTTCTTTGATCAACGCGCGTGAACCGACGAGCACCGAGCCCACCGGGGCACCGAGGCCCTTCGACAAGCACACCGAGACTGAGTCGAAGTCTTTGACCAGCGTGCGCGCGTCGAGCTTCAGCTTCACAGCCGCGTTGAAGAGTCGCGCGCCATCGAGATGGCAGGCGAGCCCGTGGCGTCGGGCCAACGCCGTCGCTTCGGACGCGTAGCCGAGCGGGAGCACCTTTCCGCCGATGGTGTTCTCCAGGGCCAGCAACCGCGTCCGTGCGTAGTGATCGTCTCTGGGCCGGATGCCCGATTCGATTCGGCTCAGCGCGATGGTGCCATCTGGTTCGTGCGCGAGCGGGTGGGGCTGAATGCTGCCGAGCACTGCCGCGCCGCCGCCTTCGTGCACGTAGGTGTGCGCGTCTTGCCCGACGAGGAACTCATCGCCGCGTTGGCAGTGCGCCATCAGGGCGGCGAGGTTGCACTGGGTTCCGGAAGGGAAGAGCAGGCCGGCTTCGAAGCCGAGTTGGCCTGAGAGGAGGTCCTGGAGTCTGTTGACGGTGGTGTCGTCTCCGAAGACGTCGTCGCCGACTTCGGCTTTCGCCATGGCTTCGCGCATTGCCGAGGTCGGACGGGTCACGGTGTCGCTGCGGAGATCGATCATGTCTTCAGCTTTCGTTTCGCCACTCGGTCGGCGACTTCGACGCCCAGCGTCGGAACGCGCGATCGAACGCTCGCAGCTCTGAGTAGCCGAGCAGGTACGCCACCTGGCTCACGTCGAGCCGCACGTCCTTCAAGTACGCGCGCGCGAGGTCGAAGCGCACCACGTCGAGCACTTCCTGAAACGACGTCTTCAAGTCCGACAACCGCCGCTGCAGCGTGCGGCCGCTCATGTTGAGCCGCGTGGCCAGGCGCTCGACGTTGGGCTCGCCCTGCTTGAGCGCTTCGCGAATCTGATGCCGCAGCTTGTCGATCAAGTCATCGGTGCGCGGGCGGGTGGCGAGCGCTGCGACGGCGTGCTCTTCGAGGAAGGAATAGAGCGCCGCGTCTCCGCCGTTGACCGGCCTGTCCAGCAACGCGGCATCGAGCGCGAACCCATTCGTGGGCTCGTCGTACGAAATCGCGCTCGTGTAGACCCCCGCCGAGAGCCGGTTCATGTCGACTTCGCCCGGGCGCGAGTGAACGAACCAGACGCGCGAGGGCTTCTCATCACTGAGCGACACGCAGGTCTTGAGCACCGCCGCCGCCGAGAACTCTTCGAGATGCCGCCCCAGCGCGCCGGGCCGCTGGGGCACGATGTTGTGAAAGCGCGCTTCGCCTTCGACCACTTCGAAACGGAAAGACTGGCTCGGAGCGACGATGGCGTTGAAGCGGGTGAAGTTCTCGAAGGAGTGCCGCAGCGTCGGCCCGACCCTCGTGAGGAACTCGGCCACGCCGTACGCGCCGCGCGGCAGCCAGTCCGACAGCGAGAGGCCCAGGTGGGGGTCCTTCAAGGCAGCCGCCACCTCATCGGCGATGGCCGGAACCACCGAGACCGGCGTGGTCAGGTGCAGCTTCCCAGGCGCATGGCCCAGCACGTCGGCCGGGAGCCTGTACTTCTCGATGAGGGGCTCGACGGACACGCCCTGGTACCGGGCGTACGCCAGAACGAGGGGGATCAGCCGTGATTCGAAGTCGAAGTCGCTGCGCGACATGCCGGCGACCTTAGCGGATCGCCGCCGGGGGATGTATGAGCCCTCGCGCGTGCGTTCCTCAACCGACAAGGGCCAGCCGGGCCGCTGCCAACGCTGTTGGATCCTCGAGGCCTTCTGCATCTGCAGCGCGACGCCCGTCGTGCCCACCCTGACCGAAGTGCTGGTGGTGCGGCACGAGCGGGAAAGCTGGAAGTCCACCGGCACCGCACGCATCGCCGCCATGGCCATGCCCCGCCTGCGCATTCTCGAGTTCACCGAGAACTCAGAGCCGGCCAGGAGCGCGCTGCCGGCCGAATGCGGGCCGGGGACCCACGTGCTCTTTCCCACCGAAGAGAGCGCCCCCTGGGACGGCGCCGCGGTGACCAAGCTGGTGGTGATCGACGGCACCTGGCGGCAGGTGCGGCGCATGTACGCCAAGCTGCCGGCGCTCCACGCGCTGCCCAGGCTCGCCCTGCCGGAGAACGTGACCAAGGTGCTGCGCCTGCGCGAGTCGAAGTTCGAGGCGGGCCGCTCGACGCTCGAGGCCATCGCCGAAGCCATCGCGCTGCTCGAGGGCGCGCCGGTCGCCGCTCCGCTTCATGCGCTGCACGCGACCTACGTCGAAAAGGTCTTTCGGGCGCGCGGGGTGTGGGAACAAAAGAACGCGGGTTGAGCCTTTTCTGATCGAGCCGAAGCCGGGCCTGCCGTGCGAGACTGACAGCCTTTCTCAGCGGGGGAGACGTGGCAGGATCGATTCGATGCGGCGTCACCTTTCACTCCGTTGACGAGTTCCGCGCCGGCTTCGTCGCGAACGGGCCGGCCTGCTTCGTGCCCTACCCCGACGAGGTCGCGGCGGGAGAGGTGCTCGAGGTCGACGTCACCGTCGTCGAGGCGCGGCTCGAGGTGCGTGGCGTGGTGGTGGGGGCCGACTTCGACGAGTCGGGCAACGTCGGGCTGCAGGTGAAGCTCGACGAGCCTTCGTGGAAGGCCGTCAGCACGTTCGTGCTCGAGTTCAGTGACGGCCAGCAGACGGCGGGCATCTTCCAGACCAGCCGCATTCAGATGTCGCCGATGCCGACCGCGCCCGTGCCCACGCCCGGTGATGAAGAGCGCGCAGAGCGGCTCACGCCCGGGCAGCTGGTCGATGGCCGGTTCCGCATCGAGGCCCACCTCGCCACCGGTGGAATGGGTGAGGTGTACCGCGCTGAACACGTGCACCTGAAGCGCGCCATCGCGCTCAAGCTGTTGCGGCGCTCGTTGTCGGGCGACGTCGAGATGTGGGGCCGCTTCGAACGCGAGGCGCAGCTCGTCTCACGGTTGGAGAACGCTCACATCGTGCGGGTCTTCGACTTCGGGCGCACCGCCGACGGCCAGCTCTTCCTCGCCATGGAGTTCGTGGAAGGCGAGACCCTGGAAGCGCGCCTCAAGCGGGGCCTGCTCTCGCCTGCCGAAGCGGTGGAGATCCTCGCGCAGGTGCTCGACGGCCTCAACGAAGCGCACGGCCTGGGCGTGGTGCACCGCGACCTCAAGCCGCCCAACATCATGCTGGGTCACCGGCGCGACGGCGGCGTGCGCGCGAAGATTCTCGACTTCGGCATCGCGCGGTTGAGCGACGCGCTGGCCGAACGTGACAGCAGCAAGCTCACGCAGATCGGCATGGTGATGGGCACGCCCGCCTATCTCGCCCCCGAGCAGGCGCTCGCCGACGAGCTCGATCACCGCACCGACATCTACGCGATGGGCTGCGTGGCGTACGAGGTGCTGACGGGCCGGCCGCCGTTCGTCGGGGCCGAGCTGCGCAAGGTGATAAGCCAGCACCTCACCGCCGCCCCGCTCGACCCCGCGCAGCTGCGGCCTGAGCTGTCGACGCTGCCCGGGTTGAGCGCCGCGGTGCTCAAGGCCCTGGCCAAGGAGCGGGAGCACCGTTTCCAGAACGTGGTCGAGTTCCGCGAGGCGCTGCGAAAGGGGCTCCAGCCTCTGGGTGAAAACGCCCTCACGGTGGCCCCGCCGGTGCCCGAACCGTCAGCGCCCTGGCCGCCTCCCGCAGACGAGTGGCAGCCCGCGCCCTCTCCGGCCGAAGCGCCTGCCGCTGCTCCGAGCGCCGTGAGCGGTGAAGCGAATGACTTCTTCGTCTCGCTGGGCTCTGGGAATTTTTCAGCCAAGCCGGGTGAAGCGCCCACCCGGGCCGAGGCGATCGCGCAGCCCGCGGGCGAAGGTGCCTTCGTTCGGCTCGAGGTCCTCGGGCCGCCCCCCAGCAGTGCGCCAGCGCAGGCGTGCCTGGCCCGCGTTCAGGAAGCGGTCGCGCGCGCCGGTGGTTTCCTCGCGAGCCAGGACGAAGAAGGCGTCACCTTCGGTTTCCTCGGCAAGGGCGGGCCTCCGTCAGGGCGTGCGACGCGCTCGATGCTGCTCGCGCGCGAAGGCGTGGCGCTGGAGAGCGCCCGGCTGAAGGTGTCGGCCCATCTGCGTGGGCTTGCGGGGGTCGCTGTTTTTCCGCTGACCGAGCAGGCCGGTGACACGCTTCGCCGGCAGCTGGCCATCGGCCGCGCCAACACGCTGTGGCTCGATCAACGACTCGCGGGGCCCGCCGCGCGGCTGTGTGAGATCACCGCGACGCAGACCGCTGGTCTGCTCTCGTGTGGCGCGCCTCGTCGCCGCACGCGCACCGCTCCTGAGCTCATCGGCCGCAAGCCCCTGGTCGAGATGCTCGAGCGCCGCCTCACCAGTCTTCAACAAGGCGTGGTCGCCCCGCTGCTGCTGACGGGCCCTTCGGGCAGCGGGCACAGCGCCTTGTCGAACACGCTGCTGAGCATCGCGCGCAAACGCGGGGCGCTGGCCTTGAGCACCATCGGGCTGCCCGAGCCGTTCGGTGCGTTGGTCGACCTGCTTTGCGCCGCGGTAGGCGTCCACCCCGCGGAACGCTTTGCCCGGCTGGCGGCGGCGCTCGAGCCGTTGCCGCTCGTCGATTCGGCGAAGCAATCGGCGCTGGGTCTGGCGGGCGTCAGGCCGCTGCCGGTGCCGTTGACCGCGGGCCAGGCGGCTCACGCGTTGCGGGGGGTGCTGCGCGCGGTCGCGGTCGACAAGTTGATGGTGCTGTCGTTCGATGGCCTCGACGGGATGGATGAAGGCAGCGTCGATGCCTTCGTGGCGATGGCTTGCCGGCCGGTCTCGCGCGAGCTGATCGTCGGCTTCGCTGCGCCTTCTGCGTTCGACGCGAAGCTCGCAGGCCAGCAGAGCGCACCGATTCCCCCGCTCGAGGCTGCAGAGGCCGGGCGGTTGATCAGCCTCTGGCTGGGCGCCGTCGCAGGTCCGGCGCTCGCCCGGTTCGCCCACCAGCAGTCCATGGGTTTGCCGCGCACGGTGCTGCAGCTGGCGTCGTGGCTCGACGACGGCGGCCTGCTTTTCGACGCTGAAGGCGGCCTGGTCGAGCTCAGTGAACCACAGACGGTCGCTCCGCCCGAGGGCGCGACGTTGGCTGCGCTGCAGGCGATGCCGTTCGATCAACGCAGGGTGCTGCAGACGGGCGCGTTGCTGGGCGTGCGTTTCGATCAAGCGGTGTTGCGCGAGGTGTCGCCTGCCGCGACGCCCCCGGTGCTGACGGCCCTGCAGAGCGCGGGTTGGCTCACCAGTGAAGGACCTCGCCGGGCGCGCTTCACGAATGCGTCGAGTGGCGCTGCTGTTCCGAAGCTCACGCCGCAAGAGGCGCAGGCCGTTCACCTCGCTGCCGCTTCGGCGTTGATCGCGCAGGGGCAGGCCGACGCGGCTTCGGTCGATGCGCTGCAGTTGGCCAGTCACCTGACGGCGGCGGGTGACGCGGCGCGGGCGGCCCCCTTGTGGAAACACGGGCTCGATCAAGCGCTCGCGCGACGAGATAACCGCACCGCGAGTCGTGCGTGGGCAGGCTTGTCGGCCGCGGTCAGCCTGCTGCCCGTCTCGGAAGCGCAGCAGCGAACGCAGGTCGACGCGATGTCCCGTTCGGCTGCGCAGTCGCTGGTGGTGGAAGACGTCGCGCGGGCGCGTGCCTTGCTCACCGCGGTCAGTGCGTTGGCTGCGGGCCTCGCCAGGCCTTCGCCGGAATACCTGCTGATCGAGGCGCGCGTGCTTCGGCTCGAGGGCCGGCGCGTGAAGGCGGCCGAAGTGCTCACCGCGGCAGAGCAGGCCTCTGTGGGCAGCGCGGTGCTCGCGTTGGTGCTCGCGGAGCGGGGCGAAGCGCGCGAGGTGGAAGGCGATCTCGATGGCGCTTCGCAGGCGCTCGAGCAGGCCCGCAAGCTCGCGCCTGAAGCCGCTGAGCTGGCGCGCTGGCACGGTGAGGTGGAGCTCGCGGCGCGGCTGGAAGCGCGGCTGGCGACCATCACCTTCGCGCGGCGTGATGTCGGCAAGGCGCTGGCGCTGCTCGAGTCGTCACTGCAGAAGTGGCGCGCGGCGGCGTGGCCGTTCGCTGAAGCGCGCGTGATGGCGACGATGGGCACGGTGCTCGCGTACCAGCAGCGTTTCCCGGAAGCCGCGGCTGCGTATCAAGCGGCGAGCGTGGCGGGGGCGCGGTGCGGAGATCTCCGCTTCCAGGCGCGTGCGTTGTTGCAGCAGGCGAAGGCGATTCGCAAACAGCAGGGTGACTCGGCGTCGATGAAGGCGGTGGCGCTCGAGGCACGCAAGCTGGCGCTGGTGCTGGGCTGGGAAGAAGGCCGGCTCGACGCGACGGCGTTGCTGGGCCAGTGAGGGTCGAACAGCCGGCCCCTCACCCGTCGCTGCGCGCCGACCTCTCGCCGCGTCGCAGGGAGAGGTTTACCTTCTTCCCCCTCTTCCCCTTGTTCTTCCCTGAACCCGAAGCCAGCTCTTCCCGCGCCGCACACAGACACGCCCCGAAGATGAAGACGCACCCGGAAACCCAGATCCACAGCAACAACGCCATCACGCCACCGAACGCCCCGTAGAGCGCGTTCAAGCTGGCGAAGCTCCCCACGTAGACGATGAAGAGTGCCTGGGCGACGTACAGCACGCCGGTCGCGCACATCGCCGGTAGCCACACCTTCCTCCACGGCACGCTCTGCTGAGGCGCGTGTCCGTAAAAGAACGTCAACGTCACGAAGGTCATCACCGGCGGCAACAACGCGATCGCCACCTCATACGACCACGAGCCGAAGTCGCTGGCCGGGAGCGCGCCCTGCACGAACTTGAAGAGCGGCGGAATACCCATGGCCAGCAAGGTGATCACCGCCAGCAAGGCGAGCAGGGTCAGGCTCTTGAGCGGCAGCGTCCACCACTTGTGAGGTTGATGACCCCACGCCGCGTTGGTGACCGCGATGAGCGTGGTGAAGCACTGCAGCGCGGTCCAGATGAGCGTGAAGAGGGCCAACGCGCTGGCCTGCGCACGGCCTTGAATCACGCCCTGGATCACCTCGAAGACCTGGGTCCTCAGGGTTCCACCGATCGGCACGTAGTCACCCAGGTAGCGCAGCGCTGCTTCCCCCGCTTCCCTCGCGTCGACGAACGCCGAGGTGATCGTCACCAGCAAGATCATCAGCGGGAAGAGCGAGAAGAAGGCGTTGAACGCGAAGGCCGCGGCCCACTCGAGGCCATCGACCTTGAAGAAGCGCGCGGCTGCGAGACGAGCAGTCGCCCAGGCGAGCCGCAGCTTCGCGGCGAACTCGGGAAGCCCCCACCGGTGCTTCACGCGGGAACGACCTGCTTTTCCTCCTGCACGATGGCGAGCACTTCCATCGCCAGGCGGACGACCAAGGGGCCAATCAACGCGCCCCAGGTGCCGAACGCGGCGAGGCCACCGAAGACGGAAAGGAAGAGCAGGAACATGGGCATCTTCAAAGCACCCATGCGTGCGTAGAGGGGGCGCAACAGGTTGTCGATCACGCTGATGACCCCGATGCCCAGCCCCACGAGAATGAGCGCCTTGATCGGGTGGTTGGTGAGGAAGAGGCCCAACGAGATGGGGCCCCAGACGAGGGCGCTGCCGACCATCGGGATGACCGAGGCGATGCCGGTGATGGGGCCGAGCACCCACGCGCGGGGTACGCCGAGCGCGAAGTAGATGATCATCGCCGCGAGGCCCTGGGTCACCGTGGTCAGTCCGACTCCGACGAGCAGGCCGCGACCGGTCTCGTGGAAGGCATCGGCGAGACGATCGAGGTGGGTGGGGTTGAGGGGGGAATTGCTCTTGATCCACGACCAGACCGCGGCCGAGTCGACCAGCAGTGCATAGGCGCCTGCGAAGTAGATGAAGAGCCCGACCACGGCGGTGGCCGCTGCGCCTGCGAGATCGGTCAGGAAGCCGAAGCCCTGTGCACCCGAGCGCTGCGTGAGGGCGGCGAGATCCGTCAGGGTGCTCGGCAGCGCGACCCGGTCGTCAGGTGACGAGAGCAACGCCTGCAGCGCGTCTCGGGCGGAAGGGGAAGCCTTCACGGTGGCGAAGAGCTCCTGGGCTCCGGTGATCACCCCGACCGCGACCAGGGCGAGGGGCAGGGTCAGCAGCACGAAGATCAGCAGGGACAGGAGGGCGGCTGCACGGCGTCGGCCTTTGAGCCCGCGCTCGAGGCGCACCAGCAGCGGGCGCGCGAGGGAAGCGGTCCAGGCGGCGAGGAGCAGCGGGGGCCAGAGCGGCCAGATGACGAAGAGACTGGCTGCGCAGAGGACCAGCAGCAGCCACCGAAGCGGATTCATTCCGCCAAGACTACGCACCAATTGCGCCACGGAGTGGGGCCGTGATTGCAGGTGGGTGCGAAGGACGACGGCATCAAGATGATGGTGAGTCGGTCAGTTTGATTGACCCTCAGTTCACCCAGACGATGTTCTCTTTGAGGGAGAACCACTCGTTGACCCTCGGCGCATACCTCGCCTCGATCGCCGAGCGCTTGAGCTTGAGCGTCGGCGTGAGCAGCCCGTTGTCCACCGTCCACTCTTCACGCATCACGATGATTTTTTCCAACTGCTCATGCGGGTCGAGCTTCGCGTTGAGCTGGGTCAGGTGCAGCTGAAGCAGCCGCGTCATCTCGACCTTGTCTTCCCCGCCGAGCGACTTCTTGCGCAGGTGCTCGGCCAGCACGACGAGCGCGAACGGCTGAGACAGGTTCGCGCCCGACACGCAGGCCTGCTCCAGCTCACCACGCGAGAGCAGCTGACTCTCGATCGGCGCGGGCGCGACGTACTTGCCCTTGCTGGTCTTGAAGACCTCCTTCACGCGCCCGGTGATCTTGAGCGTGGGCGTGAGCATCCCGTTGTCGATCGTCCACTCTTCGCTGACGACGACGATCTTCTCGAGGCGCTCGTGCGGGTCGAGCCCGGCGTTGATCGCGTCGAGGTGGGCGGACAGCGAGACCTCCATCGCCTCGCGCTGCGACGAATCGACGGCGCGCTCGGCGGCGTCGGCGTTCAGCATCACGATG
>JBKJSE010000242.1:0-20836 GCA_046595925.1 Archangium sp. | reverse complement strand
TCCCGAGCGGAGTCGAGGGAGTACTTCTGCCTCGCGCGGCAGGTCACCCCTCGACTTCGCTCGGGGGGAACGGTGCTGTTCCTTAGGAGCGAAGTCGAGGGGTCACCTGCCGCGCGGTGGCATCTCGACTGCGCTCGATGCGAACGGTGGGTCTGTTCCTTCGAACGAAATCGCCTAGCGAAGCTGGTCCCCTGCTCGGGAGAGGGAGTTTGTTTCAGTCATGCGAGGTCGAACAGCAGCACTTCGGCGCCGCTGACGCCTTCGAGCGTGATGTTCTTTTCTTCCGAGAACGCCGCGCCGTCACCCGCGCTCAACGCCGTGCCGTTCACCTTCACGTCACCGCGCACCACGTGCACCCACGCGTGCCGCGCAGGCGCCAGCTCGAGCGAGACCTGCTCGCCTGCGCTGAGCACCGTGCCGTAGAGCCTGGTGTTCGCGTTGATCTTCACGCTGCCGTCAGCGCCATCAGGTGAGGCGACCAGGTTGAGCCCCTTCTTGTCCTTCAGGGCAAACCGCTTCTGCTCGTACGACGGCGCGACACCGAGCTGATCAGGCTCGATCCAGATCTGAAGGAAGTGCGCGCCTTCCGTCTTCGACGCGTTCTGCTCGGAGTGCCTCACCCCCGTGCCCGCGCTCATGCGCTGCACTTCACCAGGCGTGATGAGGCCGTTGTTGCCCATCGAGTCTTGATGCGAGAGCGCGCCTTCGAGCACGTACGAGATGATCTCCATGTCCCGGTGTGGGTGCGTGCCGAAGCCCTGCCCCGCCGTCACCTTGTCTTCGTTGATGACGCGCAGCGCGCGGAAGCCCATCTGCTTCGGGTCGTAGTACTCGGCGAACGAGAAGGTGTGCTTCGTGTTCAACCACCCATGGTCTGCGCCGCCTCGTTCAGCGGACTTTCTGATGTTCATCATGACCACACCCTCAGCATCCGATGTGCCATGCGCAAGTGCCTGCCTCCCCGCGAGTGGCACCCCTTCTCCGAGGGCGCTACTCTCCTTTCGACAGTCGAAGCTCTCATTTCGAGAGTCGGTGCCGGAGTCAGAAATGCGCGCGAGAAACCTCAAGCTGACCGACATCTTCGACTTCGAGCCCGATGGCGGCGAGATGACCCTCGCAGGCGAACGCGTGGTGCTGATGGACGCGGTGGCCATGGGCCTGTTGCGCAGCCAGCTCATCACCGCGTTCGGCATGACCGGCGCGCGGTCGATCTTCACGCGCTTCGGCTACACCCACGGCTACCGCCTCGCCGAGGCCATGAAGACCGCCATTCCCTGGGAAGACGAGCGGGAATGGCGCGTGGCGGGCGGCCGGCTGCATCGCCTGCACGGCATGGTCACCTTCGAGCCGGTGAAGACCTCGACCCACTCGCCGCCGCCGTTCGCCGAGGCGGTGTGGCACGACAGCTACGAGGCCGATCAACACCTGCTCCATCACGGCCAGGCCGAAGAGTGCGTGTGCTGGACGCTGGCGGGCTTCGCGTCGGGCTACCTCTCGAAGGCGCAGGGCCGCACCGTCTACTGCATCGAAGAGAGCTGCCGCGGCAAGGGAGACCCGGTGTGCCGCATGGTGGGGCGCTTCCGCGAAGACTGGCCCGAAGCGCAGCAGTCCTTCTTCGCCTTCTACGAGTCTGACTGTCTGAACGAAGCGCTCAGCACGCTGCAGACCCAGCTCAAGAAGGTCGACCGCCGCCTGGCGCTACGCCGCCGAGAGCTCGAGTCCGAGCAAGACGAGTCGGGTCTCGTCATTCGCAGCCTCAGCATGAAGACCCTGCTGGGCCAGGCGCGCAAGGTGGCCTCGGTCGACACCAGCGTGCTGCTCCAGGGTGAATCGGGCGCGGGCAAGGAGCGCATCGCGCGGTTCATTCACGATGCTTCGGGACGCCAGGCCGGGCCCTTCGTCGCCATCAACTGCGCGGCGGTGCCCGAGTCGCTCATCGAGAGCGAGCTCTTTGGTCACGCCCGCGGCAGCTTCACCGGCGCCACGAGCGATCGTGCGGGGCTCTTCGAAGCAGCCAAAGGCGGCACGCTGCTGCTCGATGAGGTCGCCGAGCTGCCGTTGCCCATGCAGAGCAAGCTGCTGCGCGTACTGCAGGAACGCGAGGTGCGCCGCGTCGGTGAGAACAAGACCCGCAGCATCGACGTGCGGCTGATCGCCGCCACGCATCGCGACCTCGCCGCCGAGGTGAAGGCCAACCGGTTCCGCGAAGATCTCTTCTTCCGGTTGCGGGTCATCGAGCTGATGGTGCCCCCGCTGCGCGAGCGCCCCGAAGACATTCTCCCGCTCGCCCGCCAGGCCCTCGCCCGTTCGGCTTCGCGCGAGAAGCTGCCGTTGAAGGAGCTCTCCCCCGAGGCCTCCCGCCGCGTGCTGGCCCACCCCTGGCCCGGCAACGTGCGCGAGCTGCTCAACGCCATGGAGCGGGCCCTGGTGCTCTCGCCTGGCAAACGCATCGAAGCCAGCGACCTGCCGCCCGACGTCAAGCAGCCACCCGCTCCCACACGTCAGCAGGGCGAACACCGCACGCTGGCCGAGATCGAGCGCGAGGCCATCTTGACCACCCTCGCTGCCGAGCGGGGCAGCCGGGCCCGCACCGCCGAACGGCTCGGCATCGGCCAGGCCACCCTCTTCCGCAAACTCAAGCAGTACCTGTCCGAAGGGCACCTGGTGGCTCCCGCCGCTTGACGCCCGGGGCTATGGTGGCCGCCGTGTCGGTGCGCTCTCCCCACAGCGAAGACGAACAGCCGGTCGCGCATGGCCCAGCGCTTGCGTTGTCGCCCCTCGTGGTTCCCGACTTCATCCCACTGGTGTGCGAGCGCCTCTCCGAGTTGGGCCCTGATCCCACGGCAATCGAGCGCATACGCGGCTTGATGGGTCTCGAGGTGCTGCGTCTTCACGTGCCGGAAGGCAGTCCCAACGGACCCCCGGCGTCACCTTCCACCCATTGGCTGCTGGCGGTCGTCTGGAAGGGCCGAACCATGGGTTGGCTGGAAGGCTGCGGCCCCCGCGATGAACCGGCGCTCGCGGCCTTGTTGCCGCTCCTCGCGTGGAGCCTCGTGCAGCAGGAACAGCGCGAACAGGGCGAGACGCGGCTGACCGAGGTGCAGGAGCGCATGACCGAGGTGCAGCTGCGTGCCGTGCGCGCGCTCGACCTCTCTGAGCTGGTGACCTGGCTGCTGCACGCCCGCGACGAAGCAGAGATCGAACAGCTGGGCACCTCGGCGGTGTCCACGCTGCTGCGCGTCGATGCGGGCGCGCTGCTCACCCGAACGCGCGACGGCCAGTGGCAGCTGCGCATTCCCGCGCGCGAGCTCATCGCCGAAGGGCTCGAGCTGACGGGCTCGCGGCACCTCCAGTTGCTCACCCGCGATCAGGTCGAGCTCGAGACCCGGCTGAGCCAGACCGGCGATGCGCTCGAGCGCCAGCTCTTCGACTGGGGCTACCGGCAGACGTTCTCCGTTCCGCTCGATTCGGGCAACGAGCCGCAAGGGGTGCTGCTCGCCCTCTCGCACGAGGGGCAGGCCATCGATCCCGAAGCGCGGGTGGCGGCGGCCCAGCTGTCGATCATGATCAGCGTCGCGCTCGACCGCCTGCGCGATCAACGCCGCCTCGCCGAACACCGCAAGTCGCTCGAAGACGCGCTGCGCCTGGCCAGCATGGGCACCTGGGAGCTCGACCTCAAGACCATGCGGACCACCTGGTCGCGCGAGCTGCATCAGCTGCTCGGTGGTGGCTTCACCGAGCTGAGCCAGACGCACGCAGAGGCCGGGGGCTTCTTGTTGCCCGAAGATCAGGTCATTCATGAGCGCCACCTGGCCGAGCTGCAAGCCACCGGCAGCACCACCCCTTCTCAACTGCGCACCCGCACGCTCGATGGCCGTACGTTGTGGATCCGCACGATCTACGAGCTGGTGCGCGACGGCGCCGGGCTGCCTCTGCGCGTGAACGCCGTGAGCCGTGACGTCACGGTCGAGGTGAACTCGCAGCTCGAGCGTGAACGCGCGCTCGAGCGGGCCACCAAGTACGAGCGGCTGTTCACCCTGTCCGACACCCTGGCCGCGGTGTGCGACGCGCTGGGCATCATCGAAGAGGCCTCACCCTCGTGGTCCCGCCAGCTCGGCTGGGAGCCCGATGAGCTGCGCGGCATCGACATCGGCAGCATCGTGCACCCCGACGACATCCCCGGCGTGCTCAAGCTCTTCAAAGAGAAGCTCCAGGCGGGCCAGAGCTCGGGCGCGATCACCCGCGTGCGCGCGAAGAATGGAGACTGGCGCTGGGTCTCGTGGACGGCGGCCATCGACGGTGGGCGTTTCTATGCGGCGGCCAGTGACGTCACGGCGCTCGAGCTCACCTCGCAGCGGCTGCGACACAGCCAGGAGCAGATGCAGCAGGCCGGCGCGCTCGCCCAGGTCGGAGGGTGGGACTACGACCTCGCGTCCGGAAAGGTTCAGTGGAGCGAAGAGGTGCGCCGGATCTTCGGGGTGACCCCCGACTACACGCCCGACTACGGCATGACCTCGGCGTTCTTCTCAGCGCAGGACAGCGCCACTCTGCAGGGGTTCGTGCAGCGGTGCGTGGCCGACGGCACGGCGTATGACCTCGAGCTCGAGGTGCTCACCGCCGACGGCAAGAAGACCTGGGCTCGCCACCTCGGTAACGCCGAGCGCGTCGACGGGCGCACGGTGCGCCTCTACGGCGCGGTGCAGGACATCACCGGCCAGCGGCTGGCCCGAGAGCAGGCGCTCACGGCCTCGCGCGTGAAGTCGCAGTTCCTCGCCAACACCAGCCACGAGATCAGAACGCCGCTCAACGGCATCATCGGCATGACGCAGCTGGTGCTCGACACGCAGCTCACGCCGGAGCAGCGCGAGTACCTCGAGATGGCCAACACCTCGGGCCAGAACCTGCTCGCGATCGTCAACGACATCCTCGACATCTCGAAGATCGAATCAGGCAAGCTCGAGCTCGAGCGCATTCCCTTCTCGTTGCCCAAGACGGTCTTCGAAGCGGTGCGGGCCCAGGCCGGCCGCGCGCACGGCAAGGACCTCGAGCTCATCGTCGACATCGGGCCCACCATGCCCGAGCAGGTGATGGGCGACCCCGTGCGCGTCGGGCAGATCGTCACCAACCTGGTCGGCAACGCGGTGAAGTTCACCGAACATGGCGAGGTCTCGGTCACCGCGGCGTTCAGCACCACGCACGTGCAGCTCTCGGTGCGCGACACGGGCATCGGCATCGCCGCGGATCGCATCAACTCGATCTTCGAGGCCTTCACGCAGGCCGATGGCAGCACCAACCGGCGCTTCGGCGGCACGGGCCTGGGCCTCACCATCACGCTCGAGCTGGTCAAAGCGATGGGCGGTACCATCGAGGTGGAGAGCAAGCCGGGTGAAGGCAGCACCTTCCACGTCTGGCTTCCGTTGCCCGTGGCGCCTTCGCAGCCGAGGCTCGCTGCGCCTGCCCGCGGCCTGCGCGTGATGGTCATCAGCGGCAACCCCCGCGGGCAGACCGTCACGCTGGGCCAGCTTCAGCAACTGGGCTGCGAGGTGATCGGCGTCGCTGCCGACGTGGCGATTCGGCGACTGCTCGAGGGCGGCGAGTCACAGGTCGATCTGCTCGTCATCGATCACGAGCTGGACGGCACCAGCGGCATCGAGCTGTGCGAGGCCCTGGAAGTTCACGAGGGGCTCAACCGCGTGCCGCGGCTCCTGCTCACCCGCACCACCAAGCGGCCCATCAGCGCGCAGCTCAAGTCGGCAGGTGTGCAGCGCGTGCTGACCCGGCCCGTGAGCACCAGCGATCTCTCCGAGGCCCTCGCGCACTTCAAGCCGGGCGCCGGCTTCAGCCGGGCCGAAGCGCCCACCACCAGCCGCCGGGCGCGCCGGTCGCTCACCGTGCTGCTCGCCGAAGACAACGCCATCAACGCCCGCCTCGCCCAGCGCCTGCTGGAGCGGTTGGGCCACCAGGTCACGCACGTCACCGATGGGGCGCGCGCCGTCGAAGCCGTGGCGCACGGCCGGTGGGATGCGGTGTTGATGGACATGCAGATGCCGGTGCTCGACGGGCTGGAAGCCACCCGCGCCATCCGCGTCGCGGAAAAGGGCACCGGCCAGCACCTGCCCATCATCGCGCTGACCGCCAACGCCATGAAGGGCGACGATCAGATCTGCCTGGACGCCGGCATGGACGCCTACCTCACCAAGCCCATCGACATCGATCGCCTCGCCGCGATGCTCGAGTCGATGGCCTCGCCGGCTACAGGAATGACCGCGTGAAGGCGTGCGGCAGCAGCTCGGCGATCGTCCACTTCGTCACGGCGCCCGAGACGGTGCGCGAGGCGATGGGCAGCGTGGGCGCTCCGAACTCTGCCAACACCTGACGGCACATGCCGCAGGGGGGCGTGGGCTCGCGCGAATCGACCACGATGGCCACGGCCACGGGCTTCTTGCCGCCTAAGACCATGCCGCCCACGGCGTTGCGCTCGGCGCACACCGTCAACCCGTAGCTGGCGTTCTCGACGTTGCAGCCCGCACTGATCGACCCGTCATCACAGAGGATGACCGCGCCGACGTGAAACTTGGAATACGGCGCGTGCGCCCGCTGCCTCGCGAGCTCGGCCGCCTCGAAGAGTTGTTCCCAGGGGACATCGACCATCCGAAGACTCTCCCACACTTCCTCTGCTAACTCGCCTTCATGACCACCACCCAGCCTGTTGCGCTCATCACTGGCGGCAGCCGCGGCGTGGGCCGGGCCTTGAGCCTGCGCCTCGCCAAACGCGGCTACGACATCGTCTCCACCTACCGCCGTGACGCAGACGCTGCGCGAGCGCTGGAGAAAGAGGTGGCAGCCCTCGGCCGCAAGTGCCTCACCGTGGTCGCCGATCAGCTCGAGCCCGAGAGCCTCAAGCCGGTGTTCGATCGCATCAAGGACGAGTTCGGCCACCTCGACGCCTTCGTGGCCAACGCGGCCTCGACCAAGTTCGCGCCGCTGATGGACACCAAGCTCCACCAGATGGACAAGACGTTCAACGTCACGGTGAAGAGCTTCCTGCACGGGTGCCAGTTGGCGCAGCCGCTGATGGCGGGGCGCAAGTCGAGCATCGTGATGGTCTCGGGAATGGACTCGCGCATTCCCCTGCCCTTTCACGGCCTGCTCGGCGCGATGAAGGGCGCGATGGAGATTTTGGTGAAGTACCTCGCGTGTGAGCTGGGGCCCGACGGCATTCGCGTCAACGCGATCAACCCGGGCTACATCGACACCGAGTCGTCGCGTTTCTACATCGGCGAAGTCGGCTGGGCGAAAATGGAAAAGGAGCTCGCGGCCATGGTGCCGGTGGGCCACATCGCCAGCGCCGACGAGATCGCCCAGACCATCGAGTGGGTGTGCACGCCCGAATCACGCTACGTCAACGGCACCACCATCAACGTCGACGGTGGGCTCGAGGCGAACTACCAGTTCTACATCAGTTCCCGAGCGGGCTGACGTCGACGCGGTAGACGGGCATCAGGTTGAAGCGCGCATCGAAGCTGGGGTGGCGCGAGGAAAAGAAGAGCAACCGCGCATCGGCGTCTTTCGCGAACGCGGGGTCTTTGAGCTTCTCGTCGAAGGCGGCCTTCACGGCGGGGTCCTTCAACTGCTCCCGCGCAAACGGCTCGGTCAGGTAGTCCTCGAGGTATTCCTTCTGCTCGAGGTGCGCGTTGAAGAAGCCCCACGAGACGAGTGAATCGGGCGCGGTGGGCTCGAGCAGGTGCATCACCACCTCGGCGTGCGGCTGTGAAATCGGCACGAAGATCGAACCTGCGCCCAGGTCTTCGAGGCCCTTGGTCCACGTGCCCTTCGCGTCGACGGTGAGGCGGCCTTCGTAGCTGCTGCCGCGCAGCTTGCCCTGCACCACCATGCGCTCGACCGCGAGCTGCGGCCTGGCCTTCTTGAGCACCTCGAAACGAAGGCCATGCGCCTGGAGCCGGGGAACCACGACGGCCACGTGCGAGGCGGGGACGACGTAGCCGGCCAGCGGCGCGCGCACGGTGAGGCCGGGCTCGAGCTCGTCACGCAGCTGCAGCTTCCAGACCTGCGGCCTGGTCTCGTCGTAGCGAACCCACTGCTTTCCGCTCACCTCGCTCTTCTCGCGCGTGTACGCGTAGCCCAGGAAGTCGATGGGCTCGCCGGTGCTCTTGGCGGCGCTCATCAACACCACGTCGGTGCCTCCGAGTTTGCTCGCGGCGAGATCGGCCTGCTGGGCCGCGGCCAACCAGTCCTTGCCGTGCAGCGCGGCTTCTTCGAGCAGACCTGCGCAGACGTCGAAGGTCGACTTGATGCGCACCGCCGAGGTCTTCCAGGAGTGCGTCTCGACCAGCACGCCGAAGCGGTGATGGAGCGCCCAGTAGGCGTTGCCGAAACGCGGCGGAGGCCAACCCACGGTGATGCCGCTCGCGGGGTCGTCGACGTCATCGAACGAGGGGTAGAAGGCGACCGGCAGGTGACCTTTTCCGAGCAGCTTCGGGAAGAGCGCCTGCTGCAACGTGCGCCCCCAGGCCTGCATGCTCTGCGGCCCGACCCGCTGCGGCTCGAAGGTGACGGACACGTCGTGCTGAAACTGCGCGCCGTCGGTCGCGTGGAGATCCACGAACAACACGGGGTCGAAGCGGTGGAGCAGGCCGAGCATCGCCACCATCTCAGGGGCTTCGACCTTCATGTAGTCACGGTTCAGGTTGAGGTTCTGCGAGGTGACCCGCCAGCCCATCTCTTCGGGGCCGCGCTGGTTGGGGCGCTGGTTCTTGCCGAACCGTTCGTGACCATCGACGTTGAAGACAGGCACGAAGACCAGCGTGACGGCGTTGAGCGACTTCGCGGCGACCTTGCCGTCGAGCACTTCGCGCAGCAGCCAGAAGCCCGCGTCCTTGCCGTCGATCTCACCTGCGTGAATGCCGCCCTGCAGGAACACCACGGGGCGCTGCTTCGCGCGGACCTGCTCGGGCGTGAACGTGCCGTCGGCCGAGGCCACCAGGCTGAGCATCGGGCGGCCCAGCGGGGTGGTGCCGAAACGCTCGCACTTCACCTTGCCCGGGTAGCGTTTGGGGAACTCGGCGCAGAGACGCTCGACCTCGTCGAAGCGACCCGTGCGGAGCCAACCCGATGCTTCGGCGACGGTGGTCAGCGGAGCAGCGGTGAGCAGGGCCAGGAGAAGCGGCGTCATGTGGCTCGACGCAATACCAGATGTTCTGCCCATTCCCCGCAAGGGTCGGGGTGATGGGGCTGCTACTCTTTTCTCTCCTCGCCTGCGTATGGTGAGCGACCCATGAAGGTCTCGGCCGCCCAGTTCAACTTCGAAGCACCCGCAGGCTACGTCATCGAGGAAACCACTCTCGGCCTGCGCAGCGCACACCGCAACGGTCCCTCGCCCAGCTTCATCGTCAACACGCGGCCCACGCGCGCTGGCTCGACGCTGGAAAGCCTCGCCTCCGAAGTGGTCGCTGAGCTCGCGCAGACCATCGGTCAGATGAAGGCGCCGTCGCTGTCCGAGTTCACCTGCGAGGACGGTCAGAAGGGCCTGCTGGTCGCGCACGCGCTGAGCACGCAGAGCGGCCCGCTGCGGCAATACTTCCTGCTCCGGCTTGACGACGGGCAGCTCTGCACCATCACCCTCACCGTCCCCGAGACTGCGCTCAACGAAGCCAGCGCGCCGCTCTTCATGAAGTCTCTGGCTTCCCTGAAGACGACCCCATGACCACCATCAAGCCGCGCTCGCCACTGGCTCCCAGCACCCCCGCCGCGAAGCCCACCGCCACGCCCGCGACGCCGCAGGAACAAAAGCCGCTCACCGGCTGGCAGCAGGGCGGCGTGGTGAAGCTGGCGCCGTCCACCAGGCAGCAGCAGCACGAGCTGGCGATCGTCTGCCCCGTGCTCGCCGCGATGGTGAAAGAAGGCCGCGTGCCGATGGATAAAGACGGCAACGTGAAGTTCAAGGATCTGCGCGCCGCGGGCCGTGAGCTCGACTTCAGCAAACCGATGGAGCTGTCGCTGCCTGCGATTGCGCTGGGCGGCAACACCCCGAAGGACCTCCTCGGGAACATCTTCACCCGCAGCTTCAACGTGCTCGAGCTGCGCAGCGGCCCGGCGAAGCACGCGGCCGACTCGGCGATCCTCAACAGCGGCACGTTCGATGAGGCGCGCTTCCAGGCGTTCGTCGCCCACGCGGATGGCAAGGGACGCATGACGCTGAGCAGCTTCGCGGCGGCGATCGCGGATCAGGCGCGGCGCGACTCGTCAGGACCGGCTGAGGCGGCGCTGCCCGCGGGCAAGGCGATCGCGCTGGTCGAGTACTCGGCGCTGCTGTCGATCTTCGGAACGAAGGACAAGGCGACGGGCGAGGTTGGTATTCCGGTGACCCAGCTGCGCGATCTCTTCCAGCATCAGAGGTTGCCTCCCACCACGGGCGCGTCGATCTCTGAGTCGACGGCGATCGCGGCGTCGATGAAGGTGAAGGTCGACGCGAACTTGAGCATGCGGGCGTTCGATTCGACCTCCACCATCACGGGTCAGGCGAAGGCAGGCATCCGGCTGGCGAACGATGAAGTGTCGACGACCGGTGCGGCGGCGAACGCGGCGGCGAGCGCGGGCAAGGCGGCGAACTGCCCTCACATGAACAACCAGGCGGCGATGCCCGGTCAAGTGAAGGACGCGGTCAACGCGCACACCTCAGTCGGCCTGCCTCGCTGAGTCACTTCAGGTCGAGCGTCATTTCCACCATCGTGGGCCGGTAGCCGATGCGCTTGAACAGGGCCTGGCCTTCCACGTTCGACGCGGCCGAATAGAGGACGACCTGCCTGGCGCCCAGCTGGGTGAATCTCGATTTCGCCTCAGCCATCAGCGCCTGAGCGACGCCCTGCTTCCGGTGACTGACCGATACGAAGATGTCGTGAATCGCTCCGTGGGCGTCGAGCAGCTTCGCCCAGTCGCGCGACTCGAGGGTGCCGAAGAGGTAGCCCGCCACCACACCGTCGACCTCGGCGGTCAGCAGCAGCACCTCTTTCTCCTTCAGCTGTGAGCCGAAGTACCGGTGGTACCCGCGGGCGATGTCGGGCGTGGTGAAGAACCGCGTCCGGTCCCACGCGTGGTGAAGCAGCACGAGCTGTTCGGCGAGCAGCGAAACCGCGTCCAGATCGCCAGCTGTCATGTCACGGATGACCGTCATGACTTGCGTGGTAGGAGCCTCGCAGGAGCAATGCAACGCATGTCGCCTCAGTGCACGCAGGGAGACGCCACCAGCCCGCAGATCTGGGACCGCGCGCTCGCAGGCCGCAAGGCTGACGTGCTGCTCAGTGACCCTCCGTATTGTTTGCTGACGCGACGCCGCAAAGACGGGGACCTGCGCGATCCGAAGCACAAGAAGATCGATCGGGGTCCCGTGCGGCGCTTCGAGAACGTTCGCGAGTTTCGCGACTTCACGAAGAAGTGGCTCGAGGTAGCGGTCAAGCACCTCACGCCTGACGCGCCGGTGGTGTTGTGGATGAACCTGCTGGGCCGTGAGCCGATGACCGCGGCGTGCCGTGAGCTTGGCTACGTGCACGTGCGAGGCGAGTTCGTGTGGGGCAAGCAGACGCGCGAGGGGAACAGCGGCGAAGAGATTCTGCGGGTGGTGGAAACGGCGCTCGTCTTCACGCGCGACGCGGCGCCTGCGGTGACGTCAGCTTCCCCTGCCGTGCCCTGGGCTGCGGTCGCTGGGTACGATGATGACGGCGAGGCCGCGGCGTGGGGCAGTCACCCGAATCACAAGCCGTTCGGCGTGCTCGAGCCGTTGGTGCGCACGTGGAGCAAGCCGGGGCAGTTGGTGGTCGACCCGTTCGCGGGCTCGGGATCCATTCCGGCGGCCGCGTTGAAGCTCGGTCGAGAGGTCGCCTGCATCGAACTCGAGCCTGAGTGGGCCGAGCGGGTGACGACGCGGTTGAGCAAGTAGGTCAAAAAAAGAACTCCCTCACCCCGCCAAGAGGGCTTCCAGTGCACCCCCGGCGGCGAGCGTTTCGAAGACCGCGGTCGCGCCGCTCGCTCGCAATTGCTCCGCGGTGAATCCCCCCGTCGCGACGCCGATGCTCTCTGCACCGATCGCCTGCGCCGCCGAGACGTCCTTCGGGGTGTCACCGATCACCACCACGCGCGCCGCACTCAGCGAGACACCCAACTGCGCGGCACCCCGCTCGGCTCCGCGCCGAATCAGCTCAGGCCGCAGCTCGTGGTCATCCCCAAAACCACCGAACGCGAACTTCTCGAACAGCCCCACGCGCGCCAACTTCACCCGCGCACCTTCACGAACGTTGCCCGTCCCCAACCCGACCGCCATACCCGCCGCGAGCCCCGCGTCGACCGCTTCACGCATGCCGTGATGCACGATGTATCGATCGTCAGGCACCGACCTCACCGCGTCCGCAAGACACTCGACGTAGCGAGCCAGCAGCGCCTCGATCGAAGCGTCATCGGGCTGAACGCCGATCGCCTGCAGCCCCAACCGCGCGATGCCGCGATCCGTCATGCCGTCGAACGTGAAGTGGTTGCACGCGTCAGGACGTCCGTGGAGCAGCTCGAACGCACGGTCGATCGAGCGCCGGCCAGCTCCGCCGGTGCTCACCAGGGTTCCATCGATGTCGAACAGCAGAACGGTCGGTCGCACCGGGGCACAGCTACTGAATGAACGGCGACTTCGCCATATCCCGGGTTGGTCCGATGCTACCCTCGCCGTTCTGACGAGGGGGTTCTCGTGGTGCATCGCGTTCTCTGGGCCGTCCTGTTCACCACGCTGACCTCTGGGTGTTTCGACCTGCAGTTGCCCGGCCCGCCGGGGCCCGGAAGCGTGCAAGGCCGGCTCGTCTACCAGCTGCCTGGGCAGCGACTGCTCCTGCCTGCCTCGGGAGCGACGGTCGAGCTGCTGGCTTCCTCGCTCACCACGCAGTCGAATGAAGACGGCCGCTTCGTGCTCGGGGGGCTGCACCGCTCCGACGGCGTGCTCCTCGTGCGCTTCGATCTCGAAGGTGACGGCCGCTTCGAGCGGCAGCTGGCGCTCGATCTCCGGCGACTTCGCGCCGGCCCGGGCCTCGACGTGGCGCTCGGAGAAATCGTGCTCAATCGCAACGCGAGCGCGCGCGGCACCGTGCGTCGAGGCGACCTGTCCGGACCCGGTGGGCACGGCGGCATCTCGATCTTCGTTCCCGAGCTCGGTTTTCAGACCCTCTCGGGCGACAACGGAGACTGGCTGCTCGAAGAGCTCCCCGAGGGCGGGCTGCCGATCGCGTTCTTCGCGCCGGGCTACGAGCCGCAATCGCTCGAGCTCACGTCCACGTCGGGGAACCTCGGCCAACTGCCTGACGTGACGCTCGAACGCGCGCTGACGACCGGGGCCGCGAGCGCGACCGGGGTCGTGAGCGAGCTCAGCGGCGAGCTCCTGGAAGGCGTCACCGTGCGCGCAGCGGGCGTGGGCCCAGAGCGCACCACCACCAGCGACGCGCAGGGTGAAATCACCTTCAGCGCACTGCCCCCCGGCGTCTACTCGTTTGCCTACGAGAAGACCGGCTTCGAAACGGCCGCGGTCCTCTCCGTGTTGCTCGTGCCCGGCGCGAACCCGCTGCGCGAGATCGCGCTGAGTCCCGGCACCTCGCAGCCCTTCCTCTTCGAGTTCCCCGATGCGGGGCCCCTCGAACCGGTCGACGGAGGCATGGCCGCCTGTCAGGGCCAGTGTGGCACCGGCTTTTCCTGCACCGACTCGGGCGCGTGCCGTGCGAGCGGCTGCGAGAACCAGAGCTGCGCCCTGTGCAGCAACGGGCGCTGCCTCACCGAGCAGTGCACTTCTGGGCCGACGTGCCGGCCGGGTGAAGTCTGTGAAGGGGGCGCGTGCGTGCCCTTCGAGTGCGCAGGCCAGACCTGCCCCGGAGGACGCTGCGTGGCCGGCGGTGGCTGCCTTCCTTCGACGTGCCCCAACGTGAGCTGCGCGCCCGGGCTCGTCTGCCAGGCCGGCGGGTGCATCCACCCACGCTGCGTGGGGAAGGTGTGCGCGACCGGAACGCTCTGCGCCCAGGGCTCGTGCCTGCCCACCTCAGGTGTGATCGACCGCTGCGGCCCGCTCTTCGTTCGCAGAGACGGGCGCTGCGTCGAGGCCGTGTGCCAGGGCGCCGCGTGTGCACCGGGCGCGAGCTGCCGCTCAGGCACCTGTGTCGCCGAGGGCCTCTTCGTCGCAGGCATCGTCGGCCCGCGCGCAGACTTGAACCAGTACGAGTCGCTGCTCGCCGCGAACGTGAACGGCGCGTGGACGCGACTCAACGTGACCGCGCTCCCCAAGGTGCGTCAGCTCGCCGTCAGCCTCGATGGAAGCTGGCTCTTCGCCGTCGGTGAAGACGATTCGCTGCGCCGCTCGCAGGACGGCGTCACCTGGCAGACCGTCTGGTCGGGCACGGCCGTCAGCGGCGGGCTCATGAAGGCGATCGCCGTCTTCCCCAACGGTGATCTCTACGCGGCGGTCAACGGCGCGTACCAGAGCGGGCTCACGCGGGTCATCGCCAGCACCGACGATGGCGCGAGCTGGAGCACCGTCGCGGGCCCCGTGGGTGGCTTCAATGGAACACCCGATCTCACCAGCATCGCGCCACCCGGACTGATGAGCTTCTTCAACCCGAACCAGAGCGCCCCCTCTCGCGCGGTGCAGTCGTTCGACGGCGGCGTCTTCATGGACAACCTGGGGACGCCCGGGAAGCTGCTCTTCGACCCCACCGACTTCGGGCCCACCTTCGTCGCCGAGACGAACCTCCGCTTCCTCGATGGAGGCGTCGCGGGGCCGGTGAGCACGGGCCTGGGCGCGATCGTCTATGCAGAAGCGCCGCGCACTTTCATCTGGGCGGCCTCGTCGCAGGCGATCTGGAAGTCACCGGACCACGGCGTTTCGTGGGGAAGCCGCAGCACCGCGACGCCGCTCGCGCTCGACCTCACCTCGCTGGTGCAGGGCGTCGACGGCACGCTGTACGCGGGCAACCGAAAGGCCACGCCTTCACTGCTCGCCTCGGTCGACGACGGCGACACCTGGCTGCCCGCGGCAGCTGAGCTCACCCGCAACCCGGCGCTCAGCGATCGGTACGACACCTGGCAACCCGACGCATCGTACGGCTACCAGAGCACCGTCATTCCCACCGTGCCCAACGGGCTCTTCTACGAGCGCGGGCCGGGCACTTCGCGCACCACCGTCGAGCCGAACTGGGCAATCGACGGGGGCGTGACCACCGACCCCGAGGGCTTGCCGTGGCGCGCGCTTCCGGTGCTCTCCTTGCGCGTGAGCGCGATGGTCTCTCGCTCGTGCAGCGTGGGAGAGCTGCGCTGCGCGGGGGCGTGCGTCGACGTCATCGCAGATGTGGCGAATTGTGGAGCGTGCGGCAACGCGTGCCCGGGCCCGGCCGCGTGCGTGCGCGGGGCGTGCGAGAGCCTGGCGCAGGTGGCGTCGCTGGCGGGTTGCGCTGACGGAACGCGTGAAGGGTTCGTCGACCTCGAGACGTCGCCGTCGATCGCAGCGTGCGCTGGCAATTTCACAGGCGAGCTCACGGGCAGCGGCCCTGACGCGTTGTGCGCCGCGGGCTGGCACGTCTGCCGTCACGACGACCCGGTCGCGCTCGCGGTCAGTTACCTGGCAGCGACGGGCTTCCCCGGCTGCTTCGCGATGCGCGCCTCGACGGATGACGGTGATGGCTGCGAGCCGCTCGACTGCAGCGACTCGACGCGCGACGACATCGCGGGAATGGGTGCGGGCTGCGCTCAGCTCTCGGGCGTCTCGCGCGTTCCCGCCTCAGTGCCGACAGTGGGCGGTTGCCTCGCAGACCAGGGCATCATCGACACGCAGTGCTGCGCCATCGCGCTCGCCGGTGCGGGCTGCCCTCAGCGCGGGGAATCGGGCGTGTTGTGCTGCCAGGGTCCGTAGCGGAACCCTTCCTCCCCAGAGGGTTTTCCGAAACAGGAATTGAGAACCCCACCGGTCACCCCGAGCCCGTCGAGGGGGCACTTGCCGAGCGAAGCAGAGGCAAGCTCTCGACGCCGCTCGAGATGACCGGTGTGCGATCCTGAGTTCGATCGAGGGATCATGTGGAGCCTTCAGGGAAGGTGGGGCTCGAGGGTTTTCATGCGTCGCTCACCTCGCGCAGGCCTCTGTGCTTCGAGCAAATTCCGTTCATGTGACGAAGTGGAAGAGTCTCGCGACCGGCGTACAGCGGCCCGTACGCCGGTGACTTCCGTCGACTGCTCTCGCGACCTGGGGCGCCAGAGTACAGCCGCCCGTACGGTGGCGCCCGGCCTCGGCCAAACGTACCGACTTCGCCACGTGAGCGTCGTCGTTCGAAGCACAGAGGCCTGCTCGGGGTGAGCGGTGCGCAGCACTGAACCTGCGGCCTTCCCCCGTGCTGTCGTGGGTCCTGCGCTCGGGAGGAAAGCTGAAGTGTCCTACTTCGGTGAGAACGGCAGAAAGAACGCCTCGAGAAACACTTCAGGCAACAAGTCGAGATCGCCTTCCGGCTTCCGCAAATAGCCGCGGCGCTCATAGACGGCCCGCACCCCGGCCGCGCCGCGCCGCACATGCAGGCACACACCCACAAACTTCTGCTCGAAAGCCCACGCCTCGGCGAGCTCGAGCAGCCGCGTCGACACCACCCCACCCCGCTGCGAACGCGCCACTGCCAGTTGCCGCAGATCCGCCGCGTTCTCGATCCACGCCTCCGACTTCGGTGCACCCGGCGGCCACATCGTCACCGTACCGACGACCACGCCGTCGTGCTCGGCGACCCAGATCTTCGCCAGGCCCCGCTTGCCGGCCACGTCACGCAGCTCGGCCCGCCGCGACTCGGTGACGGTCACCTCGGGCAGCTTGCGCGCGTAGCTGCTGACGAACGACTCCACGAGCAGCTCGCCAATGGCCACGTCGTCCTGCGGAACTGCCTCACGAAACACCACGCCAGACATGGCCGGGCGAAATAGCACCGGCACAGAGGCGCGCTTGGGTAAATGGACTTCATGGCCGTCCGCCGCCTCACCGTCCCCGCAGGTGCCGGGCCCCGCCTCGATGCGTTCCTCACCAAGTCCGTGCCCGGGTTCTCCCGGGTGCAGGTGCAGCGCCTGCTCGCCGACGGCAAGGTGAAGGTCAACGGCAAGAAGGCCAAGCCCATGCGCCGCATCGTGGGCGGAGAAGAGATCGAGCTCGAGCTCCCCGAAGTGCAGAAGGCGCCCAGGGCGCCCGATGGGCCGAAGCTGCCCGCGCTCTACGAAGACGACAAGTGGTTGGTGATCGACAAGCCCTCGGGCCTGGTGGTGGAGCCCGAAGGTGATCGCCCTTCCGTGGTGGGCCTGGCCGCCTCGCAGTACGGCGGCTTCAGCGTCGGCGGCGTGGCCCAGCCCGGCATCGCGCACCGCCTCGACAAAGACACCACCGGCTGTCTCATTCTCTCCAAGACCGACGACGCGCTGGCCGCGCTCAAGCTGGCCTTCGAAGAGAAGCGCATCGGCAAGACGTACCTCGCGCTGCTCTGGGGCGTGCCGCCTGAGTCGGGCTCTCTTGATCAACCCTACGGCCGCCACCCGGAAGATCCCCGCCGCTACACCACGCGCTTCGCTTCGGCCCGCCGAGCCCGGCTCTCGTGGAAGCGCGTCGAGCAGCTCGGTGAAGAAGCGGCGCTGGTCGAGATCAACCTCGACACCGGCCGCACCCATCAGATCCGCGCGCAGTTCGCAGACCTGGGTCACCCGGTCCTGGGCGATTGGCTCTACGGCACCGCGGAAGCGAAGGCGGCAGGCTTCGGCCGCTTCGCCCTGCACGCCGCGCGGCTCACCCTCGAAGGCCTCACCAAGCGCCCGCTCTCGCTCGAGTCCCCGCTCCCGGATGACTTCAAGAGCGCCCTCGAGGGCCTGCGTGCTAAGTCGAGCCGATCATGATGATGCCCTCGCTGCTCGACGCGTTCGACACGGTCTCCCACTCGGAGCAGCTCCTCAAGCGCCTCGAGTCGGCCACCGCCGAGCTCTCGAAGAAGCAGGGCCTCAAAGACGAGAAGGCGTGGCTGGAGCAAGCCACCCAACGCGTCGCCATCGCCCGCACCGGCGTCGGTGATCTGCTCAACCGCGTGCTGCGCCTGCCTGAGTTGGATCCCGTGCGCGAAGGCCACGCCCGCACGCTGCAGTCGGCGGCCGTCGACGCGGTGGAGCGGCTCCAGGCCGGCATCACCTTCGCGGCGGGTGCGCGCGCGCCGTTGATCGAAGCGCTCTACGGCAAGCTGAAGCTTCCCGTGCTGCGCCGCTGCGACAAGGAAGACTTCGAGAAGTTCACCTTCGACTTCGAGAAGCGCCTGAACACCACCTACGCCAAGCGCATGTTCGCCGACGAGTCGTTCCAGCTCGTGGTGCCTGCGCTCGCGCAGCTGCAGCTCGCCTTCTCCACGTGGCGCAGCATCTTCTCGACCGAGCCGCTCACCGACGCCCAGGCGCTGCGCGATGAACTCGATGCAGTCGCGCGCCGTCTCGAGCTGCCCTGCCGCCAGGCGCGGTTGCTCGCGGAAGCCGCGCTCACGCCGCTCAAGGAGCTGTTCGAGAACTCGGGCCTGGGTCACAAGCCCAAGAAGCGCGTGAAGTCAGAGCTCGATGACGACGCGTCGATGCTCGATGAGGAGCCCGTCGATCCCAACGCGCCCAATGAAGCCGAGTTGGCTGAGCTCGGTGCGCCGCCTGAAGTGACGCCTCGCAAGGCCGCGCCCGCCGAGCCTGCGGTCGAAGTCGAAGCCACTGCACCCGAGGCTGAGCAAGTTGAAGCGGCTCCCGAAGAAGCGCAGCCGGTCGAAGCAGTCGTCGAGGAAAAGCCCCGGAAGTCGCGCAAGCACAAGGGCGCCGAGGCCTGACTCGCAGGGTCGAACGAAACAAGAATTTGAGAACCCCACCGGTCCCCGCGAGCCCAGCCGAGGGGCCACTTGCGTGCGCGAAGCAGAGGTAGTCCCTCGACTCCGCTCGCAGGGTCCGAGCAGGGGACCGGCTTCGTCGGCGATTTCGTCCGAAGGAACAGACCCACCGTTCGCATCGAGCGCAGTCGAGATGCCACCTCTGCGGGGGGACCGGTGGCGACCTATATTCACCAGTCTTTGCGGGAGAGGCTCAGGGTGAGGGCCTCAAGATCCGCCCAGCAAACCCGGCAAGATCTCTCCACTCTTCCCAGTCAAAACCCGATCGAACCGAGCCGAGTACTCATCGCTTGGAGCCGCATCAACCAACCAGGTCGACCCGCCGACCGAGCGAGCCGCATCAACCAGCCCCGCCGCCGGGTAGACCATCCCTGAAGTCCCCACAGCGATGAACACGAGGTCCTTCCCCGCCTCCTCGATGAACGCCTCAACGCGCGCGAGATGCGTCGGGTCCAACATCTCCCCGAACCACACGATGTTCGGCCGGATCGCACCGTGACACTTCTCACACCGAGGTAACGGCGCCTCGAAGTACGTCCGCGCGTCCGCGAACGGCACCTTGCACCGCTCGCACTTGCTCTCAAAAAGCGCCCCATGAATCGCCAGCATCCGCCTGCTCCCCGCGCGTGCATGCAGGCCGTCGACGTTCTGGGTCGCGAGCAGAAACCGCTCCCCCAACCGAGCCTCCAGCTCGGCCAGCGCCACATGCCCGGCATTCGGAGCCACCTTCGCCGCCCCCTCCCGGCGCAGGCTGTAGAACCGCCACACGAGCAGCGGGTCCGCCGCGAAGCCTTCCGGTGAAGCCACCTCTTCCACGCGATGGCCTTCCCACAAGCCGTTCATGCCGCGAAACGTGGGCACCCCACTCTCGGCAGAAACGCCTGCGCCCGTGAGCACCAACACCCGGCTCTGCGAATCGAGTTTCACCGGCGTAAGATGCCATTCATGGCCCGTGAAATGCGCATCACAGAGGAATCCCGCGGAGTGCTCGCGCGCGTCTGGCACCTCAAGGCGAAGCCCAGCCTGGTGATCGACACCGGCGCGGTGGACGCGGTCAAAGACGCGCTCAAGTGCATCGTGCCCGACGAGGTGCTCGCGATCTTCGCAGCCGAAGGAGCGTCGCTCGCGGTGATGCCAGCGCTCACGCTCGAGGTGACGACCTCCTTCGACGCCTCGCACGGCAAGGGCCATTGGCGCACCGAGCTCGGCTTCGATCACGTGGTGTTCGCGCGCCTGCCGGGTGATGACTCCGAGCCGCTGTACGCATCGTTCCGGCGAGGCGCTTCGCCGTCGCTGGCCTTGTGGGACGTACGCAAGCCGCAGCAAGGCGGCATCGCCCTCACCACCGCGGACTACGTGAAGCGGCGTTGGGGCGAGCTGAAGGCCGTGGAGTCCAAGGCCTTCAAGCCAGTGGTCGATCTGCCTCCACCGCCGCCCGCGCGCCAGGTGGTGCACCCGACGTTCGGTGAAGGCATCGTGCTCGACCAGCGCGACGACAAGCTGCGCATCGACTTCGGAGCGGCGGGCATCAAGCTGCTCGCGGAGCGCTTCGTAAAGACAAAGGCCTGATATCTCAGTGGAATTAATTGGATGTCAGTCCCCACTGGTACACCGCTCGTCATGAAACACGCGTACTCCGTGGTCGAGGTCGCAACGCTTCTCGGGCAGCAGCCTGCGGCGACCCGTGAGCTCATCAGCTCGGTCTTCGACGGCCCGCGCGACGTGCTCTCGTTTCAGGATCTGGTGCTGGTGCGCGCCGCGCGCGATCTGGGCGAACGCAAAGTACCGAAGGCGAAGATCACCGAGGCCCTCAATCGCGTGCGTGAAGAGCAGCCCACCGATGAGCCGCTCTCTTCCGTCACCATGCAGAAGGTCGGCAAGGAGCTGGT
>JBKJSE010000152.1:0-8951 GCA_046595925.1 Archangium sp. | reverse complement strand
GCCGTGGCCGCGAAGGAAGAGACCACCGGCGTCGAGCAGAAGATCACGGTGAAGCCCTCTCACGGGCTGACCGATGAAGAGATCGAGCAGATGCTGATCGACTCGATCGATCACGCCGAAGACGACATGCAGCGGCGCATGCTGGCCGAGCAGCGCGTCGAAGCAGAGCGGCTGCTGATGGACGGCGCCAAGCAGCTCAAGGAGAACGGCGACCTGCTCTCGGCTGACGAGCGGACCGCGTTCGAGCAGCAGCTGGCCCGGCTGACGCAGATCACGAAGACCGAGACGGATCACGAGGCCCTCAAGGCGGCGATCGGAGAGGTCGATGGTCTCGCCCGGCCGTTCGTCGAGCGCATCATGGACCGCGCGATCGGCAAGGCCGCCGTCGGCCATCGCATGGAGGACTTCTGATGCCCCGGGTGACCTTTCGCAGCGCGCTTCAGGAAGTGGTGGCCGAGGTGCCGTCGGGAACCAGCCTGCTGGAGGCCGCGGAGACCGTGGGTGGCCAGGTCGGGCACTCGTGTGGCGGGGTCTGCGCCTGCAGCACCTGTCACGTCTGGGTCCGCAAGGGCCTGGAGAGCCTCTCCGAGCAGGACGACATGGAGCTCGACCGCCTCGACCTCGCCTACGACGTGAAGCCGCAGTCGCGGCTGGGCTGCCAGGCCAAGGTCGGCACCGACGACATCGAGGTGTGGATCACCGAGGAGTCGCTCAAGGCCTTCATGGATGAGAACCCCAACGTCCGCCACGCCCTGGAGGCCGAGGGGAAATGGCCGCCCAAGAAATTTTCGTGAGCGTCAGGCTCTCGTTGACTTCACCGTCCAGCCAACTGTATTGAGCGACGGTCTTTGCCCAGGTGGCGGAATTGGTAGACGCGCTAGATTCAGGGTCTAGTACTGGCAACAGTGTGGAGGTTCGAGTCCTCTCCCGGGCACAGGGGGAATCGGTGAAAGCCGGTTCCCCCTTTTTATTTATGAAAAATCTGCTGACCACGCTGCTGGTCCTCTTTGTCGGCTGCGATGCGGTCGAAGAAGAGCTCGCGGGCAAGCTGATGCGAGTGGAAGTCACCATCGAAGACTCCGACTGCGCACCCGCCCGCTTCCGCGGCGACGCCGGCATCCAATTTTTCGGAGAGCGCCCCGACGGTGGCCTGGTCTTCACCATGGGTCAGAACGCGCAGTACGGCCCGACCATCGACGGCGGCGTGCTCGAGTCGGTGCAGCGTCAGCTCATTCCCGCGCCCAACGACGGCCGCGCGTCGGTCGGTGAAGGCCTCGGGTGTGACGGCTCGTTCTCCAACTGGGAACGCAGCATCGAAGGCGTTCGTGTCACCCAGTCGTGGCCGGGCGCCGATACCTGCCCGATGGGCCCGATCTGGCTGCCGTCGAAAGGCTGCACCACCACCCGGCGCTACTCGTTCACCGAGGTGGGAACCTGTCAGCTCCGCTGCGTGCGCATCTCGACCAGCGGCGAAGTCGACTGCACCTGCTGACTGAGCTGTTCGCAGACTTCGCGGGTTTGGTCATCGAGGGGGAAGCAGCTCTCCAGCCGGAGCTCTTCCAGCGTCACCTGCTGCGGGGCGAGGAACACGGTGGCGGCGATCAGAAAGCCCAACTTGTTTTCACCGCGCTGAAGTCTCAGCGTGAGGGTCGGCTCGGGCGTGAACGAGAAATCCGGCCGGGTCCACCCGCGGGGAACGCCGGGGTAGCTCAGCAGGCGCTCGAGGATCGTCTCGATACGAGCGTCGCCGGTGGCGAGCACCTCTCGATGCAGCCTCACGATCAGCCCTTGCGCGAAAGTGTGCCAGTCCACGATGTGCGGCCGCAGCAGCGCGGGATCGAAGAGCAGCTCGTACAAGTTGAGCGGGCCTGACAAGCGCTCCGGCTGGGCGACGAAGGCGGTGAACAGGGCCTTCGCCCCCCGGTTGGCCCGGAGCACCTGGCCATCGACCGTGAGCACCGTCATCGGCCACGGCTCGTGGCGCTCGAGCATGCGGGTGATGGCGTCCTCCACCTGCGCAGGCAGCGCATCGGGCGCAGGCTCGGGAAACCGCGCCGCAAACCCCGCCACGGTGAGCACCTCATTTTGCGCGCGGAGCGGCACCCTCAGGGCCGACAGCAGCCGGAGCACCACCTCTTCGCCCGGCTTGGCGCGCCCTGACTCGATGAAGCTCACGTGCCGCGAGGAAACACCCGATTCCAACGACAGCTCGAGTTGAGAGAGGCTACGGCGATCGCGCCAGTACTTCATCAACGCAGGGAGCATGCGGCTCGACATGCCGGCATCCTCGTCAATCGCGGCGTAAACGGCACTTACCTGGTGACGTCATTGAGAGGACGGATCGAAGTGGCGCACCTTGCGCCGCATGACCCGAGAACTCTTTCTGACGTCGAGTGCGATCGTTGCGTTGCTGGTCGGCTCGCTTGCCGTGGTGCTTCCCACGAAGTTGCTCGAGAGCAAGGGCGTGACGGTGACGCCCGCCGTGGTGGTGTGGATGAGGGAGGTCGGCGTGCTGATCTTCGCGGTGGGCGTGATGAGCTTGCTGGCGCGCGCAGAGCCGGACTCCGTGATGATGCGCGCGTTCTTGATCGGCAACGGGCTGATGCAGCTGGGGCTGCTGCCGATCGAGTTGATCGCCCTGAAGCGTGGCGTGATCACCCGGCTTTCGGGCGTGGTGCCCAACAGCGTGCTGCACGCGGTTCTGGCAGGCGGGTTCTTTTTCTTCGCGGCTCAAACCAGCGCGTGAGCCTATGTTGACGGGGCGTGCTCAAGACCGTCTTCAAGAGCCCCATCCGCGCTGAGGCCGAGCTCATCCGGTCGCGGCTGGAAGGGGCCGGCTTTCACCCCGCCATCACCGGTGCTGCGCAGCACAGCAGCCTGATGCCGATGTTGATGGGTCTGGAGAGCGAAGTCGCCGTGCCCGCCGCGGAGCATGAGGACGCCGAGGAATTTCTCTCTGAGTCGCGGCTCAAGCTCGAGGGTACAGCGGCGAGTGGAGAGATCGTCGAGGGCTCGGTGTGCCCGGTGCACGAGCAGCCGGCGGTCGCGGCGTGTGATCGGTGCGGCACGTTCTTGTGCGCGCAGTGTGGCTCGCTGGGCAGCCCGCCGCTGTGTGAAGACTGCGTGGTGCGGCAGGACAAGCCACGTGAACGCCCGCGCTGGGTCACCTTCGTCGCGCGGTTGTGGTTCGTGTTCTGGGTCGGGCCCGCGGCCATCGGCGCCGTCGTCGCGGTGCTCTACTGGCTGAGATGGGTTCGCCCGTGACGAGGTGCGGCAGCTCGCGACCGCGAGAGCCGGCTTCCCGCTGGTGAGGAATTTCCGAAAACTCACACGAGGCCGTCGAGCGACCTCCGCATGACAAATGCACTCCTGGAAGGAAGCCATCACAACGTGTCGAGCCAGTTGCTGAGCACCGCGTGACGCATCACTTCACCTTGCAGGCCGCGATCAGGCTGAATCGCGAACGCATGAATGCCGCGCGTCGACAGCGCATCGAGCAGTGAGCGCTGAGCGGCAGAATCAGGCGCGAAGAGCACCGCCCCGTCACCGCCCCCTGCCCCGCTCTGCTTGCCCGCGCAGCCGAACGTCTGGGCCAGGCGGAGGATGCGATCGAGGCCCTCTTCCTTCGTGACGCCGAGCTCCCAGAGCAGCCCCTGCAGCTCTTCACTGGCCCCGGCGACCGCCGAAAAGTCGCGGCGGAGCAGCCCCGTCTCGAGCGCTTCACCCAGCCCGTCAGACCGCTCCACGAAACGTCGGCGACCGGCTTCGTCGAACTTGCGCTCGACCTCTTTCACCAGCGACGTCGTCGAGGCGCTCTGCCCGCTGAAGGCGAACACCATCGGGAACACCGGCTCGCCCATGCGCACGAGATCGACCGCGGGTGATTGCTCCATCGAGACGAACAGCCCACCTCGCTTGGCCGCGTTCAGCAGCGGTGACACGTCGTACTTCCGGTAGCGCACCACGCCGCCCGCGAAGGACGAGGCCACGTCTCCGCCACTGCCCTTGCCCCCTTGCGCGTCGGCATGGGCCAGCAGCGCGAGCTTCAGTGGGTCGAACGTGGCCGCGAGCCCGAACCGCGCGGCTTCGGCCGCCAGCACGGTCGCGCGCGCGCTGCTGCCCAGCCCCAGCTTGAGGCCGTTCACCGAGGGTGAGCTCTCGAACGCGACGGAGAACCCAGGCCCTTCGGTGCCCAGCAACCGCAGCGCGAGATCGATGGTGGTGGCCACGAATCGGAACGCGTCGGGGACTTCACTGCCCCAGTTCACGCCAGCGGGCGTGGCGGGCCCGGACAGGCGCCCATCGGCCAGCACGATGTCGACCTGCCGATCCTGCCGCGGCCGGACCAGCGCGTGGACTCGGGGACCTACGGCCAGGATGCGGGCGACTCCGCCCCACAGGACCGCGTACTCGCCTGAGAGGAAGAGTTTGCCGGGTGCTGAGAGTGTTCGATCCACCTGTTGAAGTTCTCAGCGCCAGCCGAACGCCACGGCGATCTTCGCCGCGTACCGGGCGTTGTTCTCCAGCAGCGCGAGGTTGGCAGCCAGCGTCTTGCCCTTCGTACGCTCGACCATCTCGCTGAGCAGGAACGGCGTCACCGCCTTGCCCTCGATCTTCTTCTTCTTCGCCAGCGCCAGCGCCGCCTTCACGTGCTTGTCCACCTCGGCCTGCTTGAGCGCCGTCTTCTGCGGCGGGGGCAGCGTGAACACCATGCCGCCCTGCTTGAGATCTCGCCGCGCGCGGATCATCTCGGCCGCCTCGGACGGGTCGTCGACCTGGTGCTCGAGCTTGAGCCCGGTCTCGCGCGTATAGAAGCCCGGCAGCTCGCGCGTGCCGATGCCCACCACGGGGACCGCGAGGGTCTCCAGCAGCTCGAGCGTGCGCTCGAGATCGAGCACCGACTTGGCGCCCGCGCAGACGACCGCCACCGGAAACCGCGCGATCGCCGCGAGGTCCTGCGAGATGTCGAACTGATCGCCGTGATGCACGCCGCCGATGCCACCCGTCGCGAAGACGAAGATGCCTGCCTCGGCCGCCATCTCACAGGTCGCGCTGACCGTGGTGCCGCCGGTCGCCTTCCGTGCGACCGCGATCGAGAGATCGCGCGAGCCGATCTTCATCAGGTTCTTGCCCGTCACCAGCAGCCGCGTCTGCGCTGCATCGAGGCCGACGAACAACTGCCCGTCGATGACCGCCATGGGCGCGGGAATGGCGCCTTCGTCACGCACCGCGGCCTCGCAGCGCTTCGCCGCTTCCACGTTGTGCGGGTACGGCAGGCCCTGCGCCAGCACTGAGGTCTCCAGCGCCACCAGGGGCTTGAGGGTGCGACGCGCTGCGGCGACTTCTGCGGAATAGACGAGCTTCAATCAGGTCCCCCAACCCTCTCCCATGCGGGGAGAGACTTCGTGATGAATCATGCGCGCTTCTTTTCGACGACCAGCTTGAACTCTTCGATCTTCTTGTCGAGCGTCGGCCGGCTGATGCCCAGGGCCGCGGCCGCGCGGATCTTCTTTCCGTTCGCCTGGCGCAGCGCCTCGCTGATCGCGTCTCGCTCGAGCCGGGAAATGCGCTCGGCCAGCGATTGCGGCGCCGTGTCGGCCGTACCGCCATCTTGAATCTCAGGAGGCAGGTGCAGCGCGGTCACTTCACCGCCGCCATAGAGCAGCGACATGCGCTCGGCCACCAGGCGCAGCTCTTCGACGTTGCCGGGCCAGTGGTGATCGCCGAGCAGACGTTTCGCGTCGGGCGAGAGGCTGGGCGGTTCCTTCCGGCGGGTGCGGGTCAGCTCGCCGCAGAACCACTCGAAGAGCTGCATCACGTCGGGCTTTCGCTCACGCAGCGGCAACGTCTCGAGCTCGACGCCCGCCAGCGCACGCGCCAGCTCGACGTCGATTTCGCCCCGGGTCTGCAGGGCCTCGAGTGAAGCGCGCGCCGTCACCATCACGCGCACATCGACGGGCTCCTCGCCACCCTGACGGGCGGGGGCCACTTTCTTCGCGATCAACCGCGCCAGCCGCTCCGAGACGTGCCGAGGCAACGACTCGATGCTCAGCAGCAACAGCGAACCCCCATCAGCCTTGAGCAGCGCCGACGACTGCGGTGGCACGCCCGGCGCGCTGGTGCGGCCGAAGAGTGCTTCTTCCGTCTCGACCGCCGAGCGCCGGCAGTCGACGATCACGAACGGGCCGAGCGCCTTGGACGAACGCGAGTGAATGTAGCGAGCGGTCTGCGCGCGGCCGGTACCGACCTCGCCGTGCAGCACCACGCTCTCGTGGCTCGAGGCTGCGCGGCGGGCCGACTCGACGGTCTTGCGGAAGGGCCGGCTGCTGCCGATGAGCGAGATCAACGCGGCGCCCGCGTCCTGCCGGCTGCGCACCGAGGTCACTGCTTCCCCGGCCAGGCGACCGAGGGCCGCGATGGTGCGCTGCTCTTCTTCCCCGAACGGTTCAGGCCGCTCCGCGTAGAGAATCCCGAACGGCGCGCCACCCGAGGCGATCAAGGGCGCGCAGAGCAGGCCCTTCACCCGGCCGGCTTCTTTGCGCTCCAGGGCGCCGCGCACGAGCGAACGGGGCACTTCCACGGAATCTGCCCCCACGACCGCGGCGGTCATCAGGCCTTCCGTGCCACCCAGCAGCGCCGCCGCCTTGTCCGCGTTCACGCTGCGGCCGAGCTCTTCCGCCGCGCGACGCAGCACCATCGCCTCACTCGTCGCCGAAATGAGCGCGACCCCCGCGTGGTACAGCCCTGCGACCGCACCGACCGCGGGGATCAGCTCTTCGACGGGGCTCGTGTGCAGCTCACCATCGGCCTCCCGATCGGACAACGACGCGCGCGCCGAGGGCTCGAACAACACCGTCGAATCGCCCACCTGCAGGCGATCGCCCGGCAGCAGCACGATCTCAGCCTCGAGCTTCTCGCCGTTGACGAGCGTGCCGTTGCGCGAGCCGAGATCGGTCACGCGCGCCTGGCCGTCTTCGATCAGCAGCCGCACGTGCTTGCGCGAGACCTTCGCGTCTTCGAGCGAAATGGTGCACGACGGGCTGCGCCCGATGAAGATCTCGCCTTGAACTTCGTGCCGGCGACCCGCCTGGGGCCCGGTGAGCAACAACAGCGCGGCCATCTGTCTGCCTCCGAAAAGCCTTAGGCCGGTCTCTCGAGTTGGAGCAGCTGCTCCATCTCTTCCGGTTCCAGCTGACGTCCCTCGCGTGCGACCGCCAGAGCGTTGATCTGCGAGTCATCGACTTCGACGTGCGAGCCCTTGCGCCACTCCGTCGTGCGCGTACCGCCCTCGACCAGCTTGCCCACCAGGTTGTCGTCGTCCCACTGCACGACCTCGACCCAGAGCAGCTCCTGCTCGGGCTCACCCTCTTCGCCGTCGGGGTGCACTTCGAACGGAGCGCGCACCATGAACGAGAGCGGCTCCATCAACCCCTTGCGCATGTAGCGGCCCTTGAAGATCGGCAGCAACCGCGAGGCGATGTCCTGCTTGGTGCGCGCCTCTTCGTCGGTCTCTTCTTCGAACCGGCCCCGGTAGTGCTTGAGGATGTCCGACATGCCGTGACGGCCTTCGGGGCTCACCACGGTGACCAGACCCTGCGTGTGGCCGGTGAAGCTCTCTTGATCGACCTGGTACAGGTTCGAGCGCCCCTCGTCGGCAGGCAGCAGCTGAAAGCCCATGCCCACGCTGGTCGAGATCACCTGGCGCACCGCGGGCCCCTGGGCGAACGCGAGATCGGTGCAGAGCTCCTGAAAAAAGGTCTCGGCGGCGGCCAGATCGTCTTCGGGAATGTGGAACATCTCGACGTCGGGCGCGGCGAACTTGGCCATGCCGTGGGTGTGCACCCAGTTGTTGCGCTCGCCCTCTCCCAGCGGCTGCGCGTGCACCGTGATGTGATCGCGGATGTCGAAGTCGAGCTCGGTGATCTCTTCGACGTCGGTCGCCGAGTGCAGCTTGAAGGCGGTGACGTCGATCGCCAGGCCTTCGCTGAGCTCGAGAATGGTCCGCACCGTCCACAACGCCTCGAAGGCGGCGATGCTGGGCTGGGGCGAGCCGGGCTCGAAGCTGACCCGGTAGAAGCCGTGCGCGTGCTCGAGGCGCTCTCGCAGCTCGGGCGTGCCGGTGAGCAGATCGGGCGTCCAGCCCAGCGAGCTGAGCCGGGCCTCGAACTTCACGTCGACGCGCGAAGACTGCGCACGCACGGAGAACAGGCAGCCGTCTTCGCCGAACACCAGCGTCACGTCTTCGGCATCGGCCTCGAACGCCTCGTTGAGCACCTCGGGCGTCAGCGGCTCGGCCGTGTCAGTGGCCACGATGTAGATGTCGCGCATCCCCGTCACAGGTGCTTCTCGATCTGGCGAAAGAGGTCGACGCGATCCACGAGGTTGGTCAGGTAATCGAGGGTGTCGGTCGGCAACACCAGCACCGGGCTCATCTTGTACCGGGTGAACCAGTCTTCGTAGAGCGCGTTCAGGCGGTTGAGGTACGCCGTGGGAATGTCCTTTTCCATCTTGCGGCCCCGCAGCTGAATGCGCTGTTTGAGCGTCTTCACCGGGCAGCGCAGGTAGATCATGAGGTCGGGCGGCTTGAGCGTCGACGAGACCGTCTCGTAGAGCTCCCAGTAGGTCTTCCAGTCGCGTTTATCGATGTTCCGCTGTCGGAAGAGGTTCTTCGCGAAGATCTCTGCGTCCTCGTAGATCGTCCGATCCTGAATCGAGGTCCCTGACTGTTTTTCCAGCTCACGGTGGAGCCGGAACTTGTGGGTCAGGAAGAAGATCTGGCTGCGGAAGGACCAGGTCTTCATGTCCTTGTAGAAGTCGGCCAGATAGGGGTTCTGGTCGTTCGGCTCGAAGAAGGGTTGGAGCCCGTACTTCCTGCACAGGAAGGCCGTCAGCTCGGTCTTCCCGGCGCCGATGTTTCCAGCGATGGCGATGAACTTTTGCCCGGACACGAA
>JBKJSE010000089.1:0-12820 GCA_046595925.1 Archangium sp. | reverse complement strand
GTCACCTGCCGCGCGGCGCAGAGGTGGCATCTCGACTGCGCTCGATGCGAACGGTGGGTCTGTTCCTTCGGACGAAATCGCCGGCGAAGCCGGTCCCCTGCTCGGGAGGAACGGTGTGCGAGTCAGACGTCCAGCCTGAAGCGCCCCATCGGCGACCGGGCGCCGTTGACCTGCAGCTCCACCTCGTGAATCCCCGTGAACAACCGGCGGATGCTGCGGTGTCGCAGCTCGAGCGAGCGGGTGATGGCCACCTCCTGCCCGGGCTTCAGGTCGACCCGCGCCAGGCGGAACGGCTTCACCGAAGTGCCCTTCACCTTGACGAAGTGCACGCGCGCTTCGAGCACCGCGTGGAGCAGTTTCTTGCCGTCATTGCGCACCGTCGCCACGAAGGTCACCCGCCCCCCGAGCTTCACGCGCGAAGGGCTCACCTTGCCGGTGATGTGCAACGACTCGGCACCGTGAGCACCGATCAACGCGAGCGCACGCGCATCACCTCGCTTGAGCAGCGTGCGCAGGCCGTGTTCGACCAGCCGCTTGCGCTGAGGGCTCGCATCGACGAGCCACGCCTTCGCGATCTTCAGCACCACCTCGGGGTGGTCCTTCGCGATGTCGTTGAGGTTGTTCGACACCGAGCGACGCACGTATTCGCTCTGGTCGTCCTTCAAGCGCTCGAGCAGCGGGAGAATCAGCGAAGGATCCGCGATGAAGGGCGGCAGCTGACGGCCCCACGGCAACCGCGGCCGCGTGCCTTCTGAAACGAGGCGGCGCACGTGCTCACTGGGGTCGCTCACCCACTTCGTCAGCGCTGCCAGCGTGCGCTCAGGAGCGGAAAGAATCAGCGCGCGGATGCAGAACTCACTCGTGAAGCGCTGGGTCAGTTCGTAGTTCGCGCGCAGGGCCTGCTCGACCTCATCGGGGCCGTGCCGCTCGAGGAACTCGCTGAGGGCCAGGTAGCGAAAGCCGCCGCCTTCACCCTGGTCCGCCTGGAGCAGCTTGATGAGCACCGCGAGCGCCTTCTTCTGCGGCAACGTCGCTTCGAGCGCGTCAGCCACGTGCCGCGCGCGCGCCTTGAGCTCGAGCGACGACAAGCCCGCCTTCGCCCTCTTCCGAAACGCGTCAGCAGGAAACGCCGACCAGGCGGCGGACAGTTGACTGGCCAGCCAATCAACCTGCGCGGTTCCGATGAGATTCTTGAAGGGCTCAGCCATCGCTAGGCGGCGGCGCTCTTCCGGCGCCGCAGCAGAAGCCCGGCCAACCCCAGCAGTTCAACGCCGATCGCGCTGCAGCCGGTCCTGGGCATGGCCCCGCCCGGCGCCTCGTCGACGCCGCCGTCGAGGCCATTCCCGTCACCGGCGTCAGCCCCCGAAGTCGTGCCAGCGTCGGGAGCGCCCGCGTCAGGAGCCCCAGCGTCGGCAACCCCCGCATCCACGACGGGGGGCCCCGCATCGGCAGGAGCCAGCCGGCACCCCGCCGCGCCTGCGCCGCACACGTAGCCTGCGTTGACGGACCGGCAGTTCGCAGCGCAACCGCCACTGGCGAGGGCGTTGTGGTCGTCGCAGACTTCTCCGGCGGCGGCATCGACCCACCCGTCGCCACACGCCGAGTTCATGCACGAGGCCGGAGCGTGTTCCCACGGAACCTGGCCCGCGACGCAGTGGCTTTGCTCGCACACCGTGAAGGCGCTCTGCCCCGCGGGGCGCGGCGGACAATCGGCATCGGCGGTGCCGCAGCCGCAATCGCAGACTCCGTCACCGAAGTTCGCGGCGGTGCAGGGAGCGCTCGCTGACGAGACCCCAGCCAGGAGCGTGAGAAACAACAGGGCATGGCGAGTCAGCTTCACGGTGATTGCTCCAGTCGAAGGTTGAAGTCATCGCGAACGAGCGCCACTTCGCGAAGGAGCCGAGGGCTCAAGGCGGGCTTGGTGAAGAAGTACCCGAAGGCACGCAGGTTCCGCGTGTCATCGAACGCCGCTGAGACGGTGACGGGGCTGTTGAAAACGACGCCCCTCTTTTCGAGCGCGACGCGCGTGAGCGAGGCCACGTGGCAGGTCGCGCAGTCGACCGTTCCGGGGTTGTGCACTGCCGGGTTCTCCAGCCGCTCGAGCGAAGCCGCAGCAGCAGCGAGCTGGTCGGGCGTGGCCTGGCTCAGCCCACCGGGCGACATGACCGGTGAGAGCGAAGGCTCAGCGGCCGAGACCGGATCCAACGTGACCTCGAGCGCCGTCGAGCCACCGGTGCTCGTCACGTGATCTTCGGTCGTGACCGCGAGCGTCGGCACGTCGATGTCGGTGGCGTTCGCGCCGGTGATGTTGATGCCCGAGAACACCCAGGCCTGGCCGCTCGCGTGAACCCCCATCGAGGTGATGCGCACCAGCCGGTCACTCGTCATGAGCGGCATCAGCTCGGCCTTCACCTTCGATGCCCAGTTCGCGTCTGCGAAGCCGGGGTGCGGCGCGTCGAGCGAGGCAGAGACGGTCAGCTTGCTGTCGGTTCGCAGCTTGATGAGCGCCCTGACCGCAGCGACGACTTCGGCGTCGCTCGTCGCGAAGAAGACGTGAGCAGCAGCGTCGCGTGTGGTGATGCCCCCCGACCCGTCATCGAAGACGGGCTGGAGCACCAGGCGCACCTGCGCCTGACACGCGCTGGGGGGCGCACCTTCCTGAAAGCAGGCATCGAGGCGAACGCCGACCACCGAGAGCGCCGAGTACAGCGCGTCGGGCTCATCAGAGACCGTCAACGGCGCGAGCCGGTCGAACAGCGCGCGTGGGACGATCTCGGACCCGGTGACGAAGCTGCGCGCGGCGGCCAAAGGCACGAGGAACGCTACGTCTTGCGAGACGGCTCGAGGGGCGACCACGGGCGGAGCACCACAGCCCACGAGGACGAGCAGGACCGCGCTCCGAAAAGGGCTCACCATGTTCACTGGGTCTCATGGCGCGTGGGGAACCGTCAAGGCGGCCCCGCTGGGATTCCGCAAGTGTCACGCTCTGACCAGCTCGCGCCTATGGTGTGTTTCGAGCGGCGGGCATCACCCGCAGTGACACGCTCGAGGCTGCTCCGCGATGCCCGATTCCGCACCACTCGACGAGCTGATGAGCCGACTGGCGGAGGGCGACCGCTCTGCTTTTCCCCAGGTCTTTCACCAGCTGTGGGAACCGATCCTCAGGTTGTGCACGCGAATGACTGGCGTCGATGCAGACGGAGCCGATGCCGCTCAGGCCGCGATGCTGCGCATCTTTGAGCGCTCGAGCGAATACGACCGAAAGCGCCCGGCGCTCCCCTGGGCGCTGGGCATCGCGAGTTGGGAGTGCCGCACCACCCTCAAGAAGAGGTCGCGGCTGCGAGAGACGCCAGACGCGATGCCTGAGACGGACGAAGGCGCGGCGGCGTTCGAGCAGGACCGACGTCTGATGCTCGCAGCCGCCCTGAACGCAATGGGGACCCTTTCCGAGTTGGACCAACAGACGATCGTGGCGACGTACTGGGAGCTCGCCTCGACTGCCGCGGGCGCCACCTTAAGAAAGCGCAGAGCCCGCGCCTTGACGCGACTGCGAGATGCATTCCGGAGACTCTATGGACTCGACTGATCTCCCCGCGCTCGAGCGACGGGTTCGCCGTCGGTACGAGCGCACCCGGTTGTTGCGCAGCACCCTGGGCTTCGCGCCGATGATCGTCCTGGTGCTCACGGTTGCCGGCATCGGGAAGCGCCCGACCTCTGCGTTGCTCTTCGGTGGACTGTTGTTCGTGACCGGGGTTCTCCTGCTCTGGTGGGGGCGCACGCTGCAGCGCGCGGTGTTGCCAGGGGTGCTGGCGGGGCTCATTCCCCTCTCGCTCTCGCTCGCCGCAAATCTGGGGCACGGCTGCGCAGCGGGCCACTGCTCGACGCTGTGTCTTCCTGCGTGCAGCCTGGGCGGCGTCGTCGCGGGCTTCATCGTCTCGACGTACGCCGTACGACAGGGGCACGGCATGGCCTTCTTCGCCGGGGCTGCGCTGGTGTCGGTGTTGACCGGTGCGATGGGCTGCTCGTGTATCGGCTCATCGGGTGTGGTGGGCCTGGTCGCGGGCTTCGCTGCGGGGCTCCTGCCCCAGCTCGCGCGCAAGATTTTCGCTCGAGCCTGACGAGCGCTGCCTCAACGGGCGGGGGCTCGAGGTGTGCCTGTCACGCGGCCACTGGCAGCGGCCTATTGCTGACATGGAGGCGAGCCTTCAGATCGTGGAGACCAGAGCCCGCCGGGCCTATGAGTGGGCTCGTCTGCGCAGGGCGCTGTTCGGCACGACACCTGTGGCGCTGCTCGTCGGGTTGGCGGCCTTATTCACCACCCGCTTCCTGCACACGGGGCTCATCGGGCTGCTGCTGCTGATCGTCGCCGTGGCGGCGTTGTGGTGGGGGCACGGCCTTCAACGTGCGCTGGTGCCAGGCGTGCTCGCGGGCACGTTGCCGTTGGTGACGGCGCTGTGCGCGACCCGATTGGGTCACGCGCTGATGGGGCCGGCCTGCATGCCGCTGTGTTACCTCGCCAGTTTCACCGGCGGCGTCGGCGCCGGCCTCATCGTCGGAGCTTGGGGGTTCCAGAAGAGCACGCCGCTGAGCGTCGTCGGCATGGCGGCCGGCTTCGGGCTCCTCACGGGCTCGATGGGGAGTTCGTGCATCGGGCGTTGGGGCGTCGCGGTGCTGGCTGCTGGCTTCGTGCTCGCCCTCGGCGCTCAGTGGCTCCGCGGTGTCGCGCGACGCGGGACCGTCGCATGAGGGCACTGGCAATCATCGGAGCCGCTGCATTGCTGTCGGCCGTGTTCGCCGCCGCGGCAGGCGTGCTGATGATTCGGGCGGGGTTTTCCACCCGAACCCCGCCCTCCGCGCTCGAAGCGAGGCTTGCGCGGGCGATGCGCGACCTCGCCACACCGAAGCACGTCGGGCACCTTCAGGCGCCGGAGCCCATCACCGGTGCGCAGCTCAGCGATGCGCGCGCTCACTGGGCCGCACATTGCGCGAGCTGCCATTCCGAAGACGGCTCGGGTCAGACCGAGATCGGGCGCAACCTCTACCCGCGGGCGCCCGACATGCGAGGGGTCGACACGCAGGGGCAAAGCGACGGCGAGCTGTACGCGGTCATCAAGAACGGCGTGCGGCTGACGGGCATGCCCGCCTGGGGCGCGCCGGGGGATGCAGACCTCGAGAGCTGGGCTCTCGTCGCCTTCATTCGCACGCTCCCAGAGCTCACCGACGCCGACGTGGCGGCGATCAAACGCGAGCTGCCACGCACGCCGCATCAGCTCAGCGACGACCGTGAAGAAGACGACTTTCTGCGGGGGAACACACCCGCTGCCGCTCACCCACCGGAGAACCACCCATGAAAAGCGATGTCATCGCCTGCTGTTCCATTCTGGCGCTCTCATTCACAGCGCTCGCTCACGGTGGCGGCCAGCACCTGAAGGGCGAAGTCGCGGCGCGAGACGCCAAGACGCTCACCGTGACTACCGCCGGAAGAGACGTCGTGGTGGGCCTCGATGCCACGACCCGGTTCGAGAACGACGGCAAGCCCTCGACCCTCGACGCACTTCCGCTTGGCGCCCGCGTGGTGGTGCACCTCAAGGCCCAGAGCAAGCAGCCCCTCGCCGCGATCGTGAAGTTCATCGCGCCCCCCGCCGCTTCGTCGACCCGTCTCGAGGTCACCGTGACCGATGAGGGCTACGTCGTCTCGAACCCGAAGCCCCTGAAGGCAGGTCAACCGGTGACGCTCGTGGTCACCCGAACGGCCGAGCAAACGTGCGCCACCGACGTGGTGCTCAAGGAATTTGGAATCTCGAGGCCGCTCCCGCTCGGCAAGCCGGTCGAGGTCACCTTCACGCCCAGCAAGCCGGGAAAGGTCCACGTGGCGTGCGCGATGGACATGGTGAGCACCGACCTCAAGGTGGAGTGACGGCCCGATGCTTCACTGCGCGCTCGTGGAAGTCGTCGCTGTCTTGCTGGCGCAAGCCCCGGTTGGCGCTGCGCAACCCGATGCGGTTTTGGGCGCGCTGGTGGACGAGGCCGTGAGCGTGCGCCCAGAGCTGGCCCAGGCACGAGCCCAGACCCGGGCTGCGCGTGAGCGGGCGCCCCAGGTGCGCGCGCTGCCCGACCCGATGCTTCAGGTGGGCGTGCAGAACGACAGCTTCGACAAGTGGCAGGTCGGCAAGATGGAGACGAGCTGGGTTCTCTTCATGGCCACCCAGACGTTCACGTTTCCCGGAAAGCCTGGGCTCCGGGGCGAGCTTGCCGACGTGGACGTGCAACGGCGTGAGCTGGCGTTCGAAAGGCTCCGGCTCACCACGGTGGCCGACATGCGCCGGGCCTACCTGGCGCTTCAACTCGGGCGCGCGCGGCTCGAGCTCCTCGCCAGGCTCACCTCACTTCAGCAGACCGCGGTGGGGGCCGCGCTGGCCCGGTACGAGACCGCCGACGGGCCCCAGTCCGACGTGCTCCGAGCCCGCCTCGAGCTCTCCCGCCTGAGACAGCAACGCCTGATGCTCGAAGCCGACGTGCGCCTGCAGACCCAGGCCATCAACCGACTCCGCCACAGACCGTTGACCGAGGCCATCGAGGGAGCGCCGGCGCTGGCGCAGCTCGCCTTTCCTGCGGTTCCTGAGCTGGGCCAGGCGATCCAGGAATGGCGGGCTCACAGCCCCGAATATCGGGCCGCGGGTGCAGAACAGGCGGGCGCGACAGCCGCGGGGAAGCTGGCGAGCCGTTCGTATTTCCCCGATCTCACCGTCGGCGTGGGCGTCATGATTCGAGGCGCCCTCGACCCGATGTGGACCGTCACCGTGGGTGTGCCCGTGCCCGTGTTCGCAGCCACGAAGCAGTCACGGAGCGTCGCTGAGGCCAACGCACAGTCCGAGGCTGCCCGGTCGGGTGTGGAAGCGATGGAGCAGTTGCTCGAATTGCGCATCTCGCAGCGACTCGAATACTGGGCCGCGCTTCGAGACGTCTGGGCTTCGTACGAAGGCGGCCTGCTCGCCGACGCCGAGGCCGTGAGCGCGTCGACGCAAAACCAGTACCAGGTGGGCAAGGTGCCTTTCGCGGCGGTGCTGGAAGCCAACCTCGCCGCCATCGCAACGGTCGAGGCCTCGCTCGTGGTCCTTGCCGACGCCTGGCGCCTCGCCATCGCGCATGACGAACGGTCGCTCGAAGAGACCGTGCCCGGCGCCCCCGCGATGGGCGCGCCTTCCTCACCGAACGTCGCGGCCGGGGCTGACGAGTCTGCCGGCGCCCGTTCAGGAATGTGAGCGATGACCTCGCCCCCTCGAACGAAGCTGGCGGCCCTCTTCATCGGCGCGCTCCTCGCGACCGCAGCGCTCACGGCGAGCGTGACCTGGTCGCTGGCGGGGCACGAACACGCGTCGGCGATACCTGCCTCTGAGCGCTACCAGTGCCCCATGCACCCCGCAGTGATTCAGGAGCAGCCGGGCACCTGTCCCATCTGTGGAATGAAGCTGGTGAAGATGGTCGCGCGCCCGAACCCCACGAGCGGCGCTGCGGACGCGGGTCGGAAGGTCCTCTTCTACCGCTCGCCGATGGATGCGCGGCAGACCTCGCCTACCCCCGCGAAGGACGCGATGGGCATGGACTATCTGCCCGTCACCTCAGACGAAGCGGGCGCTGCGTCTGAGGTGCCCGGGCTGGCCGTGGTGGACATCGACCCGCGCCGCCAGCAGCTCATCGGGTTGCGAACGGCCCCGGTCGATCGCGGTGAGATTGGCGGAGCAGTGCGCGCTGCGGGCCGCGTGAGCGTCGACGAGACCCAGGTGCGACGCGTCAGCATGAAGGTGCCCGGCTACGTGACGCGCGTCTTCATCGACTTCGTCGGCAAGCCGGTGCGAAAGGGGCAGCCCCTCTTCTCGCTCTTCAGCCCGGAAGTGCTCGCTGCCGAGAACGACTACCTGATCGCCTTCAGGGGCGGCGGCGGCCCGCTCGCCGCGGCAGGGCGCAGGAAGCTCGAGCTGTGGGACGTGCCAGAGGCCGAGCTCACTCGCCTCGAGCGCGAGGGTACGGCGTCCAGAGCGGTCACCTTCGTCTCACCCGCAAATGGGGTCGTCACCCGCAAGGAGCTCGTCGAGGGAGCGCGGCTCGAAGCGGGCGCGATGCCTTACGAGGTGGTGGATCTGAGCACGGTCTGGGTGCAGGCCGACGTCTACGAGACCGAGCTGCGTTTCATCACTCCGGGCGTGCGCGCCGAGCTCTGGCTCAACGCCTTTCCCGGCCGCACCTGGTCGGGGAAGGTGCTCTTCATCGATCCGCTGCTCGACCCGAAGACGCGAACAGCGCGCGTTCGCCTCTCGTTCAGCAACGCCTCAGGCGAGCTGCGCCCCGAGATGTTCGGCGAGCTGAAGCTCGAGCGCCCGCCTCGTTCCGTGCTGCGCGTGCCGACTGACGCCCTGATTCGGACCGGTCAAGCCGACGTGGTGTTTCTGGCCCGCGAGGCAGGCCGCTTCGAGCCGCGGGTGGTGGTCACCGGAGAGGTAGGCCGCGAGTTCGCCGAGGTGCTCGAAGGGCTGGTCGAAGGAGACCGGGTGGTCACCCGCGCGAACTTTCTCATCGATTCAGAGTCGCGGCTGCGCGCCTCGTTGTCCCGGCTCTCCACCACGACTGACGGGTCTGCGGAGAGCCCGTGATCAAAGCCATCATCAGGTTCTCGGCAGAGCACCGCCATCTGGTCATTGGGCTGGCGATCGTCGCGCTCGGGTTCTCCTGGTACTCGATGAAGACGATCCCCCTCGACGCGCTGCCCGACCTCTCGGACACGCAGGTCATCGTCTACTCGAAGTGGGACCGCAGCCCCGACATCGTCGAAGACCAGGTCACCTACCCCATCATCACCTCGCTGCTGGGGGCTCCGAAGGTGAAGGCAATTCGCGGGTTCTCTGACTTCGGTTACAGCTTCGTCTACGTCATCTTCGAAGACGGCACCGACCCGTACTGGGCCCGCACCCGGGTGCTCGAGTACCTCTCGAAGATTCAGCCCCAGCTGCCCGACGGCGTGCGCACCGAGCTCGGCCCCGACGCCAGCAGCGTCGGTTGGGTGTTTCAGTACGCGCTCGTCGATCGCACCGGCAAGCACACCACCGACGAGCTGCGCAGCTATCAGGACTGGTTCTTGAGGTACTCGCTGCAAGCGGTACCGGGCGTGTCCGAGGTCGCGACGGTGGGCGGGCAGGTGCGGCAATACCAGGTCAACGTGAACCCGAACTCACTGGCGGCGTACGGACTCTCGCTGGAGAGCGTGATCACCGCGGTTCGCACCGGGAACAACGACGTGGGCGGCCGGCTCGTCGAGTTCTCGGGCCGCGAGTACATGGTGCGCGGCCGCGGCTACGTGAAGCACCCTTCGGACATCGAGAAGCTGGTGCTCAAGACCGAAGGGGGCACGCCGGTCACGGTGAAGGACGTCGCGACCGTGAGCCTCGGGCCAGCGCTGAGGCGAGGCATCGCCGACCTCGACGGAGAGGGCGATGTCGTCGGCGGCATCATCGTCATGCGGCAGGGTGAGAACGCGCTCGACCTGATCGGCCGCGTGAAGACGAAGCTCGAAGAGCTCAAGCCCTCGATGCCCGAAGGCGTCGAGGTGGTCACCACCTACGATCGCTCGGAGCTCATTTCGTCGGCGATCGAGAACGTCAAGGACAAGCTGATCGAAGAGATGATCGTGGTCTCGATCATCATCCTCGTCTTCCTCTGGCACTTCCCCTCGTCGATCGTGCCGATCATCACCATTCCGGTGTCGGTGGCGCTGGCCTTCATTCCGATGAAGTTGATGGGTCTCAACGCGAACCTGATGTCGCTGGCCGGCATCGCCATCTCCATCGGAGTGCTCGTCGACGGAGCGATCGTCGAGGTCGAGAACGCGTACAACCGCATCTACCATTGGCAGGAAGGCGGCCGGAAAGGCGACTTCTACGAGGTGCGGCTGGCGGCGCTGATGGAGGTCGGGCCCGGGGTCTTCTTTTCGCTGCTGGTGATCGCCGTCGCGTTCATGCCGGTCTTCACGTTGATCGACCAGGAGGGCCGCTTGTTTCGCCCGCTGGCCATCTCGAAGAATCTGGCGATGGCGATCGCGGCCTTCCTCGCCATCACCCTCGACCCCGCGATTCGCATGCTCTTTGCGCGAGCAGACCCATTCACTTTCAAGCCGCGCTGGCTCTCGGCGTTGCTCACCGCGGCGCTCGTAGGGAAGTACCGCGCTGAAGAGCAGCACCCGGTCAGCCGGCTGTTGCACCGACTGTACGAGGGCCCGTGCCGCTTCGTCTTGCGGCACCCGAAGGCCGTCATCCTGGTGGCGGTGGGCGCGGTGGCGACCACGGTGCCGCTGTATCTGGCGCTCGGCTCGGAGTTCATGCCGCCATTGCGCGAGGGCACGCTGCTGTACATGCCGTCGGCTGTGCAGCCGGGCATGTCGGTGGCCGAAGCGCAGCACGTTCTGCAAATTCAAGACAAGCTGCTGCGCACCGTGCCCGAGGTGGCGCGCGTCTTCGGGAAAGCGGGTCGCGCCAACACGTCGACCGACCCCGCACCGTTCACGATGATGGAGACGACCATCATGCTCAAACCCGAGGCCGAGTGGCGCGAGAGGCCTCGCTGGTACTCGGGCTGGGCACCGCAGTGGCTCAAGCGGCCCTTGCGGCTGGGGTGGCGTGACCGCATGACCGAGGCTGAGCTGGAGGACGAGCTCAACACCCTGCTGGCGATCCCCGGCATCTCGAACGCCTGGACCATGCCCATCAAGGGCCGGCTCGACATGTTGTCGACCGGTATCCGCACGCCGGTCGGCATCAAGATCATGGGCGCGGATCTTTCGACGATCGAGCGGCTGGCCATCGAGACCGAGGCCGCCGTGAGCCGCGTTCCGGGCACGCGCAGCGCGTACGCCGAGCGGGTCGCGGGCGGCTACTTCCTCGACTTCGTACTCAAACGCGACGAGCTCGCCCGCTACGGGCTGTCGGTCGACGACGCGAACATGATGGTGATGACGGCGGTCGGCGGCGACGTACAGAGCGTCACCGTGGAAGGTCGGGAGCGTTACGGAATCAGCGTGCGCTACGCGCGTGAGTTTCGAGAAGACGTGCAGTCACTCAAGCGGGTGCTGGTGCCGCTCCCGGGCGGGCGCGGACAAATTCCGTTCGAGGCCATCGCCGACGTGAAGCTCACGACGGGGCCATCGATGATTCGCGACGAGAACGGGTTGCTCGCAGGCTACGTCTACGTCGACTTCGACACCTCGAAGGTCGACATCGGCAGCTTCGTGACAGAGGCGAAGAAAGCCGTCGCCAGTCAGGTGAAGGTGCCCCCGGGGTATTCTCTGAACTGGAGCGGGCAGTACGAGAACATGCTGCGGGTCAAAGACCGGCTCACCCTGATTCTGCCGCTCACCCTCGTGCTGATCTTCGTGTTGCTCTACCTGAATACGAAGTCAGCCTTCAAAGCGGCGCTGGTGATGGCCGCCGTTCCCTTTTCAGCGATCGGCGCGCTGATCTTCCTGAACCTGCTTGGCTACAACATGTCGATCGCGGTCTGGGTGGGGCTCATCGCGCTGATGGGGCTCGACGCAGAGACGGGCGTCTTCATGCTCCTGTTCCTCGATCTCTCGATCGACGAGTTCAGGAAGCGCGGAGCCCTCGAGACGGAGCACGACCTGGTGGAGGCCATCGTGCACGGCGCGGTCAAGCGCGTGCGGCCCAAGGCGATGACGGTCTGCGCTGCCATGCTCGGTCTGCTGCCGATCATGTGGTCGACGGGAACGGGCGCGGATCTGATGAAGCGCGTCGCAGCACCCATGGTCGGGGGCCTGGTCACCAGCTTCGCGATGGAGCTGCTGGTGTACCCGGCGGTCTACCTGCTGTGGATGCGCCGGGAGCTCGGTCACGGAAAGCAACCCCTCATTGCGCCTGCGCCGGCCTGATTTCAGGGCGAAGGTCCGCAACAACGCGCCGGAACGACCGACAATCGAACAGGCAGCCTTCTTTCAGGAGAAACCTCGATGCCCTCAGTCACCATTCGGCGCGGCGACACGATGTACGCGATCGCCAATCGCAACAACCTGGACCTCGGCCGACTCAGGCAGGCGAACCCCGGCGTCAATCCGCGCACGCTTCAGGTCGGCCAGCGCCTGCAACTGCCAGGGGCAAGAGATTCCTTCGAGCGCGCGCCGGCCGCTCGCAGCCGCGCAGCGACTGCACCCGCGCACCACCACCACCCAGAGACGACCCCCACGAGGGCTCGCGGGACCACGCGCACCTCCCCTCAAGAAGGGGTGCGGGCCAATCAGCGGGTGCCGTACCGCAACGGCCGCATTCCTTCCAATGCGCTGACCGACGTGGGCGGCGGGCACAAGATGTTCGGAAATGCAGCCCGGGCCTACACGCAGATGCGCGATGCAGCCCGTCGCGATGGCGTGAACATTCGACTCACCGACAGCTACCGTAGCTACCCCGCCCAGGTCGATGTCGCGCGGCGCAAGGGCATCTACGGTGTTCGTCAGCCCAACGGCCGCCTCGGTCTCGCAGCGCGGCCGGGCACCAGCAATCACGGCCTAGGGCGGGCAGTCGACGTGAACCTGGGAGCGAGCCCCGGCGCCAGCGCCTGGTTGCGAGCGAACGGCGCGCGGTACGGCTTCCACACCATTCCGCGCGAGCCGTGGCACTGGGAACACCGGGCCTGATTCCACGACTGCGGAGGCTCAGCCTTCGTTCACCCGCACCACCAACTGCCGTCCCCTCCAGGTGACGTAGGCGGCGGGAATGATGAGCAACGTGAGCGCGGTGAGCGAGACGAGCCCACCCCACATCGGCGC
>JBKJSE010000006.1:0-11457 GCA_046595925.1 Archangium sp. | reverse complement strand
CGTCATTCTCGACGAGGCGCAGAACATCAAGAACGCCGACTCGGCGACCGCACAGGCCTGCAAGGCCGTCGGTGGAGAACACCGCATCGCATTGACCGGCACACCGCTCGAAAATCGCCTCACCGAGCTGTGGAGCCTCTTCGACTTCCTCATGCCCGGCTTCCTCGGAAACGCGGAAAGCTTCCACGAACGCTACGAGCACCCGATCACGGTGCAGGGCGACACCGAGACGCGCGATCGGCTCAAGAAGCGCATTCACCCGTTCATCATGCGGCGCCTCAAGAGCGAGGTGGCCAAGGACCTGCCTCCCAAGACCGAAGTGGTCACCTGGGTCGACATGGATACGGGGCAGCAGGCGCTGTACCGAGAGGTGCTCGAAGAGAGCAAGCGCAAGGTCTACGACTCGATCGACAAGCTCGGCTTCAACAAGTCGCGCATCTCGATCCTCTCGGCGCTCATGAAGCTGCGCCAGGTCTGCTGCGATCCCCGGTTGCTCAAGCTGCCCCCGGGTACCGCGTTGCCGCCTTCGGCCAAGCTCGAGCGGTTCTCAGAGCTGGTCGACGAGCTCGTGCGTGAAGGTCACCGCGCGCTCATCTTCAGCCAGTTCACCGAGATGCTGGAGATCCTCACCACGCAGGCCGACGAGAAGCAGCTCAAGTACCTCTATCTCGACGGCCGCACGAAGGACCGCATGGCCAAGGTCGACGCGTTCAACGCGCCCGACGGCCCGCCCGTGTTCTTCATCTCGCTCAAGGCGGGTGGCACCGGCCTCAACCTCACCGCGGCCGACTACGTCATCCACTACGATCCGTGGTGGAACCCGGCCGTGGAAGATCAGGCCACCGATCGAACGCATCGCATCGGGCAGACCCGCGCGGTGTTCTCGTACAAGCTCATCACCCGCGGCACGGTCGAGGAGAAGATCCTCGGGCTGCAGCAGCGCAAGCGTGAGCTGGCGGCAGGCGTGCTGGGCAGCGACTCCGACGTCGGCAAGGCCCTCACCGAGCGCGACGTGGAAGACCTCTTCAAGTTCGAGCACTGAAGCGGAGATGCGCTGAGATTTCAGGGTTTTTCAGCGCCCGTCTCTTCACTTGTCGGTGGGTACTGATAGGGTGTTCAGTATCTCCGATGGAGGGCAACGGGATGCTGATCACACTGAGACTGAAGAACTTTGCGGTGGTTGAAGAGGCTGAGGTGGGCTTCGGCCCGGGCCTCACCGTGCTGACCGGTGAGACCGGCGCGGGAAAGTCGATCCTCATTGATGCGCTGGGCCTGCTGGTCGGTGGCCGGGCGGAACCCGACGTCATTCGCAGCGGGGCCGACGAGGCGGTGATCGAGGGGCTCTTCGAACGCTCTGAGGTCTTGAGCGCGCGTTTGAGCGAGCTCGGCCTGCCCGACGATGGGCCTGAAGTGAGCGTGCGGCGCGCCTTCGGCCGGCAAGGGCGGGGCCGGGTGCACGTCAACGGTGCGCTGGTGACGGTCGGCGTGCTGCAGCGGCTGATGAAGGCGCAGGTCGACATCGCAGGTCAGCACGAGCACATGGCGCTGCTCGATGCGGGGCAGCACCTGGGGTTGGTCGATCGGTTTGGCGAGCTGATGGAAGGGCCGGTGATGGCGGCGTACCGCGCGGCGTGGGAGCGGCTGCGTGACGCCAACGCGAGGCTGCAGGGGCTGGGGGGGGACGAGAGCCAGGTGGCGGGGCGCATCGACTTCCTCACCTTTCAATTGGAGGAGATCGAACGCGTCGCGCCCAGGCCCGGCGAAGACCTGTTGCTCGAGATCGAGCGCAAGCGGCTCGCCTCATCGGAAAAGCTGCGTCACGGCGCGGGGAGCGCAGAAGAGCTGATCGCCACGCGTGACGGCTCGGCCACCGAGCTGCTTGGCCGTGCCTTCCAGCTGGTGGGTGAAGCAGAGAAGCTCGACCCGTCTCTCTGTGCAGTCAGGGAAGCGCTCTGGCGCACCCGGGCCGAGCTGGAAGAGGCCTCGCACTCGTTGTCGCGGTACTTGAGTGGCCTCGACTCTGATCCCAAGCGGCTTGAGGAAGTCGATGATCGCCTCGATGCCATTCGTCGGCTGTGCCGCAAGCACGGCGCTTCGCTCGAGGGCGTGCTGAGCAAACGCACCGCGCTCACCGCCGAGCTCGATGAACTGGTGCACCGCACCGAGCGCCGGGCCGAGGTCGAAGTGGAGCGCCTCAAGGCAGAAGCAGAAGCGAGCGCCGCGGCGGTGAGGCTGACCGCTGCGCGCAAGGCGGCCGCGGGCAAGTTGACCTACACCGTGATGGAAGGCCTGGAGCGCCTCGCCATGGGCCGGGCGAAGTTCGAGGTGCAGTTCGAGGTCGCACAGCTCAGCTCAGCGGGGGCCGACGCGGCTCAGTTCCTCTTCAGCGCGAACCCGGGAGAAGCAGTGCGGCCGCTGGCCAAAGTGGCCTCGGGCGGCGAAGCGTCTCGCGTGATGTTGGCCATGAAGGCGGCGCTGGCGGGCAGCGATGCGTGTGTCTGCTCGGTGTTCGACGAAGCCGACGCGGGTATCGGCGGGGCGGTGGCCGACGTGGTGGGGCGGCTCATCAAGGACATCTCGGCGCACCGGCAGGTGCTGTGCATCACCCATCTTCCCCAGGTGGCCGCCCACGCCGACGCGCACCTGCGCATCGAGAAGGGTGAAGTGAAGGGGAGAACGCGCTCGGTGGTGCAGGCCCTCGACGAGGGAACTGACCGCGCGCGAGAGCTCGCGCGCATGCTCTCCGGGGTCGAAGTCACCCGGGAAGCCCTGGGCGCGGCCCAAGCCCTGCTCCGATCCGCCCTGCGCCACGTGAAGCCAAAGCGCAACCGGAAGAAGCAGGCCGACGTTCAGCGACGCAGCGCGTGACGACTGGTGAAAGAGGTTTGTTGCCGGGTGCCGCTGGTGCGCTTAACCTCCGCGCCGTGTCGAAGACGGCTGGCTCGCGACTGAAAGCAGTGTCGGCTGGGCTCACCGACGTAGGTCGGAAGCGCAACCACAATGAAGACAGCTACCTCATTGACGAGGAGCTGCAGCTCTATGTGGTCGCCGACGGTATGGGTGGGCATGCAGGCGGTGGAACCGCTTCGCGCATTGCGGTCGAGACAATCGACCAGCAGATGCGCGCGGCGAAGAAAGCGCCTGAGGATCCTTTCGGACCCGAAACCCCACTCCAGGACTCAACCCTCCCCGAGTTCCTCCGCGGTGCGGTGGAACGGGCCTGCGCGGAGATTTTCAAAGCCGCTCAGGAAGACCCGCGCCTCGCCGGCATGGGGACGACGGTCATCACCTTGTGCATCAAGGGTGAGAACGCCCTCTTTGCGCACGTCGGTGACAGCCGGGCGTACCTGGTGCGAGGCGATCTGATTCAGCAGGTCAGCGAAGATCATTCGCTGGTCAACGAGCAGATCAAGGCGGGGATGATCACCCCCGAAGAGGCCAAGCACTCCCGCTACAAGAACATCATCACCCGCTCTGTCGGCTTCGAAGAAGAAGTCCAGGTGGACGTGATGGGCTTGATCGCGCGGCCGGGCGACTTCTTCATCTTGTGCTCTGACGGACTGGCCAACCTGGTCGAGGACAAAGAGATCCAACAGGTCGTCTCTTCGAACCCGCTCAAAGACGCCCCGCGGAAGTTGGTCGAGCTCGCCAACGAGCGCGGCGGCGACGACAACATCACGGTCATCGTGGCGACGATGGTCGAAGCGTAAGTACGAAGAAAAACACCTTTTCAGTTGCGCCAGACCGACCTGATCGACGAGGGTCGCGCGGTTTGACGCCCCCGTTTCTGGGGGGATGGCCCGCACAAGGGGAATGATTGTCCTCGAACGAGAGCTTCACCCTCATCGTCGTTCCGGAACGCCATGCCGAGGTGAAGCGTTTTCACCTCCGCAAGCGCTGGCTCTATCAGGCGCTGGGTGCCGTCGCGCTCCTGTTCCTGATCGGGCTTGGATTTACCGGCCACTATTTCAGCATTGTTTCTGAAGCCCGCGAGAACCCGGCGCTTCGTGACGAGAACCTGAAGCTCAAGAGTGAACTGGCGGTCATCCGAGAGCAGCTCCAGCACGTCGGTCAGACGCTGGATCGGGTCGAGCGCTTCGATCAGAAGCTGCGCGCCATCACCCTGTTGAGTGACCCGCAGCGCAACCTCGCCATGGGCCCCACCGAGCAGCAGCCGCTCCCCGCGGCAGGTGAGAACCAGTTCGTGCGCAGCAAGGACAACGAAGGTCCGCAGGTGCTGGCGCAGAAGCTCGACAAGCTGTCGGCCGAAGCGACCCGCCAGGAGCAGAGCCTGCAGGAACTGCAGGCCTACTTTCAGGATCAGAAGTCGCTGCTCGCTTCGGTGCCTTCGGTCTGGCCCACGCGCGGTTGGGTGACCTCGGACTTCGGTTCGCGGCTCGACCCGTACACCTCGGAGCGCGTGATGCACGCCGGCCTCGACATCGCCGGCCCGCACGGCAAAGAGATCGTCTCTCCTTCTGATGGCACGGTGGTCTTCGCCGGTCTCGAAGGCGGCTACGGCAACGTGGTGGTGCTCGACCACGGCTACGGCATCAAGACCCGCTACGGCCACCTGTCCTTCATCAAGGTGAAGTCGGGCGAGCGCGTGAAGCGTGGCGACGTCATCGCGGCCATGGGCAACACGGGTCGCTCGACGGGTCCTCACCTGCACTACGAAGTGCGCGTCAACGGCATCGCGCAGAACCCGCGCAAGTTCATCCTCGACGAGTGGTGAACCTCCTTCCCTCTCCCGCTGGGGACAGGGTCAGGGTGAGGGCCGCACTCATGCTACGGCTGGCCGCATGAAGATGGTCGACGTCGGCGACAAAGAGAAGACCCAGCGAGTGGCCATCGCCACCGGCCGGGTGCGCATGAGCCCCGCGGCGCTCAAGAAGATCCGCTCAGGCACGGTCGAAAAGGGTGACGTCATCGGCGCCGCGCGCATCGCCGGCATCATGGCGTCGAAGCGCACGCCCGAGCTCATTCCCCTGTGTCACCCGATCAGCCTGTCCGGGGTCGAGGTGGAAGTGGTCGCCACCAAAGGCGCCGTCGAAATTCGAGCCACCGTGAAGACGGTCGACCGTACGGGCGTCGAGATGGAGGCGCTCACCGCCGTCTGTGCCGCGGCCCTCACCGTCTACGACATGCTCAAATCCACAGACCGCGGAATGGTGATCGAAGCCATCGGCCTCGAGCACAAGAGCGGCGGCCGCTCAGGCCTGTGGTCGCGCAAGGAGAACCGATGATCGCCCTCGCGCTCGTTCTTACGCTCGGTGCCTTCGAGCCAGAGGCCCTGCTCCCCGGAACGCCCTGGGCGCTCAAGGGTCATACCGACGCCATCGTGGCGATCGCCTTCAGCCCCGACGGCGCCTCTCTGGCCAGCGCCAGCCGCGACAAGATGGTGAAGCTCTGGAACCTGAAGACCGGTCAGACCGTGCGTACGATCACCGGCGCTGAGAACCAGCTGTCCGCGCTCGCCTTCTCAGCCGACGGCAAGCAGCTCGCGGTCGGCGACGTGTCCCTGCTCGTGCGCGTCATCGACGTCGCCACGGGCAAGCAGCTCAAGAGCATCGTGCACCCCGACGCGATCGGAGAGCTGGCCTTTGCCCCTGACGGCAGTGTCCTGGCCGTGGCAGGCCTGGGCGACAACGGCGCGGTCTACGAGCTGAGCCAGGACGCGAAGAAGTTCGAGTTTCGCGGGCGCACCGTGCGGTTCACCGCCGACGGTAAGACGCTGCTCGTCTCGAGCGGGAACGGCTCGTTCTCGCTGCTCGACGCGAAGACGGGCAAGGCGCGCAAGACGACGAAGACGCCCCATGAGCTGCCGCTGACCACCATGACGGCCTCGGGCACCACGGTCGCGTCGTGGACCGCGAGCGGCGTCGACGTGAAGATCTGGAATGATGCGGGCAAGCAGCTCACGGTGCTCAAGGGCCCTGTCGCCGAGATGGATCGCCCGAAGAGCCGGGTGACCAGCGTGGCGCTGCTCCCGGACGGCAAGCGGGCGATCGTCGGTTGTGGCGACGGCCTGGTTCGCATGTGGAACGTCGAGAAGGCGGCGGTCCTTCAGACCTGGCCGGCCGAAGCCACCTCGGTGGCAGTCTCGCCCGACGGTGTGTGGCTCGCGGTGGCCGATTCAGGGCTGGTGAAGTTGTGGAAAGTGCCCTGACGTCACGGCTTCCAGGCGTCATAGAGCAGCGCGGCGAGCACGAGGGCGTGAGTGATCTGACCTTCCCGCACCAGTCGCGGCAGCTCTGCCCGAGGCACCAGCACCACTTGAATGTCTTCGCTCCCGTCTTGTTTCCCGTCGTGCACCTTCACGCAGTCTTCCGCGAGGAAGCTGTGAAGCCGGTTCACGAGGATGGCGGGGTTGGGGTGCGAGGCGCCCAGCGGCGTGACGCGCGTCGGTCGGAAGCCCGTCTCTTCTTCGAGCTCGCGGGTGGCGGCGGTGAGCGGGTCTTCACCCGGGTCGAGCATGCCTCCGGGGATCTCGAGGGTGTTGCTCCACGTGCCGAAGCGAAACTGGCGCACCAGCACGACTTCGCCGGCCGCGGTCACCGGGATGACGTTGACCCAGTCGGGCGCGTCGATCACGGTGCGGATGTAGGGGTTGCCGTTGCGCGGATCGGTCACGTCGAGGGTCCGGGTCCTGAAGATCCGGTAATCCCGCTCGGCGCGCACTGCGACCTGAGTCCATGGACGGGGAGCATTGTCGGCCATGTCTTGCTTGTAGCGCGCAGCCCTCTGCCGTGGAGTATGAACAGGTCATGACGCCGCTCGAAGCCGCAGCGTCCGTCGTGCTCCTCGAGTTCCAGCAGTCGTACGGGCTGGGGTTCGTGGCGCCCAACGGTCGCATCGTCACGTGCTTCCACGTGGTGGCCGATGAGCCAGAGATCGTCGCGCACCTCGCCGACGGTCGGGTGCTGCCGGTGCAGTCGGTCTGCGCGCTCGACAGCCGGCGCGATCTCGCGGTGCTCGACGTGGGCCTGCTCGACGCGACCCCGGTGAAGCCGGCCGGGGCCAGGCTCGCGGAAGAGGGGCAGCCGGTCTACGTGTTCGGCATGGTCACCGGTGAAGGCCGGGCGCGGTGGGTCGACGCGCAGCTCACGGCCGTTCAGGTGGTGGGCGCTTCGCTGACCGTCTATTCGCTCACCGGTGAAGTGCCGCCCGATGCGTCGGGTGGCCCGCTGGTGGGGGCCGATGGCACGGCGCTCGGGGTGGTGACCGTGGCCGAGACCGATGAAGGCGTGGTGACGCTGGGCGTGCCGTGGAAGTACCTCGAGCCGCTGCTCCGCCAGAACCAGGAGCTCCCGCTCAGCGTGCTCTGCGCCGACAACCGCAAGCCGCCGAAACGCGACGTGCCCGAACACCCGCTCTCGCTGCTGGAGGGGTCAGCGGCCGCGGGCCTCGAGGCGACCAGCGACACCATCGCCGAGGCCATTCGCCTGGGGGCGCCCGCGTACAACGAGGGCGACGTCGCGCGCTGCTATTCGATCTACGCGGACACCGCGAAGAAGCTGATCGACACCCGTGATGACTGCGCAGGCGTGCAGACCGCGCTGCGGGCGGGGTTGGCGCGCGCCCTGGCGATGAAGGATGTCGATCACCAGGCATGGGCGATGCGCGATGCCTTCGATGGGTTGTTGTTGGTGATCGAGAAGTACCTGCGCACGAACCTCACGCCCCCACGAAAGGCGGGAAAACCCCCGTTGATGAATTGAGAAGCTCGATCCTGTGCGTGGTGCTCGTGGGCTGCATCGCTCCGCAGCCGAACCTGATCCCGCCTTCGGGCGAGGACGTCACGATCTTCGTGCACGGCTACAAGGGGGGCTTTCTCGAGACCCAGACCGGGGAACTCGCGTGGCTCAAGGTCGGTGATGCGCTGAGCCAGGGCGAACGAACGCTCGCGCTGCCGTTCACAGGTCAACGCGAGGGGCCTCGTTACGGCACGCTCAAGCCCGCGGGGCCGATGACTCGGCTGACGGTGATCCCGTTCATCTTCGAAGAAGAGATCTACGCGAACTGGATGAACTGGGCGAAGGGCGCGCTGCCAGGCTTCATCACGTACAGCTACGACTGGCGCCTTGATATTCGCGAGAGCGGGGCGGGGTTGTGCACGTTCATCGAGGGCCTGGGGCCGAAGAAGCGCGTTCGGTTGGTGGCGCATTCGATGGGCGGGCTGGTGACGCTGCAGTGCCTTCGGCGCGGGCCGGACGCGGTGAAAGCGGCGGTGAAGAAGGTGGTGTTCGTCGGCACTCCGTTTCGGGGTGGGCCAGGGCAGTGGGACGATCTGCAGCTCGGCAGCAAGACCTCGGCGAACACGAAGCTGCTCGCGGCCGAGGCGCTGCTGACGATGCCGGCGGCGTGGCAGTTGTTGCCGGCGGCACCGGAGTACTTCTTCGATGAAGCTGGCGCGCGGACGGACGTGCCCGCGTACGACGCGGCGACCTGGCTTGAGGGGAAGTGGGGTGTCTTTCAGGACGCTTCGCTTGCGAACGACGCGGCGTATCGGCGGCAGCTCGAGGAGCGCTTCGAGGCGCACCGGGCGCTGTGGGGGAGCCTGGCAGACGAAGAGGGTCCTGCTCCGAGCTGGGAGGCGATGGTGATCGTCGGGAAGGGCCGGCCGACGGTGAAGGGGTGGACGGTGAAGGCAGATGGCAGCTTCGATTTCTCGCAGCCGCTCAAGGGTGATGGTGATGGCGCGGTGTTGGTGGAGAGCGCGCATCCACCCCGGCCGATCAAGGCGACCCTCGTCGAGACGACGGGTGAGCACACCGCGATGCTTCGCAGCGATGAGGTGCAGGCCGTGATCGCGGACTTCTTGAGGTAACAGACGCCACCCCCGTTTGCCCGCGAGGGGGCACTCGTCGCGCGAAGCAGAGGTAGTCCCTCGACGATCAGACGACGCCAACGCCGTTGGATCGCATCGTTTGCACGAACATCGCAGGCACATCGTTGCCTCTGAGCAGCCAGAACGATCGCAGCCGCCGCCCCGTCCGATCCGTCAGCGCCCTGGCACCACCCCGCCCAATTCCGTTGGCGCTCAGGTCGAGCTCCACCAAACGCCCCAGAAGCGGCGACTCGCACAGCGCGATCGCCCCCTCATCACCCAGCGCGTTGTCGCTCAGCTCGAGCTCCCTCAACTTGGTCAGGTGCGGTGATCTCGAGAGCGCCCGCACCGCCTTCGCGGTCAGCCCATTACCGGACACATCGAGCCGCCGCAGCCGCTCACCGGCCGGCGTCGACACCAGCGCCTCGACGCCGTCATCACCCAACTGATTTTCCGCCAGCAGCAACGCCGCCCCCAGGTTGGTGCGCCAGTGCGTCGCGAAACACTTCGCGCTGGCCACGCCGAACCCATTGCCGTCCGCGGAGACGTGCTCGAGCGTCGAGCCTCCGAGCCACAACGTCATCGCCCGCGCGCCCACGTCGCCCAGCTGGCAGCGCGCCAACCCAATCTGCCTGATCGATCGCGCCTCGAGGCCACCCGCGATGCGACGCATGCCTTCGGGCCCGAGCGGATTCTGAGTCAGCCACAGCGCCTGGGGTCGCAAGCCCTCGAGCAGCGTGCACACCGATGCCCCATCGAGCCCATTGGACCCGATGCCGAGCTCGACGAGGCGCCGGCCCGACCGGCGCAGCTCGCGCGCGATCGCCTCGACGCCATGCCCGAAGCCATTGTCGGCCAGCCGCAGCCTGCGAAGCCGCGGCACCTTCGCCTCGTTCAGAAAGGTCGCCGCCGAATCGCCGCTGGTGAAGCAGGCCGTCAGCTCGAGACGCTCCAGCGCCCTGGCCCCCGAGAACACCTTTCGCCACTTGAGCCCGGTGCCGTCGAGCTGCACCTTCGACAGCGCCAACGAGCGCAGCTGCGGTGAGTGCAGCCGCTCGACCAGCGTGGCCACCAGCTCACCCGGCAACCCGTTGGCCTCCACCGAAAGCTGGCGCAAGTTCCTGAACGGCTCTCGCAGCGACAGCGCCGCAACACCTGCGACCTCAGCCTTCTCGATGGTCAGCGCCCGGATCGGTTCTTGCGCGAGGTGGGCCGCCTGTTCACCAATCGCGTCGGGAGTGGCCCACAGCTCGACGACGTTGCCGCGCCTCGAGACGCGCCAGCGGAACCGGTCGCTCCAGCTTCCCCAATCGGGACTCATGTCCGCTGAACACACCGCGAGCAGACTTCGCGGGCAACCGCTCAGCCGGCGGGCCGGTCTTCGAGGAGGGTCTTGAGTTTTTGAAGACTTGTCCCGACGTGTTCAGCCAACCGCGTCTCGACCAGGCCGCGGAAGAAACCTCCCATGAGGGGCGGGAGCGTACCTTCATCGATCCACGTCACCCGCGTGCCGTCACCCTCGGCGGTGAAGGTCAACGACGCGTGTCCGTTCACCAGCTCCGATTCGATCGCTTCATCGAGCTCGATGCCGCGTTGCGGGTCGGCCGCGACGATCACCACCTGGCCACGCCCCATGGTGGGCCCCAGCCACAACCAGCGCGCACCGAGCCCATCGTGCGGCCCCTCGTAGGTGTTGCGCAGCAGGGGATCCATCGTGCGGTTCCACACCGACCATTCCTGCCAGCGCTTCAGGTCGAAGAGCAGCGGGTAGATCTGCGCAGGGGTCGCGGCGATCACGACGTGCTGCTCCACCTTCCAGGTGCGGGGGAGCGCGAACCCGACCCCCAGCAGCAGGAGGATCGCCACGACGAGACTGATGGAGAACTTCTTGATCACGGCCGCTGCGCTCTATGCCAGAGAGACGCCATGGCGCGCTACGACGCATCGTCAGCGGAGATCATCGTGTTGAGCTTCAAGGAGGGCCTGCTCTCCATGGTGGCCCACGATCTCAAGCTCAGGGCCACGAAGTTCACGCTCGACGTCGAGGGTAACTCGGCCCGGCTTGAGCTCGATCCCACTTCGCTGCGGGTGGTGTGCGCGATGAAGGACGGCCTCGAAGCGCCTTCGATGATCGATCGCTCGAAGTTCGGGGAGATCGAAAAGAACGCGATTCATGAGGTGCTGCAGTCGCAGCGGTATGGCGCGATCACCTTCGCTTCGACCGAAGTGACCGAACAGGCGGTGGTGGGGGTGCTGGGTATGCACGGCCAGAGCAACGAGGTGCGCGGCGTTCGCACGGGGGACACCGTCGAGTTCCGGATCGATCAGCGGAAGTTCGGCATCAAGCCGTTCAGCGCGATGTTGGGCGCGCTCAAGGTGAAGCCTGAGGTCGTGGTGCGGGTGAAGTTGGTTTAGCCGAAGAGACTGGTGAAATAGGTCCACCCCCGGTCCCCCCGAGCCCAGTCGAGGGGGCACTCGCTGAGCGAAGCAGAGGTACTCCCTCGACTCCGCTCCTCAAGGAACAGCACCGTTCCCCCCGAGCAAGGAACCAGCTTCGCTGGCGATTTCGACCGAAGGAACACACCGGTCCTCCCGAGCGGAGTCGAGGGAGTACTTCTGCCTCGCGC
>JBKJSE010000335.1:0-2796 GCA_046595925.1 Archangium sp. | reverse complement strand
TGGTGCCGTTCTCTTCTTCGACGCCCATCACCGAGTACGCGTGGTGCGCGTAGACGCCGGTGTTGGTGTACCTGGCCGCGTCTTCGGTGCCGTACGTGCCAGCGGCCATCGGCTGGTTGTTCGCCGCCGCGGTCTTGATCATCTCGTAGACGCGATCCTTGTTGGCCGCGCTGATGTTCTCGTACTTGTAGCCCTTGCCCATCACGTCGGACATCACCTGGCCCGCGACGCCGCCGTTGCCGATGGTGTCGTAGCTGCCCTTCCACTGGGCGTAGGCCTTCTCGATGAGGGGGAACCAGAGCTCCATCTTGTCGGGAGCCGTCGAGCCACCGAGGCTGCCGCCGTAGATCGGGCCGCCGTAGCTGCGCGCGTAGAGATCGCCGTCGACCTTGATCTCCACCGGGCGGCTCGCGCCACCGGAGCTGCTCGGGGTGAACTTGACGGTGTACGTGCCGTCACCGTTGTCCTTGATCATGTTCTTGATGACGTCGGGACGGGCCGAGGCGACCGCCGCCATCGCCGCGGGGAAGTAGCAGTTACCGATCGCACCCTGACGCACGTCGTCGGCCTTCGGCTCGTCGATGAAGAGCGGGCCGGTGAAGCGCTCGAGCTTGAACTTGGGCGTACCGTCCACGTTCAGCTCGTCCTTGTGCATCTTCGGGTCCGGCAGGTCGACGCGGTTGCCGCCGTTGGTGCCGCCCGGAACCTTGAGCGAACCTGCGATCGTGGCGAAGTCGACGTTGTTGGTGCCGTCGCTGCCCGCCACCTTGAACTCGTCGCCGGCCTGGCCCTTGAGCTTCAAGCCCGCGGGGAGCGAGCCGTTCTCGGTGACCTTCACGTCGGTCTTCTCGCCGGTGCGCACGTTGGTGAAGCGCAGCGTGGCGTTGGGCTCGGAGAGGGGACGCGCGGTGTTGTGCGAGACGGTGATGCCGTCGGTGCCGACCGCGAGATCCATGCGCTCGAGGTTGACGATCGCGTTGCGGGTGTCCTTCGTCTCGACACCCTTGGCCTGAATGGTGAGCCAGTCGCTGGTCGAACCGTCGGCAGCGCGCGTGCGCATGCGGATCATGTCGCCTTCGCGCACGTCAGGCATCGCGCCGAGGAACTTGCCGGTCGCGTCGGCGGTGCCGATGACCATCGTGTCGGTCAGGTGCAGGCGGCCCGCAGGCGCTGCGGAGAGGTTGATGGCTTCGATCGTCTCGCCGGCCTTCGCGATGCCGGCGATGCCGTTCTTCTGATCGCCGGTGATGGTGAGCGGGCCGAAGGTCTCGAGCAACGCAGACTTGCCGGTGAGCGCCTCGAGGAAGTTCTTCGCGCCGGGGTCCATCGCGAAGCCCGACCTGGTGAGGAGCTGGCCGAGGTCGCTCTTCTCGTTGTTGGTCAGGCCCTTGGCGGCGAGGTCGAACTGCTCTTTCCGGGTGATGCCGGGGCGGGTGAGCTGGGTCTTCACCTTGTCGCCGCTCGCGTGCGCGCCGTCGCCAACCGCCGCGAGGATGTCGAGCACGTTGGCGTCGGTGATCTTCGGGCTCGCGTCGCGCTGGAGGGTTTCGGTGAACGAGCGGATGCGGCTGTCAGAGATTCGCAAGGGCATGGAAGATCCTGGAAGGCTGCGCGGGTGAGTCAGCAGTCCCATTATCGAATTGGGGCAATTTGGAGTTGTGCGTCAATGTAGGCCTGAAACGCGACCGTGAATTCAATGGCTTGCTGTGTTGAGCCAACACCTGGGCTGCTCAGTCGATCAGGCCGCCCACGAAACGGTGAACACCGTCGCTGCAGAGGGCAGCACGCGGAACTCCACCTTCGGCTCGCGGGCCTTCAACTGGACCAACGCCTCGAGCAGAATTCCCTGCGCGTAGGTAGGTGTCCCGAACACCGTGAGGAACTCGATCTCGATGCAGGTCGGGCTCACCTCGGTCGACGTGATGGTCGTCACGCTGTCGGACGTCTTGAAGTTTTCCTTCATGCGCATCAGCGCCCGGCGCGGGCCGATCAATCGCAGCAGCACGAACAAGCCGCGGCCCACGATGCCGTCTTGATACCCCCGAATCATCTCGCGCCCGAGCTCCTCGAGCGCCTCTTCGGCTGACTTGCCAGGGCTCAGGCGCTTCGAGGACGCGTTCAACATCGCGACCCACGCGTCGACGCCCAGCTCTTTCGGCCGGCTCACGTCGATACCCAGCGCCTTGAGCTCACGATCGAACTCGAGGCTCAGGAGTCCACGCCGCAACAAGACCCGTTGCACGAACGCCTCGACGGTATGCCGGTAGATGACGCCTTCCATCAGTGCCCGGCATTTCCACTCGTCCGCGCCGTGAGCGCAAGCCCGTCATAGCCAACACCCTCGCCCTCACCGACGCGAAAGTCCTTGACGCCAAGGTGGCGCGCCGACTGGGCGGATAGCGGGCCCTTCTTCAAGCTGCAGTTTCACAGCTCGCCGGAGCCCTCAGGGTTCACTTCCGCCAGCACACGTCGACGTTGTTGTAGCCCTTCATCTTTGTCGAGGCGGTTCGCTCTCCGAACAAGAAGCACGGCGCCTTCTCAGTGGTCCGCTGCCGAGGTGGGGTCGAAGAGCTGGTTGGTGTCGGGCTGCGGTGCGCCCACCTTGCACTCGAAGGCGTCACGCGCACTCGGAGGAGCCCCACGCGCATGAAGCTCGAGCCAGCCGACGATCACTCGGGCGCGTCAGCTGGGAAGGGCATCCCGGCGCTCGTCCCATCGTGTGAGTAACCGAAGTTGTGCCCCAGCTCGTGGAGCAAGATGGAGGCGCACTCGTAGACGTCGGCGTCGCTGCCCTTG
>JBKJSE010000268.1:0-11709 GCA_046595925.1 Archangium sp. | reverse complement strand
CCTTCACCTTGCTGGCCTCGCCGACCGGGCTGGCCACTCAAGCGGCCGCAAATACTCGCATCGACCGGTTGGCCCCGATGCTGCTCAGTGAACGAACAACGCGAATCAACGCGGCGTACCTGGAGAACACATGAACTGGACTCAATTCAGAGGCGACATCAAGCAGGTCGGCGGCAAGTTCAAGCAGCAGTGGGCGAAGCTCACCGATGACGATCTTCTTCTCCTCGAGGGAAAGAAGGACGTGTTCCTCGGCAAGCTGCAGGAGCGCACCGGCATGGCGAAGGACGAAGCAGAGAAGCAGCTCGACGCGTTCGTCGCGAAGCTCCACGAAGGCGCAGACGCCGTGAAGGAGAAGACCTCATGATTTACACCATCGCCGTCGTCTTGCTGATCCTCTGGGCGCTGGGCCTGGTCACCTCGTTCTCGATGGGCGGCTTCATTCACATTCTGCTCGTCGCCGCGATCATCATGGTGCTCGTGCGGGTGATTCAGGGCCGAAAGGTTCTCTGACGGCCGTGGTCTCCCTTTCCCTTTGGGAGAGGGTCGGGGTGAGGGTCGTTCTCGTTGAGGAGAGCCCTCACCCTGCAGGCATTTCAGCTCAGGCTTCGGCGGCGCCTTTGCGTTTGCCGATGAGCCCGTAGCTCTTGAGCTTGCGGTACAGCGTGGCCGAGCCGATCTTCAGCTGCTCTGCGGTGTGGGTCTGGTTGCCGCCGTTGAGGGCGAGCGCCGCGACGATGTAGTCCTTCTCGACGTCGTCCAGCGCGCGCACGGCGCCGGTGGAGGCCACGGGAATGGGAAAGGCCTGGCGCACTTCTTCGGGCAGATCTTCCAGCTCGACCCGGGTGCCACGTGCGAGCGCGATGGCGCGCTCCATGGCGTTCTCCAACTCGCGCACGTTGCCCGGCCACTCGTAGCGCAGCAGCTGATCGCTCGCGTCGGGCGCAATGCCCGTCATCTTCCGCTTCATGCGCAGCGCCGCATCGGCCAGCAGCACGCGCGCCAGCGGCAGGACATCGTCACGCCGCTCGCGCAGCGAGGGCACCTTCAGGTCGACGACCTTGAGCCGGTAAAACAGGTCCTGGCGGAAGGTGCCGGCCGTGACGCCCTGGGCGAGATCGCGGTTCGTCGCGGCCAGCACGCGCACGTCGACGCGGCGGTTCTTGTTCTCGCCCACGCGGCGAATCTCTCGCTCCTGCAGGGCCCGCAGCAGCTTGACCTGCATGCCAGGCGACACTTCGCCGATCTCGTCGAGCAGCAGCGTGCCGCTGTGCGCCGCTTCGAAGAGGCCCGGTCTGTCTTGCGTCGCGCCGGTGAAGGCGCCGCGGGAGTGGCCGAACAGCTCGCTCTCGAGCAGCGTCTCGGTGATGGCGCCGCAGTTGACCGCGATGAACGGGCCCGACGAACGCGTCGACTCCTCGTGCACCAGGCGCGCGATGCGCTCTTTGCCCGAGCCGCTCTCGCCGGTGATCAACACCGTCGAGTCGACCTTCGCCACGCGGCGGGCCAGATCGACCACCTTGCGCATCGAGGTGCTGCGCGAGATGAGGCCCGTCGGCTCTTCGACCTCAGGCACCACCTTGACCAACGCCCGGCGCGTCTCACGCAGCTTCTTCTCGGCGGCCTTGAGGGTCTCGGTCACGCGGTGCAGCGACACGTCGAGCGTCTCAGCCAGGTGCTTCGCCTCGAAGAAGCCGATCTCGGCGGCGCGTTCTTCGCCCCACTCTTCGCGCGTGCGGGCGACGAGGTGGCAGGCCGCGTCGCCCTTACCGACGCAGCGATCTTCCAGCACGAACAGCTCCTTGCCAGAGCTGCGGCCGAGGTAGCCGCTGCGAAGCCCACACAGCGTCCAGCACACGGGCACCTCGGAGCGACCGAAGTGCAGCAGGTGCTGCTCGGCCTCGTACGACGAGAGCAGGGTGACCCCGGTGGTCGACAACGCACCCGCGCCGCCAGCCTCCTCGCAGCACAGGCCCTCGAGCTCCTGAATGCGCGCGCCCGCCTTGAGCCAGTCTTCTTCGGTGTCCCAGGTGAACTGGGCCTTGAGCGACTCGGCCATGCGCCAGCCGTGCGCGAAGCCGAATTGGGTGAGCACCGCGCGGGCCGCCGTGAGGCCGAAGTTCTCCACGAGGTACTTCCGCAGCAGGCCCATCGCCACCGCGTCGATCAGGAGCGCCCGCTGACCTCCGAAGTGAATCAGGCCCGTCTCAGGGTTCAGCTCCAGCAGCTCTTTGTGATCCAAATCCCCAACGCGCAAATGACGTGCCTTTCGTTCGAATTGAAGGGACCGCTATTTCAAATTGAAGGAAATAGCGAACACGGGCCTGTTGCTCGATCTCCAAGCTGCCGTAATTACGTGACTAATTACTTGGCCCCGAAGGTGCTTTGTGCGGGACCCATGAACCCCAAATCTCTCCTCGGTTGTGTCGCCCTGCTTTCCTTCGCGCTGGCGTGCGGTCCTGCAGGCACTGGCCCCGACGGAGGCACCGGCGGTGGCAGGGCCACGGGCGGCGGCACTGCGACCGGCGGCGGCACCGCGACCGGCGGCGGCACCGCGACGGGCGGCGGCACTGCGACCGGCGGCGGCGGTGGTTCGATGGCCTCGGTTCCCACCATCTTGAGCACCACGCCCCTGATGGGCGCGCTCAACGTGGCGGTCAACGGCAACGTGCAGGTTCGCTTCAGCGAAGCGATGGACGCCGCCACGCTGACCACCAGCACCTTCACGGTCACCCGCGGAACGCCCGCGATGGCAGTGGCCGGCACGGTCATCTACGGCCAGCAGCGCGCGACCTTCCGCCCCGCGGCGAACTTCGCAGCGAACACGCTCTTCACGGCGACCATCACCACGGGCGCCAAGAGCAGCAACGCGGTCGCGCTCGCCACCGCGTACGTCTTGAACTTCACCACCGGCAGCACCCTCGCGCCGCTGGCCCCGGTGAACCTGGGCACCTCGGGCAACTTCGTGATCCTCGCGAAGACGGCCATCTCGACCGTTCCGATGTCGGCGGTGACCGGCAACGTGGCCGTCAGCCCGGCCGCGGCGACCTTCATCACCGGCTTCTCGCTCATCGCTGACTCCACCAACGTCTTCTCGACCTCTCCGCAGGTCACCGGGCAGATCTTCGCCGCCAACTTCGCCGTGCCGACGCCTTCGAACCTGACCACCGCGGTCAGCGACATGGAGCTCGCCTACACCGACGCCGCCGGCCGCCCCGCGGGCGTCACCGAGCTGGGCGCCGGCAGCATCGGCGGCATGACGCTCATCCCCGGCGTCTACCAGTGGGGCACGGGCCTGCTGCTCGCGAGCGACGTGACGCTCAACGGTAATGCGACCGACGTCTTCATCTTCCAGATCGCCCAGGACCTCACCATCAACAACGGCGTGCGCATCGCGCTGACCGGCGGCGCGTTGGCGAAGAACGTGTTCTGGCAGGTGGCCGGCCAGATCTCGATGGGCACCACCTCGCACGCCGAGGGCGTGATGCTGTCGCAGACCGCCATCGTCCTGGCGACCGGCGCGTCCATCAACGGCCGCCTGCTCGCCCAGAGCGCGGTCAACATCGACGGCAGCACCGTCGTTCAGCCCGCGCCGTAAGCAGTCGCCCGAGCCCTCGCAGGAGTCCGCCATGAAGAAGCTTCTTCGAGTGTTGGGTGTCTTGGTGTTGTCGGTGGTGGCGCTCTATTACGTGGGCGTCAACGCACTCCTCGCCTCTCCGTGGGGCGAGGTGGTGCTCAACAACAGCCCTCAGCTGGTTCAGATTCACTACACGAAGGCGTGGACGATCATCCCGCTGCAGTTCGAAGTGCGTGACTTTCAGCTCTCCATGCAAGACCGCATGGTGCAGGTGATGATCACCGCCGACGAAGTGCACGGCAACCTGCACCCGTGGACCCTGCTTCACCAGCGCTTCATGGCCACGCAGGTCAAGGCCGATGGCGTGACGATGCGCATTCGCCCCCGCATGAAGAAGGGCGCCGCGCTCGAGGCGCACCTGGACGAGCTGCCCCCGATTCTCGGGTATGAGACCGCGCTGCTGGACCAGTCAGAGAATGACAATGAAGTGAAGGCCGAAGAGATTCAGCTGCTCTCGCTGGAGTTCATCGACCTGGAAGTCAGTCACCTGCGCGAGCTGTGGATCGATCGCATGCGCTACACCGGCGATGCGCAGGTCAGCGGTGGCATGTTGTACGAGCCGTTTCGTCGGCTGCGCATCGACGACGGTCACATGGTCGACGCGAAGTCGAAGCTGGTCGCCGTCGAGCCCAACGAAGTGAGCATCGAGCGCCTCGACCTGCGCGTCACGCTGCCCGAGGTGAACACCGCGAAGCTCGACTTCGATTCCTTCCGCGGGCTGATGGCCGACGTGAAGCTGACCGCCTCGGCGCAGCCGCGCTTCTTGAACGACTACCTCACCAACGTGAGCGGGCTGTCCACCGTGAGCGTCAGCGGAAGCGCCGGCAAGCTCGAGGTCGACCTGCAGGTGGCCGATGGCGTGGTGGTCGACGGCGCGAAGCTCTCCTACCGCTCCTCGCGCGTGGCCGTGAAGCTGCCGCTCGTCGAGGTGTGGGGCGCAGCGGCCGTCACCGGTCGCACCACGAACGGCCGCCTCGCCTTGTCGGTCGACATCTCGCACGCCGCGCTCAAGCAGCGTGACGGTGAGCAGTTGGTCGACGCTGATCTCTTCGAGCTCGACGCGGTGGGCCCGGCTGACCTCACGCGCGCCACCGACATCGACGCGGTGATCAAGCTCAAGGGCGGTCACCTCACGGCGCTCACCTCGCTCAACCAGTTCATCCCGGGCGGCGCAGGCGTGCACTTCGGTGGCGGCAGCGGCCTGGTGGAAGCCACCGTGAAGCTCGACTCAGCGCCCTCGCGCATCAGCGGCGAGCTGAACCTGACCGCGAGCGACGTGACCGTGAAGAATCGCAGCGCCACCGTCACCGGCAAGCTGCTGGTGCACGGCATGCTCAACTCACTCAACGCGAACAGCGGCGCCATCGATCTCTCGGGGAGCACCGTGGCCATCGAAGGCGCGACGCTCCAGGCGCAGGGCCGCACCTGGCCCAACCTCTGGCTGCGCGCGGTGGCTGACCCCTGCCTGCTCTCGCCCAACGCAGACATCATCTGGTCGACGAAGCTCGCGGTGGGCTCGTCGAACCTGCAGCCGCTGCTGGCCATCGTCTCAGCCAACGCGCCGGTGCCCGGGGTGCTCGGCATGTTCACCGACTCGCCCAACGTGAAGCTCGAGGCGACGATGCTGGTGCGCGCCGATCGCATCGAGCTGCCGAAGCTGAGCCTCACCTCTCAGAACGTGCGCGTCGAAGGTGCGCTGACGCTGCGTGAAGCGTCGGCGACCGACCCGAAGCTCGAGCCCTGGGGCAACGTGGTGGCCCACGCCGGTGCGCTGAGCGCGGGTGTGCAGCTCGATGGCCCGAAGATCTCGGTGGTGCTCGGAGACCTGCAGCGGTGGACCGCTGAGCGGAAGCTCGTGCCCACCAATACGTTGGCTCGCTGAGGTTCAGAGGGGACGCGCGACTCCAACGCGCAGCACGATCAACTGGCTTTCGCGGTACGCCGACTTCGCTTTCAAGACTCGAAGCGTTCCAGTGCGTGCTCGAGGTTCTGCCTCGAGCGAGCGGCCGACCTGACTCACCAGGATGCCAGCGGGCCTTGAAGGAGGCGGGTCGTCAGGGGTCGGGGCATCGCTCGTTGCGCGCAGGCCCCTCGACTTCGGGCGTGGAATTTCAGGTGACGAGGTGGGGGCCGGGTGATGCCTTCGCTGCGTGTACTCCGGGAGTACAGGCGAGGACTCAGAGAGTACACAGCCGGGAGACGTCCCAGGTGCCGAGGGCCTGCGCGTCTCAAGCGCCGCTCTGAGCCAGCCAACACCACCTTCGCGTGGAGCCTGTTCTCAGAACGGCGCGTACCCAGTCGAAGAACGTCCAGGTGCGTCAGGGCCTCTTCGCCAGCTCCATCACGCGCAGCTCGATCATCTTGCAGACGCGAATGAGCAGCTCGTCGACCTGGAGGGGCTTGGCGATGAAGTCGCCGGCCCCTGCGTCGAGCGCGCGCACCTCGTCGTCAGGCTCAGCGGCGACCACCAGCACGGGCAGCTCGCGGTCACGCTCGAGGGTCTTGAGCCCCTCCATCACCATGAACCCGTCCATCGGGGGCATCTTCAGATCGAGAAGAATGAGATCGAACTGGTGAAGCCGGTGGAGCTCATAGACCTCTGCGGGGTCTGAGGTGGAGATCACCGACTTGAAGCCAGCCCGGCGGAGAATCTGATCGAGCAGGTCGACGCTCGCTTCCTGGTCATCGACGATCAGGATCTTCGCCGCCAACACTCTGCTCGAGGGGGTCATTCAGGTCGCCTGGGCCCGGGGTGTGCGTTGGCGTACTCGAGCGCGATGTTCACCGCTTCCATGAACTCGCTGACGCGGATGGGCTTGGTGATGTACCGGTAGAAGCCGGCCTTGAGCCCGCGCTCCACGTCGAGCGGCATCGCGTTCGCGCTGACCGCGACCACCGGAATGTGCGCCGTGCTGGGGCCCGACTTGATGAGCTTCAAGGCATCGAACCCGCTCATGCCCGGCAGGTTGATGTCCATCAAGACGAGGTCGGGCACGACCGTGCGGGCCAGCTCGACGCCGAGCTCGCCGTTGACGGCCGTGATCAGGCGCAGCTGCGGGTGCCTGCCGACGATCTGCTCGACCAGCTTCAAGTTGGCGGGGTTGTCTTCGACGTAGAGCAGCACCTGTCGGCGCGCCCCCGCGGAGGTGGTCATGACGGGCGGCACGATGTCGTCTGCCGAGGGCATCTGTGGCTCGGCCACGGACGGCAGCTCGAACCAGAACGTCGACCCTTTTCCGACCGTGCTCTCCACCCCGATGGCGCCGCCCATGATCTCGACCAGGCGCTTGGCCACCACCAGACCGATGCCGGTGCCTTCTTCCCCGCCGGCCTCTTGCCCGAGCCGGTTGAAGGCCTGGAAGAGCTGCGCGAGCTGATCGGGCAGCAGGCCTGCTCCGCTGTCTCGAATGCTCAAACGCGTGTGGCCGGTGTTTCCCTGCGTGCAGGTCACCTCGACCGTGCCGGCGCGCCGGTTGTACTTCACCGCGTTCGACAGCAGGTTGATCAACACCTGCTTGAGGCGGGTGCGATCGGCCCTCACGAAGCAGGGCACTTCGAAGTGGGGGAACTCGAGCGTCAGCTCGCGTTGCTGCGCCTGGGGCTCAATCATGCCCTGGCACTCGGTGAGCACCTCGCCCAGCGACACCGGCTCTTCGGACAGCGGCACCTGCCGCGACTCGACCTTCGCGAGATCGAGGATCTCGTTGATCAACTTGAGCAGGTGCCAGCCCGCCTGAAGAATCTGCGCGATGCTTTCCTTCTGGCCGGGTGCCTGCACCTTGTCGGTGTCCATCAACTGCGCGAACCCGAGGATCGCGTTGAGCGGTGAACGCAGCTCGTGGCTCATGCTGGAAAGAAACTCAGACTTGGCGAGGCTGGCCTTCTCGGCCAGCGAACGCGCAGTCTCCAGCTCGACGTTCTTTTCCTGCAGCGCCTGGTCGAGGCGGTTGCGATCGGTCACGTCACGCGCCGCGGCGAACACGCCCTGCAGCTTGCGATCGCGATCGTAGAAGGTGGTGGCGTTGAACGAGACCACCGTCTCCTTCCCGTCGCGGGCGCGCAAGGTCAGCTGGTAGTCGGTGACCTTCTTCTCGCGGAGCACCCGCTTGATGCCTGCTTCGGCCCTGATGGGGTCGGTGAAGTAGTTCTTGAACGGTGCACCGATCAGCTCGTCGCGGGTGCAGCCGGTGAGGGCTTCCATCTGCTTGTTGACGTCGGTGATGATGCTGTACGCGTCGGTGGTCATCAGCGCGTCGATGTTCGATTCGATGAGCGAGCGCGTGTAGAACTGTTGATCGCGCAGCCGCTGATCGAGCTTCTTCTGCTCGGCCTCGACCTGCTTGCGCGCGGTGTTGTCGGTGCCGATGAGCAGGTAGCCGATGATGCGGCCGCCGGCGTCGCGCAGCGCGGTGACCGAGACGATGGCGGGGAAGCGGCTGCCGTCTTTGCGGATGTACGTCAGCTCGTAGATGTCTTCGATGCCACGCGACGCCTTGAACACCAGCGCCTCGAAGCCCGGGCTGATGGGGGTCTCCAGCTCGAGGCTGAGCGCCTTCGCGCGGGCGATCACCTCTTCGGAATCAGAGATGTCGGCAGGCGTGATGGTGTTGAGCACGTCGGCCGCGGCGTACCCGAGCATGCGTTCGGCGCCGACGTTGAAGAGCTGAATGACGCCCCTGTCATCGGTGGCGATGCTGGAGAAGTTGGCGCTGTTGAAGATGGCGTTCTGCAGGGCGCCGGCCTTGATCAGGTCGGCGTCGGCGCGCTTGCGAGCCGAGTTGGTGCCGATGAGCAGGTAGCCGATGATCGCATCGGCCGGGTCGCGCAACGCGGTGACCGAGACGACCGCGGGAAAGCGGCTGCCGTCTTTGCGAATGAACGTCAGCTCGTAGATGTCTTCGATGCCGCGTGAGGCCTTGAAGGCCAGGGCCTCGAAGCCCGGCTTGATCTCGACGCCCAGCTCGAGGCTCAGCGCCTTGGCGCGCGCGATCACCTCGGCGGGATCGGACACGTCGGCCGGCGTGATCTTGTTGATCACGTCTTCCACGGTGTACCCGAGCGTGTGCTCTGCGCCGACGTTGAAGATCTGAATCACGCCCTTCTCGTCGGTCGCGATGCTGGAGAAGTTGGCGCTGTTGAAGATGGCGTTCTGCAGGGCGCCGGCCTTGAGCAGCACCACGCGGGCGGCTTCTTCGGCGCGCTTGCGGGCGCTGTTGTCGGTGCCGATGAGCAGGTAGCCGATGATCGCGCCGTCGTCCGAACGCAGCGCGGTGACCGAGACGACCGCGGGCAGGCGGCTGCCATCTTTGCGGATGTAGGTCAGCTCGTAGATGTCTTCGATCCCGCGCGAGGCCTTGAAGACCATCGCCTCGAAGCCGGGGCTGATGGTGGTGTTCAGCTCGCGGCTGAGCGCACCGGCGCGGGTGATGAGCTCCTGCTGGTCAGAGATGTCGGCGGGGCTCTTCTTGTTCTGCAGCTCGGCGGCGGAGTACCCGAGCATGCGCTCGGCGCCGACGTTGAAGATCTGAATGACCCCCTTCTCGTCGGTGGCGATGCTGGAAAAGTTGGCGCTGCTGAGGATGGCGCTCTGCAGCGCGCCGGTCTTGAGCAGCGTCTCTTCGCGTCGCAGCTCAGCCGCGCTCTGCAGGGGTGTTGGGAGAAGGGTCATGGGGCTCTTCAAAAGGCCGCTCCGAGGCCCAGGCGAAGACGGGGTGCCCAGACGAGGCGATCACCGACATCGGTGAAGCCGCCACCGGCTCCGAGCTGAAAGGTGAAGTGACGGCCGAAGATGAAGTTGTACCCGATCGCCGCGCCCAGGCCCCACGCAAAGGGCCGGCTGCCGCCGGAAAACAAGTAGCCCGCGCTCACGTACGGTCCGAACCAGAGCCCGCCCGGTGCGTCGCGAATGAAGTGAAAGCGGGCCCCGACCTCGGGGTTGATGCCGGTGAACGAGGGCTCGCTGAGGGGCGTGAAGACCCCGCGGTAGGCCCAGACTGAAATGCCGGCCGTGAGCCCGAACCACGGGGCCAACGCGCGTTCGTATTCGACCGACACCACGCCGCCGAGCAGGTCGCCGACGTTCACGATGAGCAGGTTGGGCGTGTCGGAGTGAGCCAGCGCAGGCGCTGAGAGCGTGAGCACTCCAGCGAGGGCCAGCGCGAACGGCGCGGTCTTCACGACGCGGCCTCGACCCGGGGCGTCGAGAGGCTCACGAACCCGGCGCGCAGGAGGACCGCGGTGGCGCCCAGCAAGATGCCCCCGGCGGCGAGGCCCACGGCTACGGCGAGGTCCTGGCCACGGCTGCGGCGGCGCTCGAGGCCCAGCGCTTCGAGCACGTCAGCAGAGGAGAGCTTCAGGGAAGTGGTCGGGCGGTTGAGCTTCATGCGGGTGGGACTGAGCAGCATCCGGGCCAGCGCGTGCGTGGAAGCAAAAGGGCACGCTTGGCCTGTCTGACTCCATCATTTTGACGGACTGCTCTGTCGGGTTGATGGGCTCGGGGTCGCGCCTGCAGCGCCAAGGCAGCGAGACCATGGCGCCAAGGGCGATGGCACCGAAGCTGCTGAACGATGCGGCATGAACAACACGAAACTCACCCTCGCAGCGCTCGTCATCTTCGCCTTCACCACCGCTTGCGACCCGTCTTCGATGACCAATGACGCCGGCAAGCTACCCGATGGCGGCAACCCGCAGACCAGCTCGGTGCCGTTGGGTGGTTCAGGCACGTTCGCGATTCTGGCCAAGAGCGGCATCTCGACGGTGCCCACCTCGGTCATCACTGGTGAAGTCGGTCTGAGCCCCGCCGCGGCGACCTTCATCACCGGCTTCTCGTTGGTCTCCGATGCGACGGCCACGTTCGCGACCTCGCCCCAGGTGACGGGCAACATCTACGCGTCGGACTACACGTCGCCGACGCCTGCGCGTTTGACCACCGCGGTCGGTGACATGGAGCTCGCGTTCACCGCGGCCGCCGGTCGCCCTGCGAGCACCACCGAGCTCGGCGCCGGCAACATCGGCGGCATGACGCTGACGGCGGGCGTGTACAAGTGGGGCTCGGGCCTGTTGATTCCGACGAACGTGACGCTCAAGGGCACGGCGAGCGACGTGTTCATCTTTCAGATCGCCCAGGACCTGACGATGAGCAGCGGCGCCCGGGTCGTGCTGACCGGTGGGGTGTTGCCGAAGAATGTCTATTGGCAGGTGTCGGGTCGCGTCGAGCTGAACACCACGGCGCACGCGGAAGGCATCATCATGTCGAAGACGGCGATCACCCTGGCGACCGGTGCGTCGGTCAACGGGCGGCTGCTCGCTCAGACCGCGGTCAACATCGACGCGAGCACCGTCGTTCAGCCTGCGCCGTAAGCAGGTCACAAGTCCCAGTCGGGGGTCTTCTCCGGCTGGGGAAGGTCGAGCAGGCCGAGGCCCCAGGTAGGTCGCCTCGGCTTGATCAACTCGACCGTCAGGCGCTCGAGGTCGTCGAGCAGTCCTTTGCTGACCAGTCCCCGGTTGAGGAGTGCTTGCTCCTGCAAGTCGAACTGCCTCAGCAGGTCAGCCCAGAGTGCGTTGCCCGATTCAGTCAGGGCCCAACCGGCCGCGCGGTTGCGGACGCAGGACTCGTAGCGTTGGGTGAAGCCTCGTTGCTCGAGGCGCTCCAGTGCGCGTTGGAGGTTCTGCCTCGAGCGGCCGACCTTCCAGGCGACCTGACTTGCCGGAATGCCTGGGCGGTCAGCCAGCCAACCCAGCACCAGCACGTCTTCGGCTGGCAGGCCGAGGCTGCGGGTCACCTCTGACAAGAGGCGATCCAGTACGGAACTCAACTGTCTCATCACCAACATCGTTTGCATGTGCTCCCCCCGGGCGATCGTCATCGCATGCGGGGGTGACAGTGCAGGTGGTGGGCCTTGAAGAAGGCGGTCGTTCGAGGTCGCGGCGCGTTGCTCGGTGCCGACAGGCCCCTCGACTTCGGGCGTGGATGTTCATGTGACGAGGTGGGGTCCGGGTCACGGCTTCGCGGCGTGTACTCTCTGAGTACAGGCGTGGACTCTCTGAGTACACAGCCGGAAGGACCTCCCCGGCAC
>JBKJSE010000314.1:0-7265 GCA_046595925.1 Archangium sp. | reverse complement strand
GGCCGCGGCTGCACGCCAGTTGCGAGTGGGCAACGCCATGCGCGCGACGGAAGCAGGTGAACGCACCACCAGCGCAATGGGCCGCACCGGAGCGACCGACTGGCGCACGTTCTGAATGCGCAGCCGCACCACGTCGGCGTTGAAGGGCCGGGCCGCGGGTGATTTCTCGAGCAGCTCGGCGACCAGTTGGCTCAGCTCGTCGGGCACGGACGCCCCGAACTGTTCCGGGGTCGGCGCGCGCTGCGTGGCGTGCGCGTGGAGCAGCGCCTCGACGCGGTTGGGCAACGAGAGGCCCGGCTCGAACGGCAGGCGGCCGGTGAGCAGCTCGAAGAGCATGGCGCCGAAGGAATAGAGGTCGCTCGACTTGTCGGGCGCACCCCCGATGGCCTGTTCGGGCGCGACGTACTCGGGCGTGCCCGACACCATCGAGACGGCCGCGAGGCTCTGGGCGATCGCGCCCAGGCTGTCGAAGGCCACGGGTTGATGCCGGGCCAGGCCGAAGTCGAGCAGCTTGACCACTTCGATGCCGCCGCTGCCCTTCGCGAGGAAGACGTTCGAAGGCTTGAGGTCGCGGTGAATGACCTCGACGGAGTGCGCCGCGCTCAGCGCGCTGAGCGTCTGCTCCGCCACGTGGAGCACGCGGTCGAGGGTGAGCCGGCCCCCGGCGAGCTCTTCCTCGAGGGTGTGGCCTTCGAGGTGCTCCATCACCATGTACTGCCGGCCATCGGGCAGCAGCCCGAAGCCGACGATGTCGATGATGTTGGGGTGCTTGATGGCGGAGAGGGTCTGCGCCTCGGCCAGGAAGTTCTTCACCATCGCGACGTCGTCGGCCACCTCGGGGCGCAAGACCTTGATGGCAAAACGGCGATCGATGAGCTCGTGACGGGCCAGGTACACCAGGCCCATGCCGCCTTCGCCCAGGAGCGATTCGATGCGGTAGCCGCCGATCGACATGCCCAGGAGCGGGTCCTGCTGGACGACGATGCTCTGGAGGTCGGTCATGGCGACCACCTGCCCTGCACCTTCGGGCCCACCCGGGAAGCCTTGAAATCAGGGTGATTTTGGCGCGGCGCGGCCCATCACATTGATGGGGCGGCCATCAGGCTGACCGGTTCACCCGTCAGGGCGCGCCGTACATCTGGTCCCACGCGTCGCCGAAGCGATAGCCGCCGTCGGTTGCGCGGGGTGAAGCACCACCGGCCTGCGTGGAGCTGTGCGAGCTGTCGCCGTTACCGGCATCGATCGAAGTGAAGAGCCGGTGGCTGTCGCTCCACGGCCGTGAGCCTGCCTCGATGCGCTGCGCGGTGCCGGGCAACTGCAGCGCGCTGAAGGCGCTGAGGTGACCTGGGTGCTGCGGATCATTGCTGTGCGTGAAGCCCCACTGGCGATCAGCCGGCGTCAGTGAGCTCTGCGTGAGCCAGGCTTGATTGGTATCGAGCGGCCCCGACAACATCACCGCGCGCGAGACGGGGCGCACCTTGGCGATCACGCCCGCGGTGCTCGCGCCGTGGCTGATGCCCGAGATGATGATGTGATCCCACCGCGGCTTGCCGTCGACGATGAAGTACTGCCAGTCGCCCTTCGCGTTGAGCGTCTGCAGCCGCTGGAGCATGCGCACCACGCGCACCTCGATGCTGTCGGGCGGCGCGATGTCGATGACGCTGGTGCGGTCGACGCCGTCGAAGGCCTCGAGCCGACAGCCGCCGATGTCATTGCCGCAGTTGCCCACGCCGTAGTCAGACACGTAGCAGGGGCCGATCACGTGAAAGCCGCGCTGCGCCAGGAAGTCGCCGTGCGTGGTGGAGCCGCAGGTCCCGGGTGCGCCGGCGCCATGCAGGTACACCACCAGCAAGCCCTTCGGGGCGACGCGGGTGTCGAGCGCGGCCAGCTCGTTGCCCAGCGCGCGACCCGCATCTGCGTCCGCGGCGGCGGCGGTGAACTGAAAGCGATAGAGCTGGGGATTTGATCGATCGACGACGAGCACTCCCGAGTCGGGCGCACCCGCATCGGTCGAGCCTGCGTCGACTTCGCCTGCGTCGACTTCGCCCGCGTCGACTTCGCCCGCGTCGACTTGACTGGCGTCGACTTGACCGGCGTCGACTTGTTCACCGGCGTCGGCAGCGCCCGCATCGATGCGGTCACCGGCGTCGGCCTCAGCAATGACAGCAGGGTCACAAGCCGTCAGGGCCATCGCCAACAGTACGAGTCGCCGCATGTGGTGGAAGCTACCCAGTCATCGCAGGCTCTGCACCGACCGCGTGGCCTCCTCTTCTTCATCTGCGGAACGGCGTGCCCACGGAATCGAACGGAGCCGGTCGTAGGCGATCGGCTCGCCCGAGACATCGCTGTACCCGTAGCGGCCTTCGTCGATCCGGGCGATGGCGCTCTCGATCTCGTTGAGCAGCCAGCGGTCGTGCGCATTGAGCGCTTCGCCTTCCTCTCTCGCGGTCGTCGCGGAGGCTGCATCGGCCAGATCCATCGGATCAGGCTCGAAGTCGGAATCGTTTCGGTCGCCAAGATACAGCTGGCGAGCGCGAATTTCGTCGCGCTTGGTGCGGAGTTCTCGTCGCAGTTCGTTCTTCTGTCGGTCAGTGAGCGTCGTTCTCTTGTTCGCCACGGGATTCCTTTCTTCCAGTCAAGTGAGTCCGTAATCGCCCACTGACGACCCCGCTCGGCGGCCCTACCCGCTTGCCGAGCGGCTCGCCTCTGGGGATGATGAGGGGCCCCCTTCGCTACGCCAGCCTGATGCTTCAGGCGGTTCGCTTCCGAACCCCCCTCACGGAGTGTTTCTTGATCCGACTTTCAGTTCGCATGTCGTGCCTTGTTCTCGCAGTGACCCTCGCCGCATGTGGAGCGCCGACCGGCATGGACGCGGGAACGGGCGGCGGAACTGAGACGGGCGGCGGAACTGCGACGGGCGGCGGAGCTGCGACGGGCGGTGGCGGCGGGATGAGCGCCATCTGTGGCAACGGCACGCGTGAGACGTCCGAGGCCTGTGACGACGGCAACATGTCGCCGGGCGACGGCTGCTCCACCTCCTGCGCGATCGAGACGGGCTTCACCTGCAACACCGCGACCCCCAACGCCTGCGCTGCAATCTGCGGCGACGGCCTGAAGCGCGGAACCGAAGGCTGCGACGACGGCAACGTCACGTCTGCCGACGGCTGCTCCAACGCGTGCGTGATCGAGCTCGGCTACGTCTGCGCGGGTGCACCCAGTGTCTGCGGCCCGGTGTGCTCCGACGGCCTGGTGCGCGCGCCTGAGACCTGTGACGACGGCAACCTCATCGCCGCCGACGGCTGCTCCTCGGCGTGCGCAGTGGAGAGCGGCTTCACCTGCACGGGCACGCCTTCGACCTGCGCTTCCACCTGCGGCGACGGCATCAAGGCCTCCACCGAAGCGTGTGACGACGGCAACCTCATCGCCGGCGACGGCTGTGCCTCGTCGTGCACCATCGAGTCGGGCTACGTCTGCAACGGCTCGCCGAGCTCGTGCGGCCCGGTCTGCTCCGACGGCCTCGTGCGTGCGCCCGAGACCTGCGACGACGGCAACCTCATCGCGGCCGATGGTTGTTCGGCCAGCTGCTCGACCGAGACCGGCTACACCTGCACGGGTTCCCCTTCGAGCTGCGGCGCCACCTGCGGCGACGGCGTGAAGCTGGCCGTCGAGGGCTGTGACGACGGCAACGTCATCTCGGCCGACGGCTGCTCCAACACCTGCGTCACCGAGTTCGGCTACTCGTGCAACGGCTCGCCCAGCGTGTGCGGCCCGGTCTGCTCCGACGGCGTCGTGCGGCTGCCCGAGACCTGCGACGACGGCAACCTCATCGCGGCCGACGGCTGCTCTTCCACGTGCGCGACCGAGACCGGCTTCACCTGCACCGGCACGCCTTCCGCGTGTGCCACCACCTGCGGTGACGGGGTGAAGGCGGGAACCGAGCAGTGTGACGACGGCGCCAGCGTGCCCGGAGACGGCTGCTCCGCGAGCTGCACCATCGAAACGGGCTTCACTTGCACGGGCTCACCTTCTTCCTGCAGCTCGACCTGCGGCGATGGCGTGACGGCGGGCACTGAGCAGTGCGACGACGGCACCGTCGTCAGTGGCGACGGTTGCTCGGCGAGCTGCACCGTCGAGGTGGGCTTCACCTGCGCGGGTTCACCTTCCATCTGCAGCAGCACCTGCGGAGACGGTGTGCGGGCGGGCACCGAGCAGTGCGACGACGGCGCCACCGTGACCGGCGATGGCTGCTCTGCGACCTGCACCGTCGAGACCGGCTTCACCTGCACGGGTTCGCCTTCCATCTGCAGCAGCACCTGCGGAGATGGTGTGCGGGCGGGCACCGAGCAGTGCGACGACGGCGCCACCGTGCCCGGCGATGGCTGCTCTGCGACCTGCACCGTCGAGAGCGGTTTCACCTGCACGGGTAGCCCTTCGGTCTGCCGCAACTGCGGCAACGGCGTCCTCGAGTCGGGCGAACAATGTGATCAGGGCGGCGGCAACCAGACCAATGGCGACGGCTGCTCCGGCAGTTGCCAAACCGAGAGCGGCTACGCCTGCACCGGCACGCCTTCGGTCTGCGCGCTGTTGTGCGGCAACGGAGTGCCCAACCCCGGTGAACAGTGCGACGACGGCAACGCCATCGCAGGTGATGGTTGCAGCGCGTCGTGCCAGTTCGACATCGGCTGCACCGTCGCCGAGCAGCTCGAGGTGTTCACCAGCACGGCTTCGACGTCGATCCCCGACAACCTGCCCGCGGGCATTCAGAGCGCGGCGCCCATCAGCCGCGTCGGAGCGGTGCGCAAGGCGGTCGTCTATCTCGCGAGCGCGCCGCACACCTTCGCCGGCGACCTCGAGTTCTTCCTCATCAGTCCTTCAGGAATTCAACGCGAGTTGTCGACCCGCAACGGGAGCAATGGTCTCAACTACACGCGCACGTTCCTCGACGACACGGCGACCACCCCCGTGACCGCCGGGGTCGCGCCGTTCACGGGCCGGTTCCGCCCTGAACAATCGTTGTCGACCACGAACGGCACCGACTTCCTCGATCGAAACGCGGCCGGCACCTGGAACTTGAAGGTCGATGACGCCGCGAGTGGCGACACCGGCACGCTCAACGGCTGGTCGCTGATGCTCTGTGTCAACCCCACGGCGCCCTTCTGCGGTGACGGCACCCGCACCGGCGCCGAAGAGTGCGACGACGGCAACGTCACCAACACCGACGCCTGCGACAACTCGTGCCGCATCGTGGATGGGTGCGGCGACGGCAACCTCGACCCGGGCGAGTCGTGCGACGACGACAACCTCGTCTCGGGCGACGGCTGCTCGGCCACCTGTCAGTACGAGTGCGGGACCGGCCAGACGTTGGTGGTGCTCAGCAACACCAACGCCCTGGCCATTCCGGATAACAACGATGCGGGCGTCTCGACGATTCCGGTCTCGGTGACGGGCGCCGTGACCAAGGTCTTCGCCGTGACCAACATCACGCACACCGCCGACCAGGACGTCGATGTCTTCCTCATCGGACCCAACCGTGTGCAGCGCGAGCTCTCGACCGACAATGGCGGCACCGCAGACAACTACGTCTCCACCGTCTTCAACGACAGCGCCACCACGGCGGTCACGGCGGGCGTGGCTCCCTTCACGGGCACCTTCCGGCCGGAGAACACGTTGAGCACCACGCCGGGCGTCGACTTCCAGCGCTCGACCGCGGCAGGCACCTGGTCGCTCAAGGTGGCTGATGACACGACCAACGTCGAGCTCGGCACGCTCAACAGCTGGACGCTCGGAATCTGTGTGGATCCCGCGCCTGCTGGGGGCTGGTGTGGCGACGGCGTGCGCAACGGTGCTGAGGAATGCGACGACGGCAACCTCATCGACACCGATGTGTGCAGCAACCTCTGCCAGGTGGTCGATGGCTGCGGCGACGGCAACTTCGATACGGGCGAAGTCTGTGACGACAACAACGTGACCTCAGGCGACGGCTGTTCAGCGACGTGTCAGCCCGACATCACCTGTGCGCCCGGCCAGACCGCGGTGACGCTGTCGAACTCGAGCCTCTTCGCGATTCCCGACAACAGCATCGTGACGGGCATCTCGAGCGTCATCAGCATTCCCAACGTGGCGGCCGTGACGAAGGTCATCGCGACGGTCAACCTGACGCACACCAACGACGCGGACCTCGACATCTACCTGATTGGGCCCAACGGGGTGCAGCGCGAGGTCTCCACCGACAACGGCTCTACGGGTGACCACTACTTCGGCACTCAATTCTTCGACACTGCCGCTACGGCGGTGACCGCCGGTGTAGCTCCGTTCACCGGCTCGTTCCGTCCGGAGTTCTCACTGAGTTCTACGACCGCCACCGACTTCCTCACCTCGAACGCGGCCGGCAACTGGACGCTGCGCGTGTTTGACGATCTCGCGACCAATACCGGCAGCCTCAACGGCTGGACGCTGAGCCTCTGCGTGGATCCGGCCGCTGCCTTCTGCGGCGATGGCATTCGAAACGGCGCGGATGAGTGTGACGACGGCAACACCATCAACGCCGATGCGTGCAGCAATACCTGTCAGCTGGTCGACGGTTGTGGCGACGGCAACATCGACTCGGGCGAGGTCTGTGACGACAACAACATCCTGTCCGGTGATGGCTGCTCTGCGACCTGCCAGCCCGACATCACGTGCGGGACGGGTGAGGTCTCGGTCATTGTCTCGAACAGCACCAGCGCCGCGATCCCCGATACCTACGCAGGCCTGATCAGCACGGTCTCCGTGCCGACTTCGGGCGTGGTGCGCAAGGTCATCCCCATCGTGAACATCAGCCACGCGGTCGACGCGCACCTGGACGTCTTCCTCGAGTCACCGCGCGGCGTGCAGCGCGAACTCTCGACGGACCAGGTGGGCGTCAACTACATCTCGACGATCTTCAGCGACGCGGCGGCGACGCTGATCACGAGCGGCACGGCCCCGTACACAGGTGCGTTCCGGCCTGAGAACACCATCTCGAACGCGGCGGGTTTCGGAAACCAGCAGGCGCAGGGCGGCTGGATCCTGCGCATCGGTGACGACACGGCGGGCACCACGGGCACGCTCAACTCGTGGAGCCTCGCCTTGTGCATCGACCCGGCCGTACCGAGCGTGTGCGGCAACTCGGTGGTCGAGACCGGCGAAGTCTGCGACGACGGCAACGCGGTGGTCGGCGACGGCTGTGCTGCGTGCCAGCTCGAGCTGAACTGTGGCGCAGGTCAGACGGCGGTGGTGGTGAGCTC
>JBKJSE010000210.1:0-27231 GCA_046595925.1 Archangium sp. | reverse complement strand
GCGCGAGGCAGAAGTACTCCCTCGACTCCGCTCGGGAGGACCGGTGTGTTCCTTCGGTCGAAATCGCCAGCGAAGCTGGTTCCTTGCTCGGGGGGAACGGTGCTGTTCCTTGAGGAGACCCGTCGAGGGAGCACCTCTCACTTCCGCTTGAACACCCGCTTCAGCTCGAGGGGCTTCTCACCCGGCGGCGTGACGATGATCCGCAACGTCATCACGCCGTCCTCTTCCACCCGGCGACGCAGCTCGAGCGGCACCTTGCCTTCCTTCTCCAGCGTCACATGCCCGCGCCCGACGATGGTGTCGCCCTCGACGGTGACGACATACGAAAGCACGTTCCCAAAGAAGTCATCGACGGTCGGCGTGGTGCCATCGAACACGAGCGTGTGCCGCTTGCTGGGCAGCACGCCCGACCTCACCTCGATGATCGCGCGCTCCGCCGTGGTGACGATGATGTTGGTCGGCCGCACCGTGGGCGCGAGCTTGCGCAGCACCCACCCGACCTTCAGCCGCTCGAGCACGGGAGCCGTGTCACTCGACCGCTCACTGTCGAGCACCCACGTACCGTCGAGCGTCGACACGCCGCCATCACTCGCCGACAACATCAGCCAGAGGGCGACCGCCGAAATCAGAAGCTGCCGCCGAAGTTGATCATCGCGCCCGAGGGCGAGGGGTTGGTCTCGACGGGCTCGCCCACGCCGGTCTTCGGCACAGGCGCCGCCGCGGGTGCACCGGGCGTGGGCGTCAGAATGATCCACGTCACGCCGCCGACCACCGCCGCCCCGCCTGCAGCGACCAGGACATTGGCGAGCAGGGCACTCGTCGGTGCCGCCTTGGCTTCGGCGCGAGTCACCCCCACCGGATCGCCACCAGCCTCGAGCTTCGCGCGAACACCCGCGGCGCCCTGACCAAAGCCGATACCGACCGCGACGGCCGCGGCGCCCACGATCGCCAGGTAGAGACCGGGCTTGGTGAAGATGCCGCCTTTGGGCTCTTCGATGGGCTTGGCCACCACGATCTGCTCGAGGGGGATCGCGACCAACGAGACCTTCACCTCGACCGCCTTGGCCGACTCGACGGTGACGGTCTGCTCGAACGGCTTGTACCCCGCCGAGGTGACCTTCACGGTCCGCGTGCCGCGCTGGGCGATCACCTCGACCGAGCCCATGCCGTTCTCGACGCCATCGACCGTCACGACGCCGGAAGGATCGTTCTCGATCACGATCTTCCCGTTGGGGATCGAGAGCGTCTTCTGCACCTGCACCAGGAACCCGGCGACCTTCTTGATGAACTCGCGATCTTTCTGCTGCTGGCTCTTCCCCGCGACGCCCAGGAAGCTCTTCTCGGCTTTCTCGCCACTCTCCTGCGCCACGACGAGCACTTCGTTGAAGCCGGGGTCCCAGCCGTACATCGTCACCAGCGAGCCGACGTTGTGCTTCTGCACGGTGAGGCGCACGAGCCGGTTCACCTTGAGCTTCTTCGCCGCCGCTTCCATGCACGCGTAGTCGGTGCAGGCATCGGCCTTCGCGAACTCCGCGCCGAGCAGGGTGCGGGCCGATGAGGGCTCGACCACGGTCTGAAAGAGATCACCCTGGCCCAGCAGCTTGAGCAGCTCTGCCTCGAGCTGGCGCGCGCGCGAAGCGCTCACCTCTTCGGTGTCGGCGGCCTTCACCGAGAGCACACCGAGCGTGGGCCGATACTCGACCGGCGTGACCACCTTCTCTTCCGAAAGATCGAGCTCGAAGTCCTGCGCCATCGCCGAGGTGGCGAGGAGGAGCATCGGAAGGGCATTGCGAAGGAAGCTGAGGTTCACGTGTTCTCCGGAACAAAACGGCGGATCTGCTCGACCAGCTCCGAGGCGCTCGCCGTGCCGCGCACGAGCTTCTTGTCTTTCTCGGTGACGAAGTGCTGCTCGATGAGGAACTGCAGGGCGTTCTCCAGGCTGGTCTTCGACAGCGCTTCCGAGGCGGTGATGGTACCCGCGAGGAAGTCGGCGCGGCCAGCGTCCAGCGCACGCTTGAGGTACTCCTTGCGATCACACCCCCCTGGCGGCAGGTCGACGGCGGTGCGGGCGGCGAGCATGTACGACTCGAGCGAGTCGCGCAGGAGATCGGCGAGGAACTGCACCATCGGCCGTGCGTGCGCTTCAGGCGCGATGTGAATGCCGTTGCCGGGGGGCGCCACCGGGCTGTGCCCACCGCGCGACAGCAACCCCAGCTTGCCGAGGTGCTCGAGCGTCTCGTCGAAGATGTGCTCGAAGGTCTTACCCACCGGGTAGAGGAACTCGAGCTTGAAGAGCCGCGAGAGAAACAGCGCGTGCTCCTTGATGGCGGCGCGATCGGCTTTGGGATCGTTCGCCATGACGGCCGCGCAGACGATGGTGCGCCCGGCGACCAGGTTCATCAGGGTGTTCTTGTAGAAGCTGAGCTCAGCGCGCCGATCGTCTTCCACCTGAAAGATGGGCTCACCGCGCGCCTCGACGCTGCGCACCATGCCCTCGCTGCAGAACATTCGCATCGCGTCAGCGATGGCGCCGATCACGGTGGGGTCCGACGGCGAGGTCTTGAGCAACCGCGTGAAGGGCGCGCCCAGATCGGTCGCGAGCCCGCGCAAGAAGACGATGCGATCGGTCAGCTCACGCACCGAGATGCCGCGGCGGCGATGCGCGAGCAGGGCCGAGGCCAGCAGCGCGTGCGGCGTGACGGTCGAGACCTTGCTGATCCCGTACATGACCCGGTGACCCAGCGCGCGCACGAGCGCCTTCTTCTGATCGTCGGTGGCGGTCTCCCTCACCACGCCGCGTTCGCGCATCAACTTCGCGAGCGAAACCGGTTCATCGAAGGTCAGGTAGATGCGCCCGTAGTTCTGCGTGAGCACCGCGGGGGCCGAGAGCAACGCCTTCAGATCTTCGGGCTTCTTCTCGCCGCCCTTGAGCTCCTGCGTGTAGCTGGCGCCTTCGACGACCTTCTCGTAGTCGATGGCGATCGGCACGAAGACGAGATCGTTGCGCGCGCCTTCCATCACCGCGTCGACCAGCCAGGTGAACAGCCCCAGCTTGGGCTGCAGCAGCTTGCCCGTTCGGGACCGCCCCCCTTCCGGGAAGAACTCGTGGTGCAGGCCGTCGTGCACGAGCTTCTTGAGGTAGGCCTTGAACGTCGCCGTGTAGAGCTTGTCGCCCTTGAAGCTGCGCCGCAGGAAGAACGCTCCACTGCGGCGCAGGAACGGCCCCAGCGGCCAGAACGAGAGGTTGGCCCCGGCGGCGATCAGGGGCGAATTGTAGCCGCGCGTCCACAGCACGTACGACATCACCAGGTAATCGATGTGGCTCTTGTGGCTGGGCGTGAAGACCAGCGGCGCATCGGAGGCGGCCTTCATCGTGCGATCGAGCCCCGCTTCGTCGACCTCGATGCCGTCGTAGATGCGATGGAACACCTGGTTCAGGATCGACGCGAAGAGCCCGACGTAGCTGGGGCTTTGCCTGGCCGCGATCGAGTCGAAGTTCTTCTTCGCTTCCTTCATGACCACCGGCAACGGCTTGTGCTTCTCCGCCGCCACCTCCTGCGCGGCCTGCTGAAAGACCTTGTCGCGCATGGCCTCGTCGATGAGGCGATCGGTCTCCTTGGCGGGCGGGCCGAAGACGGCGCGGGTCTCTTTCGCGAGGTGGTGGTGCAGCGCTCCGCGGACCTTTCGGGCGATCACCGCGGTGGGGTTGTCGCCCTCGTTCTTGATCACCTCGCGCAGATCGATGGGCGTGCCGACGCGAAGCTGAGCGCGCTGGTAGTTGCGGATGAACGAGACGACGGAGTGCACGAAGCCTGGCGCTTCCGGGCTGCCGAAGATGCGATCGGAGATGCTCGGCTTGACCTTCTGCTGCCACTTCTCCCAGACCAGCAATTCCGGCACGAGGAAGATGGGGCGATCGCTCTTGCGGGCGAGCTCGACCAGGGCAGGGAAGGGATCTTCACGGCTCTCTCGGCCGCGGGCCGTGTTGAAGCCGCTCTCGCGCATGAAGATGAGCCCCGAGCCGCCCAGGCCACGTGCCCAGTCGAAGCGCTCGGCGTGATCGCCGTCCATCTTCGCGTTGATGAAGGGCTTGGTGAACCACCGGCGCAGGTTCACCACCGCGCGAATCGGCGGAAGGCCTCGGCGAATCAGCGCCCAGTGCAAGAAGGTGAAGTTCACCCACGCCGTGGTGCGCATGACGTGAACCACCAGGCCCCGCTTCGACAGCTCGGCGAGCTCATCGACGCCCGTCTGGGGAAAGCGCACGGCTTCGAAGAATCGTTGGCCCAGCTCGCGACCCAGAGGCCCGAACTCTTCCTTGAGGACCGGGTCCCCTTTGATCGGCCGAACCTGGATCGCTTCGTCGCTCAAGGGTGCGGCACCATAAGCGAATCGGCCCGGCTGGAGCCTTCAAAGTGAGGGTGCCAGGCCACTGATCGCGGTCATTGAGACGCGAGTCGGCGTCCTGAACGGCGCCATCGGGGCCCCGAACGGTCGCAGCGCCCCGGCACGCCGGTTGAACAAGGCGGGCCCCATGGAACCGACCACACCACCTCCGCCGCCGGCCCCGTCTCGTCTCAGCTGGCTGTGGAACCAGCATTGGGCGGGCGGCATCTTCATCATCACCTTCGCGGTCTGGGTGATTGCCGGCCAGGTCTCGCATCGCACCGACTTCGCTTCGACTGAGCTCGCTGACGACGTCGAGTCGCGTTGGGGCGCGCCCGTCGAGCAGGCCGCGCCTTCGCTCCGGGCTGTCCAGAGCGGCACGGTGTTTACCGAGCTCGCGCCACTTTCTCTTTCGCAACAACGCGTGAAGGTCGACGCGACGATGAACTACCGCAAGCGCGGCCTCGCGTACTTCTCAGGCTTCGACTTCACCTTCGACGGCACGTACCTCGCGCAGAACCCCGAGCCGCACGACATCGACGTGGCCTTCGTCTTCCCGATCGAGGTCGACAAGTCGCAGGTGCTGTTGTCAGAGCTCGCGTTCTCGGTCGATGGCGCGCCCTCTTCGATGGATCTCGGTGAGCGCGGCGATCGCCTGGTGTGGACGGGGCGTTTGCCGGTGGGTGGAAAGACCGAGTTCCACATTCGCTACCGGGCGCGCGGGCTCGAGTCGTTCGTCTATCGCCTCGACCCCGCATTGCAGGCGCGCAACGTGACGTTGAACATCGACGTCACGGGCGGGGAGAACATCGACTACCCGCCGTTCGTGCTCGCCGCGAGCGCCAACACCACGGGCGACGGCAAGGCCTCGCTCGAATGGAAGTACCCTTCGCTCGAGTCGGGCGTGGCGATGGGCGTGATCCTCCCGTCGGTGAAGAAGTACGACGAGCTGATGGCCACCATGGCCTTCCGCGCGGTGGTGCCGGGCATCGTGTTCTTGATCGGCCTGTCGCTGCTTTCACTGCGTCATCGCCGCAAGCTGCACCTCTGGGAAACGTACGTCGCGGCCGCCGCGTTCGGCTTCACCTCGGTGCTGCTGGCGTATCTCGGAGCGTTCCTCCACTTCCTCGCAGCGTGGGGCGTCACGATGGTGGGCATGGGCTTCGCGGTGGTGCTCTACGTCTCGCGGCTCTTCCCCCAGGAACGCCTGCACTGGCTCGCCGGCGCGTGGGTCGCGACGCAGGTACTGCCGACGTTGGCGGTGTTGCTGCCCGGCTACACGGGGCTCATCTACACGCTCGAGCTGCTCGCCGGTCTGCTCGCCGTGATGACGCTGGTCACCCGAAAAGAGGTGCGCGCCTTCCTCTCTGATCGCCCGGCCGAGGTGATGTCATGACGCCCGCGCTGATGATTCTGGTGCTTGCGGCGGTGCCGAGCACGGGCACGGTGACGCTGCCGATCGATGAAGCCCGGGTGTTCTTGTCCACCCCGTACGAAGTCGCGGCGCCGATTTCCGCGGCGGTGACCAGCCAGCGCATGACGGGGCAGGTGACCGGAGACTCGCTCGAGGTGACGGCCACGTTTCAGGTGACCGTGATCGAAGGCAGTCGCTGGAGCCGGCTCTCGCTCATCAAGCTCGACCCGCACGTGACGCTGGTCGACGCGACGAGTGGCGAGGGCATGTTGGTCACCACGCACCAGAACGAGGTGGCGTTCGTCTCGAAGGTCCCCGGCACCTACACGCTGGAACTTCACCTCTCGGTGCGCGCAGAGGGCAGTCCGGTGCACGTGGCGCAGTTCACCCGCGGCGCTGATGCACGCGAGGGGGTGATGCACGTCGAGACGGCGGCCCCAGAGCAGTCACTCGAGCAGGGTTCTGAAGTGCTCTCCAGGGACGGCACGTGGATCGTTCGGTGGAAGGGCCGCACGCAGGCCGCGGTGGCTGCCGCTCGCCCGCCGATGGAGCCGGTGCTCTCTGCCGCGCACGTTCAGGTGGTGAGCACCGTCGAAGGCCGCGCACGAATGACGGTGGAATACCGGCTCGGTCTCGATCGCGAGCAGACCCTCGCGCTGCGGCTGCCCGCGGACTGGACGCTGACGAGAGTGAGCGCGAACGGAGCCCCGCGAACCGTTCCTGCCGGCAAGGAGATCGCGTTGACGGTCAGTCCGCAGACCGCGGGTGGCCGCGAAGGCGTGGTGGAACTGACCCTCGAGCGAGACTTCGGAGTCTTCCATCTCTCAGGGCGGCTCAACCTCTCACTGCCCGGCGCGTCGTGGCCGACCTCCGTGATGGACGCGAGCGTGCACTTGCCCAACGTCTTCGAGTACCGGCGCCTGGGTGGAAGTCTCGAACCGTCAGACGCCGCGGTCTCGACCAATGAGGCGTTGCCGGGGAAGGCGCTGCACTTTCGCCAGCACCTGGTGGCCTCAGCAGGCCCGACGCTCGAGCTCAGCTACTCAGTCGATCTCACCAACCGCTACTTTCGAGCACGCCGTTAGCCCCCTCTCCCCGAGGGGGAGAGGGTCGGGGAGAGGGCAGTGCCAAACGCCTCCACGCGTCGTGAAAGAGCCGCAAACGTGACCGCCGGCGAATCAAACGGGTCCCGAAACAACGCCCGAACATCCGCCGCCGAGATCGCCTTTCGCGCGAACGCCTGGGCCAGCGCATCACCCAGCAAGTACCCAAGCGAATGACTGACGCCATTCATCAAGCTCAAGCTCGAGACCGGCACCATCTTCTGAGCCGCCGCGAGGTCGTCACCAAGAGCCGTCGAGATCGCCAACGTAAACGCCGCGACCCGTTTCAGCTCGCCGCGACCCGACTCGAAGTGCCACGTCCACTCATCCAACTGGGTGCACCGCCGCTTCGGGTTCACCAGGCGACTTCCGAAGAACCCCAGCGCCTCCTCGAGGCACCGCGCCCAGAACCCATCAGCGCGTGAGCGAGGCCGCTCCATCGCGTCACCGACACACAGATGCCGAACGAAGTGAGCTGCCTCTTCCGCCGCGTGATTGAGGGAGAACGAAGCGATCCACACCGCACGTGCCCGGGGAATCCACGCGCTCTCCAGTGACAGCACGTGCTGTTCGAGGTGGCGCACCTCAGCGGCCGTGAAGCGAGCGCGCTTCTCAATTCGCGCGAGCGCATCGAAGTCACCGGCGCTGAGCACCAGCACCTGGTCGACCGCGTTGCCGACCTTGAGCCCCGTAAACCGCCCGATGTCGCGAGCCAGATGGCGGAAGGTCAGCGCGATGCCCGACTCATCGATCGGCGCGTCGCCTGCTTCCGCTTCCACGTAATCGAGGAAGCTGCGCTGACAGACCACGGGCGAAGTGTTCACCAGGCACACTTCGCGCTCGGACAACTCGACGGCGCGGGTCGTCTCGACCTTGCCGGTGCGCGCGAGCGACCAATAGACGCCCTCCGCATTTTGATAGACGACGAGCGACTCACGCTGCGTCTCACCGAGCAACGCCTCGACCTTGCGAGGCAGGTGACCCGGCGCCACGTGAAACTGCCCCACCAACGCGAGCACGAGCGGGCGATCAGCCGCCTTCGACGCCCTGGCGATGGGCCTGGCCGCCGCCGCATCACGCAGCTCGAGCGATCGCGGACCCGACGCGCGGCGATCGATCGCGATCACCTCGAGCTTCTTCTTCCGCGCCAACTCGAGAATCGGCGCAAACCCAGGCCAGATGTCGAAAGGCCCCCGGTATGGGTGCCCGATGCGCGAGAGGAAGACCTTCTCGGAGAGCTTGCCGGCGACGAAGGCCTCGAGCGTGGCCTGGTGCCGTGTCTCGACGAACTCGAGAGCCAGCACCACCCGACGGCCGCTGACAAGCGCGCTCTTGATCAACGCCAGGTACGCCTGCTGAGCCATTCGAAGCGTGTGGTAGTCGCCGACGTAGACGAGGTCGGCTTTGGCCACCCGCGCATCGACCTCGGCGAGGCTGATCACCTTGCGAAAGCCCCGCGTCGCGGTCTCGTAGCGCCGTTGATACGCCCGGAAGTGCGCCGACGCGCCTTGCACCTGTTGGGCGATCTGCAGTGCCTGGTGCTTGAAGAGCGAACGCTGCAGGGACAACGACGAGCGCATGGACGGCAGGACGGTCCCACGGGGGTTTCCTCACTGCAAATTTCCACCCTTGCGTTGAGGGGAGTCACCGTCGAGCATTGAGCCACGTGCGTTCGGTTTGCCTGGGCCTCAGTCTGGCGATGTTGTCCGCGACGGCCGCTGCCGAGACACGGGCGACCTTCATCCACGATTCCCCCACGGAAGCGGCGGTCGACAAGTCGCTCGTGCTGGAGGGCACGTTGGCGGGTGGCGCGAGCTTCTCGAAGGTCATCGCGCGCGTGCGCGGGCCCGGAGAGCCCTACGAAGACTTCCCGCTCGAGCTCCAATACGGCGATCTCTACCGCGGCACCTTGCCGGCCTCGCGCATGGTCTCGCCGGGCATCGAGTACTACTTCGAAGGCGTGAGCGCCGACGGTGATCGCGCCGCCATCTTCGCGACCGCCAACCAGCCCGTCAGGGTGATCATCATCGGCGACAGCACGCCCGAGCCGGTGACCGCCGCCACACCGGTCAAGCCGAAGTGCAAGAAGGGGAAGAAGTGCAAGGAAGAGCCGCCCCCTGAGCCGCCGCCCAAAGAGCAACCCGCCAAGCGCCCCACGGACTGGGTGGACACCAGCGAGAAGCCCGCGCCGACGAAGAAGGAAGAGCCGGTCGCCGTCGCGAAGGCCGAGCCGACGAAGGTCGAGAAGACCGCGAAGCCGGCGCCGCGCGAAGCCCCCGCCACGCCGCCCCCCACCCGTCGCCAGAGTGAGCTCGAAGAAGAGCTCGCCCTCTACGGGGCCGAAGCGACCTCCGGCGTCGCTCAGCGCATCGACGAAAGCGCCCGCGTGGTGCCTCAGATGCCCACGGTGCTCACCGGAGCGCAGCTCAAACAAATGGGCGTGCGGTACGTGCACGAGGCGCTCGACCTGGTGCCCGGACTCAGCGTCAGCCGTGACGTGCAGGGCTTCTACCGCGTGGCGGTGCGTGGCCTGCGCAGCGACCCTGAGCTGCTGTTCACGCTCAATGGTCAGCGCCTCAACAACTTCTACGACGGCAAGGCGCTCGCGCTGCTGCCGGTCGACAACCTCGATCGCATCGAGATCTTCCGCGGTCCCGCCACGGTCGAGATCGGGCTCGGCAACGTCACCGGCGTCATCAACCTGGTCACCCGCCGTGATGCGGGCTTCCGAGCCTCGGGCAGCGTCGGCACCTGGGAAATGTTCGACGCGCACCTGAACGCGGCGGGCACCTTCGGCGCCGTCACGCTCTTCGGCGACGTCGACGTGGCGAGCCAGTACGGCGTGCGGCGCACCGTGCTGCGTGACGGCCTCGACTCGGCCACCGCGCCGCGGCGGAAGATCACCAGCGACAAGCGCCTGCTGGTGAACGCGGGCCTCGGCGCGTCCATCGCCACCGAGAGCATCGGCACCTTCGAGGCCTCCGCGCGCTTCATGCTCGAGGATCGCACCGCGTTGATCGGGCTCTTCGACGTGGTCGGCCCTGATTCACGGCTCAACTGGATGACCGTTCAGGCGCAGCTGGCGTGGAAGAAGCCGCTGGCCGATGGCGGCTTCCTGTCCGTGCGCGCGTGGTTCGATCAGCAGACGACCAAGCGCCTCTGGCAGCTGGCACCCGATGGGTGGCAGGTGCGCGCGACCGACGACAGCACCATCTTCCCCGACGGCGTGCTCGAGCAGGCGACCTACGGCGTGCGGGGACTCGGCCTCGTCGCCAAAGGTGAGTTCGTGCTCCCGCTCAAGAACCGGCTGGTCGCAGGTCTCTCCGCGGAACAGCAGTCGATCACCACCGCTGAAGTGCTGGCGAACTCGGTGCCCATCACCAACGTGAACGCAGGCCAGTTGCTGCGGCCTGATGGGTTGCGGCTGCCGACGGAAGACGGGCGGGGTGGTCGTGGCCCTGCCGCCGATCGTTTCTCGCTGGGCGTCTTCGTCTCAGACACGTGGACACCGGTCGACGTCGTGAGCGTTCAGGCCGGCGTGCGCTTCGATCTCACCCAACTGCCGCGCGGAGATGCGTTCGGCCAGTGGGTCGGCGCCACGATGGTGCCGTCGTTCGGCCCGCGGCTCGGGCTGACCGTCACCCCGGTGCGTTCACTCGTGCTGCGCGGTCACTACGGCCGTTCTTTCCGCGCGCCCACGCCGCAGGAATACGCCGACACCGTTCCGAACAACGACTTCAACCAGGGCCGCTTCGTCGGCAACCCCGAGCTTCAGGGCGCGTACATCGACTCGGTCGAGGCCGGCGCGGAATACCTGCAGGGCGTGGGAGAGGGAAAGCTGCGGCTCAAGGCGAACGCCTTCTTCGAGCGCATCACCAACGCCGTCGTGCAGGTCGACACCTCAGGCAACCTGGTGCCGTACCGCAACCGCTTGCTCGGCGTGCAGGCGGTCGGCGTGGAAGGTGAAGCGCGCCTCGAGCTGACGCAGCGCCTGACGGTCTGGGTCAACGCCTCGTGGGTGCGCGCCGAAGATCTCACCGCGCCTACCCAGAGCCGCATTCTCACCGATGTCCCTCAGATCCGCATGAATGGCGGCGTCAGCCTGCCCATCGGCCGCTGGCTCAACGTCGATCTCGTGGGCCGCTTCGCCTCGGAGCGCCGCAACAACAGCCGCTCGGTGCTCGAGCTCATTCGCCGCTACACGCTGCCCGGCAACGCCACGGTCACCGCCCAGCTGCGCACCGAGCCCCTCTTCGATCACCTCGAGCTGCTGGTGCTCGGCCAGAACGTCTTCAACTTCGAGTACGCCGACGACGCGACCCGGCCCGATCGCGTCACCGCCGGCGTGCCGCGCGAGACCTGGCAGGCGTTCCTGCAGGCCAGGGTGGGGTTCTGATGATGCGTCACGTGCTCCTCTTCGCGTCGCTCACCCTCGGTAGCGGGTGCATCGCGTACAACGATCAATGCCAGCCGCTGGTCGAGAACCCGAATGAGCGCGTGGCCTTCATCGCCCGCGGCACCGAGCTCTTCCTCGACCGCCCCAACGCCAGGCACGGCAACAACGCCATCGGCCAGCAGGCCAGCGACGCCTTCGCGTGGGTGTTCTCGGAGACCGACAAGCCGGCCGACTTCGGCGTGGTGAACGGCGGCTCGATTCGCGCCGAAGGCCTCTGCATCACCCGCAACATCGTCGCTTCCGGCCCGCTCTCGAACGGCGTGCTGCACGAGATCATGTTGTTCGAAAACCCGGTGCAGGCGATCGACGTCTCGGAGCAAGAAGTGCTCGCGCTGTTCGAGCACTCGGTCGAGCGCCTCTTCGCCGCGCCCGCGCCCATCGTCTCGCCCGCAGGCTCGTTCCTCCAGGTCTCGAAAGAAGTCGCCCTCACGGTGGACTGTTCGCGGGCTCCACTCGATCGTGTGCTCTCGCTTTCCATCGGAGGTCAGGCGATCACCAAGCCGGGCCGGTCGATCGATCAGCGCAGGCTTCGCCTCGCCACCTCGAGCTTCATCATCGCGGGCGGCGACGGCTATTCGATGTTGGCAGGCAAGGGCACCGACCCGACTCGAAACCCGGCCAACGCACAGCGCTTCGGCGGCATCGACTCGAACATCGCGGCGGCCTACCTCAAGCAGAGCGCCTTCAACTCGACGGTCGAGAGCGGGTTCAAGGTCGAGCCCGCGCGCGTCGTGCTGATGAACTGCTCAGTGCCGACCCGGCCGCAAAACTAAGCCCCCTGCGCCCGATGAGAGGGCCCAGAGGGCAGGTTCCAACACGCCGGCTGAAATCAGCCCTGCGTGGGGGTGCTGCTCGATGACGCGTTCGCGGCGGCGTCGAGCACGTCGTTGGGAGAAGGCATGCGCTTGAGGTCGACGCGCGCGATCTTCCACGCCTGCTGGACGATCCAGGACAACGAACGATCCTGGCGACCCGACTCGTGCTCGATTTCCTTGAGCATCTCCTCAGGGAAGTAGAGCGACTGCTTGCGATGATCGGTGGTCGACATCAGGGCCGGCCCTCTTTGGGGTCCGGCGCGCCGGCGACGTCATTGACGGCCGGGAAAGACTTGATGCGCTCGCGGGCGATCTTCCACGCCTGCTGAACAACCCAGGAAAGCGAGCGGTCCTGACGGTTCGCCTCTTCCTGGATCTCTTTGAGCATCTCCTCGGGGAAGTAGAGCGATTGCTTGCGCTTGTCGGTGCCAGACATGAGTGAAATCTCCGCTGTAAGGGAAAAAGAATCGCCCAGAGTTATCCGACACTCGGCCACGAGAATCAACCATTTCCCCCTCATGCTCACAGGGGACGACACACGCTAGAAGCAAGGACATGCGCGTTCTTTGCCTGATCGGGTTGGTCCTTTCGGTGTCCGCCTGCAAGTGCGGGCCTGACGTGGCGAAGGTGAACCCCTCGCTGGGCGTGACCCCGGCGGGGCTCGATTTCGGCCAGGTCAAGGTCTCCGACTCGAAGCAGCTGACCGTGCGGCTCGAGTCGCAGACGCGGACCTCGGTCATCTTCTCCTCCATCAAGATCGAGGGCGGCGGGGCAGGCGCCTACCGCCTGGGCACCACGCCCGAGGAGCTGGGGCCACAAGGCACCGCCACGGTGACCATCACCTTCACGCCCGCCGCGGTGGCTGCGTTCACCGCGAGCCTGGTCATCAACAGCAACGATCCTGATCGCCCCGCCACCCGCATCGCGCTGGCGGGCGAAGGCGCTGAGCCGAAGATCGTGGTGACTCCTGATTGCCAGGGGCCCCGGGGCTGCACCGCGGCCGTGGTGGTCGAGCCGCCTTCCATCGACTTCGGCATGGAGCCGCTGGTGCGCCTGATGCCCATCGATTCCACAAGGCTGCCCACCCTCGTGGTGGTCAACGAAGGCTCGGTCGCGCTGCAGGTCACCGGCATGACGTTCGGTGGTGCTGACGCGACGGCCTTCACCGCCGCGGGCAATCTGCCGGACGGCGGCGTGACCCTCGAGGCGAGCGCGGGCTTCAACCTCCCCATTCGCTTCGTGCCCACCAGCGAACAGCAGGCGAGCTACTCCGGAACGCTCACCATCACGTCGGATGATCCCGATCGGCCGTCGATCACCGTGCAGCTGAGTGGAACGTTGCGCCCCAATCTGCCGCCGACGATCTGCGCCAACCTGACCCGCGTGGTGCCGCAGCTGATCGGCGATGCGCCGCGCGACTACGGCTCGTCGACCTTCTGGACGCCGCTCTTGATTCCCCCCGCGGGCGGCTACGACTTCCGCACCACGCGCGACGTGCGGCCCGATGAGCTGGTGTTCTTCTCGGCGACCTCAGACAGCGGCGACGCGACGAAGTGTTCATCGGACCCGGAAGATGGGCGCACGGGGCTGACCTATCGCTGGCGGCTGACCTCGACGCCGGTCGGCGCACAGAACCTGGCGCTCTCAGGCGCGACCACTTCACAGGTGCAGCTGCGGCCGATCGCCACGGGCCAGTACACCCTGGAGCTCACCGTGACCGACTCGCGCTCGAGCGCGACCACCGTGACGATGCGCTTCGCGGTCGCCGTGAAACAGGATCTCGTCGCGCAGCTGCAGTGGGAAGGCTTCGCCGGCGTCGACCTCGACTTGCACCTCGTTCGTCCCAGCGCGGTCACTGCAGGCGATCCATTCACCGGTGCCTTTTCGACGTTCACTGCAGGCACCGCAGGCAAGACCTCGGGCGATCTGAACGGCTTTGCCAAGCGCACGAAGGACAACAACGCAGTGCAGGGCTTCGACTTCGACTGGGGCCAGCCGGGCGCCTCCGATGATCCTCAGCTGAACCTCGATGATCGCGGCGATGGCCAGCTGATCGAGAACGCCTCGCTCAACTTCCCTGAGAACGACGTGCAGTGCGCGACCGCTTCCTGCACCTACCGGGTGATGGTGCACGTGTTCGCCGACAACCGCATGCACGTCGCGCCGCCGGCCTGCGGGGTCGACGGTGGAGTGGGGTGCCTCGACGGCGAGTCGTGCAGCTGCGCTTCGGGAGCTCGGTGCGTGGCAGAGGCTGCTCCCGCCGGCAGCGCGCCCAGCGGCTCGGGCAAGTGTTACCCGGCGACGAAGCCGGTGGTGCGCCTCTTCTTCAAGGGCAGCCCCACGCCGGCCACCGTCGTTCCGCTCGAAGGCCTGATGCCCGCGGACGAGGTGTTGTTGGGTGCACCCTGCAAGTTGTGGCACGTGGCCGACATCTCCTGGCCCGCGGTCACGGCCATCGGCTCGCTCCCTGATGGCGGTACGCCCCCCCCGCTGGTGACGGTGATCGGCGCAGACGGCGCCGGGCGGGTGACCCCTTCGTTGGCTCGCTTCGGGTTGAGAGCGGCGGGCGGCAGTCTGCGCTGCGAGCCCGACACCACGCAGAACGCGCTGCAGTGGTACTCGCGACAGCCCTGAATTCGAGCGCTGTCGAAAAAAAACGGGCGCTCCATTTGAACTGATGGAGCGCCCAGAAAGAGGGAGGAGTCGGCGAACCGACCCCATCCCGTGAACCCTGGAGGGGAGGGGGGGACCCCAGGGTCCAACTCTTAATCTATGGTTACCAAACCTGTCCGGAGCGCTTGCATTCCCCGGACCGGCGAGAAGACTCAGACATCATAAGGGCCCTGGTCTGAGCGAGCAACTCGCCGTCAAGGGAAAAACAAACGGACCTAAGCACATGAAAATCGAAGACATTCAGGTGCTTGAGGAGCGTCTTCATCGATCTTTTCGCCGCCTTACCCCCACTGGTCGGGGAGTTTTACTGGGGGTTTCAGGGGGGGCCGACAGCATGACCCTGCTGTCAGGTGCGGCGCGTCTCGCGGGCCGTCTGGGGCTGATTTTTGAAGCAGCGACGGTCGATCACCACCTGAGAACCGAGTCGCGATCAGAGGTCGAGTTGGTCGCGCGTCTTTCAGACTCTTTGGGCGTGAAGCACCACGTGATCTCCGCTCCGATCGTCGAGAAGATGGGCGTGGAAGCGGCCGCTCGCACCGCGCGTTACGCCGCGCTCGAGGCGATTCGCAGCGCGCGCGGGCTCGAGCTCGTGGCCACCGCTCACACCGCGAGCGATCAAGCAGAGACGTTGCTCATGCGCCTTTCGCGGGGCACTTCTCTGTCGGGCGCAGCGTCGATTCACGAGGCGCGGTCGGATCGGGTGATCAGGCCGCTGTTGTTTGCCACGCGCGGAGAAGTCGAAGCGTACGTGGCCGCGCGCAAGCTCGAGGTCGCTTCCGATCTCATGAACACGGACCCCGCTTTCTTTCGCGTGCGCATTCGTCAGGACGTCCTGCCTGCCCTCGAGAAGGCCGCAGGTGCTGGAACAGAGCGCGCGCTGGCCCGCTTCGCCACGCTCGCCGCGGAAGATGAAGCGTGGCTGGGCGCCGAAGCCGCACGCGCGATGAGCCTGGTGCACTGGCCCGAAGACGACACCCTCGAGGCGGAGGCCCTGAGCGCCCTGGGTGCGCCGATCGCCCGCCGGGTGCTCGCGAGGTGGCTGCGCGCGAAGGAAGTGCCGCTCGATGGGCCGCTTTTGGACGACGCGTTGAGAGCGGCGCGCGATCGGTCGACCGCCACGCTCCCCGGAGATCGGGTGCTCGCCTGCTCGAATGGCCGGGTGACCGTGGTTCGGGCACCTGCCCGACTTCACGCAACTTCATCCTGATGGCGCGGGCGCTCGTCGATCGGATGCGTTAGGTTCGTGCCTCTGTCGAAACGGAAAGGGCTCTGAACCGTGCGGAACAGCTACAAGACCATCGGCCTCTGGGTGATCCTGATCATCCTCTTCGTCGCGTTTTACCAAATATTCTCCGGGCCGAAAGACGTGGTGAAGAACATCACGTACTCGAGCTTCCAGAAGCAGGTGGCCGACAAGAAGATCACGGCGGTCACCATCAAGGGCAACGTCTACTCCGGCACGCTGGCCGACAGTAACGAGCGCTTCACCACCACGGGCCCCGTGCCTGACGCCGCGCTGCTGCGCGAGCTCAACGACGCGAAGGTCGACGTCGCGCTCGAGGCCGCCGAGAGCAACAGCCTCCTGGTGACGATCTTCGTGCAGTGGTTGCCCATCGTCTTCTTGTTCCTCTTCTTCATCTTCTTCATGCGCCAGCTGCAGGGTTCTGGCGGCAAGGCGATGACGTTCGGGAAGAGCAAGGCCAAGCTGCTCTCAGAGAGCCACAACAAGATCACCTTCGCCGACGTGGCGGGTATCGAGGAGTGCAAGGAAGAGCTCGAAGAGATCATCGCCTTCCTCAAAGACCCCAAGAAGTTCACCAAGCTCGGTGGACGCATTCCCAAGGGCGTCTTGATGATGGGCTCGCCGGGTACGGGCAAGACCCTGCTGGCGCGCGCCGTCGCGGGCGAGGCCGGCGTTCCGTTCTTCAGCATCTCTGGCTCTGACTTCGTCGAGATGTTCGTGGGCGTCGGCGCCAGCCGCGTTCGCGATCTCTTCGAGCAGGGCAAGAAGAACGCCCCCTGCATCATCTTCATCGACGAGATCGACGCCGTGGGCCGTCACCGTGGCGCAGGCCTCGGCGGTGGGCACGACGAGCGCGAGCAGACCCTCAACCAGCTGCTCGTCGAGATGGACGGCTTCGAGTCGAACGAAGGCGTGATCATCATCGCCGCCACCAACCGTCCCGACGTCCTCGACCCTGCGCTCCAGCGCCCGGGCCGTTTCGACCGCCGCATCGTGGTTCCCCGCCCTGACCTCAAGGGCCGCCTGGGCATCCTCAAGGTGCACACGCGCCGCGTGCCGCTGTCCGAAGACGTCGATCTCGACATCATCGCCCGCGGTACTCCGGGCATGACCGGCGCCGATCTCGAGAACCTCGTCAACGAGGCCGCGCTGTACGCGGCGCGCTCCAACCGGGAGCGGGTCACCAAGTTCGACTTCGATCAGTCGCGCGACAAGGTCCTCATGGGGCCCGAGCGCAAGTCGATGATCATGACCGAAGCAGAGAAGAGGCTGACCGCGGTGCACGAGGCAGGTCACGCGCTCGTGGGCCGGCTGCTCCCGGGGTGCGACCCGGTGCACAAGGTCACCATCATTCCCCGTGGCCAGGCGCTCGGCGTCACCAGCTTCATCCCCACCGAAGACAAGCTCAGCTACTACAAGAAGAAGCTGATGGACGTGCTGTGCATGTCGCTGGGTGGGCGCATCGCCGAAGAGCTCGTGTTCGGTGAGATCAGCTCGGGCGCTGCCAGCGACATCGAGCACGTCACCGGCCTGTCTCGCGCGATGGTCACCCGCTGGGGCATGAGCGAGAAGCTCGGGCCGCTCATGTTCGGGAGCGGCAACAGCGAGGTCTTCCTGGGTCGCGATCTCGGTTCGCGCTCCGATTACTCCGAAGAGACGGCTCGCCAGATCGACGCCGAAGTTCGCGGCATCGTGATGGGCGCCTACGAGCGCGCGAAGAAGCTGCTCCACGAGAACCTCGAGACGCTCAAGCGCATCAGCGACGCGCTCATCGAGTACGAGACCATCGACGCGGCCGACCTCGACATGCTGATCGCCGGCACGCCGCTCACCCGTGAGAAGCCGTTGCCGCGCGTCACTTCTTCTCCGCCTCCGAAGGACGAGAAGAAGAAGGACAAGCGCATTCTCGACGCGCTCGATGGCCTGCCGGGCAAGATCGAACCCGGTACCGCCTAAGCCTTCTCATGATCTGGGCCCGTCCGTTGTCTCGTGCAGACTCGGCGGCTCCCCTGTGGCTTCGATCGGGCCTCACTCCGGAAGGAGTGGGGCTCGTTCGTTCTGGGCTCGAGTCGCACGCGCTGGTCACCGGGCTCGATGACCGCACCCGCGAGCTGCTCGCTGAGCTGGTCGGCGCGGCGTGGGCGGGCGGGGCGGGTGATGCGGCGGTCATTCGCTACTCGCGCCTCTCCGTCGAGAACTGGTTCGCGCGGCTGGGCTTGAGCGAGCTGGGGGTGGCGCTGAGCCGGCTGCTGATCAGTGATCATCCTCCGGCGCCGACGAAGCTGGGCGCGCAGCGGCTCGAGTGGGGCCAGCGCACCCGCATCATGGGCATCATCAACGTCACGCCCGATTCGTTCAGCGATGGCGGGGCGCACGCAGACAGCCAGAAGGCCATCAACTGGGGGCTCTCGTTGCTCGAAGCAGGCGCCGACCTGCTCGACATCGGCGGTGAGTCCACCCGGCCCGGTGCGGCGGCGGTGACCGAAGAAGAAGAGCTGCGCCGCGTGGTGCCGGTGATCGAAGGGCTGCGCGCGAAACGAAGTGACGTGCTGCTTTCGATCGACACGCGCAAAGCGAACGTGGCCCGCGCGGCGATCGAGGCGGGTGCGCAGTTGGTCAACGACGTCTCAGGGCTGCGCGACGACGCGATGCTCGACGTGGTGGCCCGCACCGGCGTCTGCGCGTGCGCGATGCACATGCGGGGCACGCCGGAGACCATGCAGCGTGAACCCCGCTACGACGACGTGGGCGCCGAGATCCTCGATGCGCTCGAAGAGGCGCTGCGCCGGGCGGAAGGGCGGGGCATCGCGCGCGATCGGCTCTGGGTCGACCCGGGCATCGGCTTCGGCAAGTCGGCCGAGCACAACCTGTTCTTGTTGCGGCGCGCGGCGGATCTCCGACTTCTGGGGACCCCGGTGCTGATCGGCGTGAGCCGCAAGGCGTTCCTCGGGGCGCTGCTGGGTGGCAAGCCGCCTGCTGAACGGGTGGGCGCGAGCGCGGCCACGGCAGCGGCGCTGGCGGCAGATGGCTCGGTCGACGTGCTGCGCGTGCATGACGTGGCGCAGACGCGTGAAGCGGTCGCCGTAGGCGATGCGATACGTCTGGCGCGTGACGGTGGAGCCCGCTTCGGCAACTGATAGAAGCCGCACGCTCATGAAAGACACGTCTCTGCCTGGTGCTTCGGCGCCTCCCGCTGCTGCGATGCACCCCAAGCTCTTCGGCACCGACGGCGTTCGTGGTGTCGCCAACGTGTTCCCGATGACCGCTGAGATCTCGATGCAGCTCGGTCGCGCGCTCGCGTACATGATCCGCAACGGCGAACACCGCCACCGCGTGATCATCGGCAAGGACACGCGCCTGTCCGGCTACATGATCGAGCAGGCGCTGGCGGCCGGCATCATGTCGATGGGCGTCGACGTCGTGCTGGTGGGGCCGATGCCCACGCCGGCCGTGGCCCACCTCACCCGCTCGATGCGCGCTGACGCAGGCGCGGTGATCTCGGCCAGCCACAACCCGTACCAGGACAACGGCATCAAGTTCTTCTGGCGTGACGGCTTCAAGCTGCCCGACCAGACCGAGAGCAAGATCGAGCAGCTGATCTTCGAGAAGTCGCTCGACTCGCTTCGCCCCACGGCCACCGCGGTCGGCCGCGCCGTGCGCATGGACGACGCGCAGGGCCGCTACATCGCCGAGGTGAAGAGCACCTTCCCCACTGCGCTGACCCTGGAAGGCCTGACGCTGGTGGTCGACTGCGCGAACGGCGCTGCCTACAAGGTCGCGCCCACGGTGCTCGAGGAGCTCGGCGCGAAGGTGATTGAGCTGGGCGTCACGCCCGACGGCAAGAACATCAACGATCGCTGCGGCGCGCTGCACCCCGAGGCGCTGCAGAAGGCCGTGCTCAAGCACAAGGCGAACCTGGGCATCGCGCTCGACGGCGACGCGGATCGGTTGATCGTGGTCGACGAGAAGGGCGTGGTGGTCGACGGCGACGCCATCATGGCCATCTGCACCGGTGAGCTGGTCGCGCGCAAAGAGCTCGCGAAGAAGACGCTGGTCTCGACCGTGATGAGCAACATCGGCCTCGAGCGGGCGGTGGCGCGGTGGGGCGTGAAGGTCGTGCGCACCAAGGTCGGCGATCGCTACGTCGTCGAAGAGATGCGCAAGCACGGCTACAACTTTGGTGGTGAGCAGTCGGGCCACCTGGTGTTCCTCGGCCACGCCACCACGGGTGACGGCACGTTGGCGGCGCTGCAGGTGCTCGCGGTGATGTGCCGGGCGGGCAAGCCGATGAGCGAGCTGACGAAGATCTTCGAGCCGGTGCCGCAGGTGCTGCTCAACGTGATGGTCAAGGAAAAGCGCGAGCTCTCCAAGCTGCCCACGGTGCTCAAGACGATCGCCGGCGTGGAAAAGAAGCTCGGCAAGGATGGCCGCGTGTTGGTTCGTTATTCGGGCACGGAAGCGAAGGTGCGAGTGCTGGTGGAAGGCATCGACGCGAAGAAGATCCGCGCGTGGGCAGAAGAGATCGGCGATTCGCTGCGCAAGGCGTTGGGCGAATAGCTCGAGAAGAACGAGATCCTCCCTCTCCCTTCGGGAGCGGGTCGGGGTGAGGGCCAGGTCAGTGACGATGCACTTCCGAGACGAGGGTGAAGGCGAGCCGCTCCTGCTCCTGCACGGACTGGGAGCCTCATCCAGAGTCTTCGACCCCTTGTTCGCCAACCGCGGCAAGCGCCGGCTCATCTCAGTCGATCTCCCGAGAACAGCGCGCTCAGGTCACTGGGCCTCGTCCACGCCCGAGCACATCGCGACCGCGCTCCTGGAGTTCCTCGACAAGCGCAAAGCGAAGACCTTCGAAGTCTTCGGCCACTCCTTCGGCGGCATCATCGCGCTGCACCTGACCGCGACCGCGCCCTCACGAGTTCGAAGGCTCACGGTCGCCAGCACCCCGGCGCACGGCGTACCGACCGAGCTCAAGCTGCTGCTGGCGAACCCGATGGCGGACATGACGATGGGCTGGTTCGGTCGCATGCCGGTCTGGCGGCCCGCGCTGAAGGCCTACTTGCAGATGATCTGGGGCCCCTCCGCGCAGCTGAGTGATGCCCATCTCGCGCTCTACGAAGAGGCGATCTCAGCCCCTGGCTTCAGTGAAGGCATGCTCGAGGCGCTGCGAGCCGTGGCGAACTTCAAAGCGCCCGTCGCCCAGTTGAAGAGCCTGAAGCTCGAGAAGCGGGTGCTCTGGGGCGAGAAGGATCGCCTCGTGTCCGTCGTGCAAGGCGAGCAGCTCGCGCTGGCCATCGGAGCGAAGCTGACGGTGCTGCGAGACATCGGGCACTGTCTTCCGGAAGAAGCGCCCGACGCGCTCAGAGCATTCCTGTTTCAGGTGTGACCTTGTGAGCGAGCCTCAGCGTTCTGATGTTTTGGGCCGCGCGTCTGCTCGACCGCTTCTCTTGCTGATGCTCGTCGGCCTGTCATCGAAATCCGCTTTGGGTCGTGAGTGTGTGTGCCCGGAAGAAGCGGATTCGAGGCGGAGTCTGGTTGAGGCGAATGTTGCGTTTGCCGGGTCTGTGGACCGCATCTTCGAAGTCTCGATGGGGGGCGTCGGGAGACGTTTCGTCCTGGTGCGTGTCGCCCGTGTTTGGCGCGGACGACTTCTTTCGATGCACGTGCTCATTGTCGACGTGAAGGGCTGGTGTGAACCCGCCTACGTCGCAGGGCAGGAGTACGTTTGGTTTGGCATCGATACGCCTGACGGCCTCGCCTACGACAGGTGCACCGGGACCCGCCTTGATCTCGGGGTGACGCAATTGCTCGGGACGGGAAGCCAGCCAATCTGGATTGGCTGGCCCGTGGTCATTGTTGCCGCTTTCCTATTGGGCGCGGCCTGGGGGTGGTGGCTTCGGCTCAAGACACGAACGGCATCCGGACCATCGCGACCTCGTGATGTATGACTGACACCCGAGTGCCACAATATGCACCCTGAACCCAAAGGCGGCCGGCCGCTCGAAGTCGATCGACAGAAGGTCTCGCTCCTCGCGCTGTCCCTGTTCGAGAAGCGCGGCTTCGACGACGTGACGATGGATGAGATCGCCACCGCCGCTGAGATCAGCAGACGCACCTTGTTCCGCGCGTTCCCATCGAAGGCGGACCTCGTGTGAGAAGGGCTCAACGAGGTGCTGGCAGCGGTGAAGGCGCAGCTGACCCAGCGAGGCCCGATACCGCTCGACCGCCTGGTGGAAGAGCTGTTCCTGGTCACGCTGCAGCAGTTCGACGACCCCACGATCGCGAAGGTGGCGCGCCGGCGGCTCAAGCTGGTCGCGGGACCCGCGGGTCTGCTCAACCACCCCTCGTTCGGCGAGCTTCAGGACGCGATCACCACGCTGGTGAAAGCGAGCTCGAAGCCGAATGATCCGCCGCCGGGGCTGATCGGTCGCGCGCTGGTCGGCATGGGCTTCGCCTCGGTGCTCTGGTGGGCGGAAGAAGGCGGCACGATGTCGGCGTCCGACGCGCTCAGGACCGCGCCGCGCCGTCACGAGGGCTCACGGACCGCGCTGAACGACGCCGATCACATTGGGCAGCGGCCACTGCTGCGCGTTGCCATCGTTCTCGTTGAAGCCTGTCTCGTAGCTGCCACTCAGATCGACCTTCAGCACACCCGCGCGAATCGAGAGGCTCGCTTCCGGACCGCCCTCCACGTGCATGGCGCGGGTGATGTGCAGGGGCAGGGCGAGCAGCTTGTCTCCGAACTCCTTCATCGAGAGCGGTGAGCGGCAGAACAGAAAGAGAATGCGCCCCTGGTCATCAGCGGCGACGGCAGCTTCAGACCATTCGCGGGCGGCCGGTTTCCACACGTTGATTCCACCGGCTTTGATCAGCCGCAGGTTCTGGATCACGGTGGCCATCGGCACGAGCCGCTTCTTGGCGTCAGGCGAATCGAGGTCGGCCATCGACGCGGTGCCCGGACCGAAGGCGAGCGCCGATTGGTACTTGTTCCAGCTGGCGTTGTTGAGATGCGTGCCGCTGCGCAGGTAGCCAACGTTCGAGAGGTAATCGGTGGAGAACATGCCCGCGTTGATCGCGACCATCAGTCCCAGGCCGTCAGCCCACTCACCGGCGGTGCGGTTCTTCACGCCTTCGCGAGAAGCGAGACCGACCCGCAGGTCGACCTTCTTCGGGTCGATGCGCACCACGTGGAGAACGCCGTCGCTGATCGCAGGCGCCTCGACCCACTGCGTGGTCCCGTACTCGACGCCCGGCGCCAATTCCTTCAGCTGCAACGGGGCAGCGAGCACCAGGGCGATCAGACTCCACATGCATCAAAGACGATCGGCAACACGCCTTCGTTCCGTCAGTAGCCTGGGTATGCGTCCAACGGGGCAAGGCGCGCGACGAGCCCGAAGTTCGGGTGTAGAAATCGCCCATGCCCCAGCGTCTTGGAGTCAACGTCGATCACGTCGCCACCCTTCGTCAGGCCCGTCGCACGACCTACCCCGATCCCGTGACGGCCGCGGCGATCGCAGAGCTTGCCGGCGCGGCGCAGATCACCATTCACCTGCGCGAAGACCGCCGCCACATTCAGGAGCGCGATCTGCGGGTGCTGCGCCAGACCGTGCAGACCCTGCTCAACCTCGAGATGGCCGCCACCCAGGAGATGGTGAAGATGGCCTACGAGCACAAGCCAGACATGGTGACGCTCGTGCCCGAGCGCCGTGAAGAGATCACCACCGAGGGTGGCCTCGACGTGAACGCGCAGAAGGACGCGATCGCCAAGATCGTGAAGAACCTGAAGGACGGCGACATCATCACCTCGCTCTTCATCGATCCCGACATCGACCAGGTCAAGGCGTCGCACAAGGTGAGCGCGGATCGCATCGAGCTGCACACCGGCCGCTACTGCGAAGCGCGCACGGAGAAGGATCGCCAGCGCGAGTTCAACCGCATCGTCGATGCCGCGAAGACCGCCGGGAAACTGGGTCTTGGTTGCGCCGCGGGACACGGGCTCCACTACGAGAACGTGCGCGCCATCGCGAAGCTGCCCGAGATCGACGAGCTCAACATCGGGCACGCGATCGTCGCGCGCGCGGTGATGGTGGGCTTCGATCGCGCCGTTCGCGAGATGGTGGAGATCCTGAGGAACCCGTGAAACGCGCGCTGACCGCTGCCCAGATGCGGGCTGTCGATGCCGCGTCGGCTGAGCACGGCATGCCCGGCTCGGTGCTGATGGAGAACGCCGGTGAGGCGCTCACCCTGGCGGCGCTGAAGGAAGCAGGGCAGGGCGGCCGCTTCTTCGTGCTGTGCGGGTTGGGCAACAACGGCGGTGATGGCCTGGTGGTGGCGCGCAAGCTGGCGGGCCTGGGTCGCACCGTCTTCGTTGAGCTCACCGGTGACGGCGCGGCGTTGAAGGGTGACGCGGCGCGGAACTTCGAGGCGTTGAAGGCGTGTGGCCTCAGCCCTGCTCCGATCTCGAGCGAGCTGGCGGTGGGCCCTGGCGACGTGATCATCGATGCGCTGCTCGGCACCGGCCTCAGCCGTGCTCCCGAAGGCATGATTGCGGACGCGATCGGGAAGATCTCCAGCTGGCGCGCGGCGGGTGCACGGGTGATCTCGGCGGATCTCCCGTCGGGTCTCGACAGTGATTCCGGTGCGGCGCTCTCACCGTGCGTCACGGCCGACGTCACCACCGCGTTCGGCTACGCGAAGCGGGGTCAGGTGATCGAGCCCGGGGCCAGCCGTTGTGGCCGGCTTGAGATCGTGGACATCGGCATTCCGCGCGCTGCCGAATCGGTGCTCACCGGCCCCGGCGTCTACCTGCTCGAAGAGAGCGACGTGCGGGGGCGCATTCCGAAGCGGCGCTCCGATTCGCACAAGGGCACGTACGGCCACGTGCTGGTCATCGGTGGCAGTTGGGGCAAGACCGGGGCGGCGGCGTTGACCGCGCTCGGCGCATTGCGTGGTGGTGCAGGGCTGGTCACCGTGGCGACGAGGCCCGAGGCGCTCCTTCCGGTGATGCAGCACGCGGCCGAGGTGATGGGCCTTGAGCTCATCAACGAAGGTGCATTGGGTCCCCGCGATCTCAACGCGCTGCTCGACGCCGCTGAAGGCAAGGACGCCGTGGTGTTCGGCCCCGGCATCGATCGGGGTGATGAGACCTGGAAGCTGCTGGGTCCCTTCCTCGAAGAGCTGACCTGCCCCTGCGTGCTCGACGCTGATGCGCTCAACGCGATCGCCGGGCATCTCGAGGTGCTGCGACTGGCGAAGAGCGAGCTGCTGCTCACGCCGCACCCGGGAGAGATGTCGCGCCTGCTCAACCTCACCACCGCCGAGGTGCAGAAGAACCGCGTGAGCCTCGCGAGCGCCTTCGCGAAGGATCACCAGGTGGTGTTGACGCTCAAGGGTGCACGCACGTTGGTCGCGCGTGATGACGGCACGGTGTTCATCAACCCCACGGGAAACCCCGGCATGGCGACGGGCGGTACGGGCGACGTGCTGGCCGGCCTGTGTGGTGCGCTGCTGGCACAGGGGCTCTCGACCGAAGACGCAGCCGTCGCGGGCACCTGGGTTCACGGTCTTGCCGGTGACTTCGCGAAGGAGCGGCGAGGCGAGATGGGTCTCATCGCCAGCGATCTGCTCGACGGGCTCGGCGAGGTCTGGCGCCGCTGGAGCAGGTGATGCTGGAGCTTCTTTCCCCCGACGCTGAGGCCACCTTCGCGCTCGGGCGCGCCCTGGGCCTGGTGCTGCAGTCAGGCGACTTCGTGGGGCTCACCGGGCAACTCGGCGCGGGCAAGACGCTCTTCTCGCGCGGCGTGGCGGAAGGTGCTGGCGTGCCGCTCGACGAGGTCTCCAGCCCGACGTACTCGATCATTCAGTCGTACCGCGGGCGGCTCGCGTTGCATCACGTGGACCTCTACCGGCTGACCAGTGAAGAAGACCTCTTCTCCACCGGCTTTCACGACCTGCTCGAAGGCGAAGGCGCGTTCCTGGTGGAGTGGATCGATCAGGTACGTGGCGCGGCACCGGAAGATCTCTTGCGGCTCACGCTCGAGGTCACCTCACCCGAGACGCGAACGTTCAAGGTGACGACGTCGGGCCCGAAGAGCGAGGCGCTGCTGACGCGCTGGACTGCCCAAAGAACGCGATCGCCATAGCCCCGGAACGATCACCCGCAGCGGGGAAGCTGAACGAAGTGGTGCGTGACGGCCACGTCAGCGGGCTTCATGCGATCGGTCGGCTTTCGACGCGGAGCGCTTCGTCGATGGTGACCAGCGTGTCGTCGGCTACTTCGCGCCAGGCCTGATCAGGCAGCAGCTCTGAACTGGCGATCGCGGCGAGGTCAGGGCGAGAGAGGGTGAAGAGCGAGCGATCACGCCGGGTCGCGAAGACGCGCAGTCCGTCGCTGACCAGGAAGTTCATCGCTGACCGTTTGCCGGTGTGTTCGTCGTCGCAGATCTTTTCAGCGGTGCGGAAGACGCGCGTCAGCGCCTCGATCACGTGATCCGAGCTGGTGCGATCTTCGAGGAAGGTGCGGAAGAGGGCGAAGCAGCGCTCTGAGTCGGTCTCGCCACGCAGCTCAGCGCGGAAGGCAGGGGCGATCTCGGCCTCGAAGCGGGCGCGCGCGCGATCGAAGTTCTTCAGCGTACCGTTGTGCATGAAGACCCACGGGCCGGCCGAGAAGGGGTGCGTGTTGCGTTCGTGCACGGTTCCGACGGACGCGAGCCTGATGTGCACCAACATGGCCTGGGTCGTGAGATCGCCGAGCTTGTCGAAGCGCGCGCAGCTCTCGGCGGACAACGTGCCGGTCTCGATCCACTTTCCGGTCTGAGGGAAGGTGGCCACGCCCCAGCCGTCCTTGTGTTCGATCGCGAGCTTGCGAAGTCCATCGAAGGCGGGACGAACGGAGACGGGCGTTGCGGCCCTCACTGCGAAGATTCGACACATCCAGACTGTTTGTAACGCCCGGCAGGCTGGTTTCAAAGCCCGTCACCCCGAGAGGGTCGGCCGAAATCGGAATTGTGAACCACCGGTCCCCCCAAGCTCCTCAGGAACAGCACCGTTCCCCCCGAGCAAGGAACCAGCTTCGCTGGCGATTTCGACCGAAGGAACACACCGGTCCTCCCGAGCGGAGTCGAGGGAGTACTTCTGCCTCGCGC
>JBKJSE010000320.1:0-15400 GCA_046595925.1 Archangium sp. | reverse complement strand
CCGAAGGAACAGACCCACCGTTCGCATCGAGCGCAGTCGAGATGCCACCTCTGCGCCGCGCGGCAGGTGACCCCTCGACTTCGCTCGGGGGGAACGGTGCTGTTCCTTAAGGAGCGGGTTGGCGGAAATAGGAATTGAGAACCTCACTGGTCACGAGGGGAGACAGGTGGCTGCCCTAATTCACCAGCCTCCCGAAGGGAGAGCTGCGAATCAATCGTCTTCGAGGACCTGTCCATCAGGCAGCGCGATGTCGAGCAGCAAGTCGAGCGTCCGCGCGACCTGCGCCTGCTCCATCGCGGTGAGCGGCACGAAGCTCACGCCCAGCCGGTATCCATTTTCCGACTGCTGCGTGCTCACCACCTGACCCGAGACCTCCACCAGGCTCCTCAGTCCGCGCACGCCGAAGGACACCGAGATCGAGCTGCCGACCGCCACGTCGCGCACGCTCTTGATGGCCAGCCCGCCCTTCGACAAATCGCTGACCCAACCGCGGAAGATGCTCTCGGTGCGGCAGGTGACCTCGACCCTCGTGGACACGCGCGGGTGCGCTCTGCGGCCCTGACCCGCGGCGGTGACCAGCAGCTGCAACAACATGCCGAGCTGCGACTCTTCGTCAGGTGGGAGCGCCTCGAACTCGACCCCATAGCGGCCGCGGGCGTCTTGTTCTTCCTTGCGCACCACCGTGGCGGGCAACGAGAGCGTGACCAGCCCCTCTTCGCGCTCGAGCATCACGGTGACGGTCTCACCCACCTCAGCGACGTTGAGGCCCGCGATGATCGCCGCCCCGCCCTTCGAGAGATTGGCCACCACCGCGTCGAACACACCGGTGGCCGTCGCGATGTTGCACACGAGGCTCGACTCGATGCGTGCGTGCTTGCGCTTGTCGGAGGGCTCCGTCATCTGGCCCACTTCTGCCACAAACACGCGCGTCGATCCGGCGAACAACAGTCAGCGGCAGGAACCCTGCTCGAAGAGCATGAACGCCATCAGCCGCTCATCCAGTCGGATCGGCGAGGTGCTGCACTCTTCGGGGAACTGCACGCCCGACGGGAAGCGCTCGACGAAGTGGTACGCGTTGAACATCACGCGGCCGCACTGCTGAGCGGGCGGTACGCCGACCGGCGTCTCGAACGTGTACTGCAGCGGCACCGGGTTGGGATGAAGCGAGTCAGGCGCGGTCAGCCAGATCTGCGAGGAGGCCGGCACGCCGTCGAACTCTGCGTAGAGCAGGTTGAGCGGGACCTGGCCGGGTACCGCCGTGGGATCTGCGATCGGAAGCCACTGCGCCAACACCTGGCCCCCGGGAAAGCCGGTGTCGAGGTAGCCCAGGTTCGTGCCCGTGCCGAAGTTGCTGGGCTGCGCGGTGTGCCAGAAGGCGGTGCTGGAAAATGGCTGCACGTTGTAAATCCACTCGTACTCGCCGTGATTGACGATCACCTGCCCGCCCGTGTTCGCGTAGTTCAGGAGCACCTGCTTGGCCGACGAAGTGCGCCCGAAGCGGCTGCCCTGGCACCCGAGGAACACCAGGTCGTACTGGTTCATGCTCGCCTGCGTGCCCCACAGCGCGCTCTCATGCGGGGTGTTGTCGTCGAAGTGCGCACCGGGATTTCCGTCGGCCACGTAGAACTGCACGCGCGCGTTGCTGGTGGCGCTGCCGTTGCTGAACTCCTGCGGTGAGACGCCCATTTTCAGCAGCACGCACTCGAGGGCTGAGAAGCCACCTGTCACGATGGCGATCTTCGGCATGTCGCCTTCCGTCTGGTTCGACGGCATCTTCAGCTGCTGCGAGACCACTGTGTCAGTGCACGCAGTGACGCTGGGCAGGTCGAACTGGCGCCGCCACTTTCCATTCTGAATCACCAGGGGGATGTGCGTACCCACCGGCATGTTGGTGATCGTGAAGTGGCCACTCGCGTCGGTGACGGCGCTGACCAGAGGCGAACCGGTCACCAACGCGCTGCACGGCTGGCAGCTCTGCACACCCGAGGCGAACGGCTGCACCGGCGCGTTCGGCACGTAGACCAACGTGTTGGGCAGTGGGTCGGTGCCGTTGGGCATGAACACCTTGCCGCTGATGCGGGTGGTCGCGTTGCCTGGGCACTGCGTTTGCTGCTGACAGAGATTGGGGCAGGCGACGGCGATGCAGGCGCCGCTTGCATCACATGCATTGCCTCCATTGCCGGAGCAGACCGAGCCGGCCGCGAGGTTCTCGTCGGCTGGGCACGTGCTCGAAGTGCCACTGCACTTTTCCGTCGCGTCACACGCAGCGGCACTCGCGCGGCAGACCGTGGTCGAAGAGCGGAACGCGTCGGCGGGGCACGTGGCTGCGCTTCCGGTGCAGGTCTCTGAGACATCGCAGGCGCCGGCTGAAGCGCGGCACACCTCGTTCGGGTTGCGCAAAGCATCGACCGGGCAGGAAGCCGAGCTGCCGGTGCATGACTCGGCGACGTCGCATGCGCCGTTGGCGGTGCGGCAGACTGAGGTCGCCGCGAGGAAGGTGTCGGTAGGGCACGCGGGCGACTGGCCGGAGCAGGACTCTGCCGTGTCGCACGCACCGGCGGCCGGCCGGCACACCGAGGTCGAGGACCGCATCGAGTCTGCGGGGCAGGCGGCAGACGCGCCGCTGCAGAGCTCTTCCACGTCACACGCGCCGGCCGAGCCGCGGCACACCTCGGTGGCAGGCAGGAACGTTTCTGCCGGGCACGCGGCGGTGTTTCCGGTGCAGTGCTCGGCGACGTCGCAGCTGCCTGCCGAAGGACGGCATACCGCGCTGAGCGGCAACACGACGTCAGCCGGGCAGGCCACCGCGTCACCGGTGCAGCGCTCTTCGGCGTCACACGCGCCGCTGGAAGAGCGGCAGACGACACTCGAAGCGAGGCGCGCGTCGGGAGGGCACGCGGCCGAGTCGCCGGGGCAGCGCTCTGCGGCGTCACACGCGCCGCTGGACGAGCGGCAGACGGCACTCGAGTCGAGGAGCGCGTCGGGAGGGCACGCGGCCGAGTCGCCGGTACAGCGCTCCTCGGCGTCACACGCGCCGCTGGTCGAGCGGCACACGGCACTCGAATCGAGGAGCGCGTCGCGAGGGCACGCGGCCGAGTCGCCGGTGCACGACTCGGCCGCGTCGCAGGCTCCCGCGGGCGCACGGCAGTTGGTGGCCACGGCAGCGAAGCCGTCGACAGGACAGTCCGCGGCCTGCCCGGAGCAGCGCTCGGCGACGTCGCAAGCGCCCGCTGACGAGCGACACACTTCGTTCGGGGTCGCGAAACCATCAACAGGACAGGCCGACGCAGTTCCGGTGCAGAGCTCTTCCACGTCGCACACGCCGACCGCCGCGCGGCACACAGAATCTGCGGGCAAGAACTCGTCGGGTGGACAGGCGGGTGAAGTGCCCGTGCAGCGCTCCGACGAGTCGCACGCATCGGCGGCGTTCCGGCAAATGGTGCTGGCCGTACGCAAAAGATCGTCGGGGCATTCCGCCGCGTCACCGGTGCAGGTTTCCTCGAGATCGCAGGTGCCCGCGGACGCGCGGCAGATCGAGCCTTCCTGTTTGAAGCTCCCGTCTGCGTTCTGGCAGACCCCGGTCACCCCGATGGGAGGCGGCGGTGCACTGCACCCGAGCCCGCCGACAAGAGACACCAGCAGCCATCGCCAAGAGGTGCGCCGCTGATCCAAAATCGTAACGTTTGCCACCGTGACCTCGTTGAATGCTGGGTAGGCCGAGGTGCCAGAGCAGGAAGTGGGCCGTCGTCACGAGGGAGAATGCGGTAGGCGGGGTCATGGCCACTCAACAAACTCCGCCTGCACCGCGCCCTGCCGGAGATCAGGTCTCACTGGTCGATTCGTTCAAGCGCCTCGCGGCCTGGTTGAAGGAACACGACGCGGCGATGTTGATGAAGTCGCTCTCGCCGGGGGCCAAGCCCATTCAGATCTCCAAGCTGGAGCACAAGCTCGGCTTCACCGTGCCCAAAGGGCTCAGGGCGCTGTGGTTGATGCACGACGGGCAACGCCGTGGAGAAGAAGCGATCATCGGCACGCTGCAGTTGCTGCCCATCGCCTGGGTGCTCAATGAGCGGCCCGCCACGCTGGCGTTGCTCAAGCGCGCGCGCGCGGAGCCCGATCAGCTCAAGAAGGCCGGGCTCAGCGCTGATGAGGCGCAGTCAGACGAGTGGTTCCCGATCGCCAAGCGCGGCAAGCAGTGTGTGCTCGTCAACGCCACCAGCGGCCGCGTGTTCGCAGGCAAAGAGAGCGCGCCGTACCTCGAGCGGCTCGCGGCCTCCGTGCCTCAGTGGTTGCAGAGCTACGTCGAAGCGGTCGAGCGCGATGAGTACGGCCTGGTGATGGGCCCCGACGGCGCGTACCTCGAGCCGTCAGAAGGTGATGCCGACGCCTCGAGTGAAGAAGCTGAAGACGACTGACTCACCGGTCCCCGAGAGGGTCGGCCGAAATGAGAATTGAGGACCCCACCGGTCACCCCGAGCGAAGTCGAGGGGGCACCTCCAACGGGGTGAGCGCTGAATCAGCTCTCCTTCCGCTTGAACGTGAGCCACCGCATCTCGAACTGCGATTGGCCCGGCGGCAGGTCGAACACCTCAGACCCGCTGGCCCAGCGCTCGAACCAGCCCGTGGGTGGCCAGTCTTCCTTCGGCCCGTGCGCCCGCTCGTATTCCGCGCCCGAGACGTCGGCGACGAGCTCGAGTGGAAGCCCCGCACACGCCTGGGCGAGATCTTCGCGCGTGTAGAGCGGGCACCAGCCGATCTGTGAGAACTCGCGTTCGGCATCGGTAGGCCGGTAGCCGTCGAGCGCGAGGAACATGTTGAACACGCCCACCCCGCCCGGCTCGACCAGCTCACTCAAGCGTTCGATCGTCCTGCGCAGGTCCTTCTGGCCTCGCCAGTGGGAACAGAGCTCGGCCAGCACCACCATGCGATAGCGCTCACGCGGAAGTTTGAGCGCGCGGTCGTAGTAGCTCCCGCAAACAGAGCGGATGTCGGTCTGGGTCTCGAGCGCGAACTTCTCGGTCTGGGCGACCAACGCAGGTGCGAGCTCGAGCGCGTCGACCACATACCCGGCGCGCGCCAAAGGCAGTGCATTGCGCCCGGTGCCAGCGCCCGCATCGAGCACGGTCACTTCCCCCGGAGGCCCCAGCGTCTTCGCGAGATCAACCACCACCGCGTCGGGGTTCTTGCCGAAGAGCGGCGGCTCACGCGTCCGCACCCAGTCGGCATAGGCGTCTTCGATCGACTTCTGCCAACCGGTCACGGTGTACGAGACGCTCATCGGCGGGTAGCTCGAGCTCTTCCACTCGACCTCGATCCACGCGTTGTGAGAGCGCTCGAAGGCCCAGCCGATCTTCTCAGCCAGGATCGCGCGGCAGCTCTGGGCGCCGCCCTTCGCGAAAGGCCGGCCCAGCGCCTTGAACATCGTGCTGAGCACCTCGACGTAGTGATCGGCCATGCCCGGCACCGCGGGGAAGGTGAGCTTGCCGTCGGCCCTGGTGCGCCAGGAGATACGCCGCAACATCGCTTCACGGCGCGCCTGATCGGAGAGCTTGAAGGCCTTCGCCTTTTGAGCGGGCGCAGTCTTCTTCGCCTTGGCCGCCTTCTTCTTCTTTGCCGGAGCGGGTGCCTTCTTCTTCATGTCCGTCAGTCAATTACCCAGCCCGCCGAGTCACAACACTTTCCCGCCAGCGCGCGTTGGGCGGAAGCAAGCTCGTGGCTGACCGGCCTGAGCGTGAGCGCGCACAAACAAGTAGGGTGCACGCGATGCGACGGGGCCTCATCGGGGTGATGCTGGTGAGTGCCGGGCTCTTCTTCAGCTGTTTCTCGCGCATGGTCTCGATGCCGGGCAGCTCGTACGAAGGGCCCGCTGCCACGCCCGATGCGCAGCTCGAAGCGCAGCTCCGCGCCGATGTGACTCAGCTCGCAGAAGGCTTTGGTGAACGAAACGTCTTCAACGCACCCGAAGCGCTCGAGCGCACCGCGGCGTGGCTCACCTCGCGGCTGACCTCGCAGGGCTACGTGGTGAAGGAGGAAGCGTTCATGGTGGGAGAGCGCACGGTGAAGAACCTCATCGTGGAAAAGGCAGGCTCGAGGCTCGCGTCTGAGTTGATCGTGATCGGCGCTCACTACGACACGGCGCACGGCACGCCCGGCGCTGACGACAACGGCTCTGGGGTCGCTGCTGCATTGGCGCTGGCGGAGGACACGTCGAAGCGAAAGCCCGCGCGCACCGTTCGGTTCGTGTTCTTCACCAACGAAGAGCCGCCGTTCTTCCGCACCGCCGGCATGGGCAGCGAGGTCAACGCGAAGGCGACCCGCGCGCGCGGTGATGATGTGAAGGCGATGCTCGCGCTGGAGACCATGGGCTACTTCACCGACGCGCCCGACTCTCAGCACTATCCCTGGCCGTTCTCTGCCGCCTATCCCTCGACGGGTCACTTCATCGCGTTCGTCGGCGACACGGAGTCTCGAGAGCTGACGCGCCAGTGCGTGCGCGTGTTCCGCGAGAACGCGAAGCTGCCCAGTGAAGGGGCTTCGATACCCGCGTTCGTGGAGGGCGCTGATTGGTCAGACCACGGGCCGTTCTGGCGGCAGAACTATCGCGCGTTGATGATCACCGACACGGCGCCGTTTCGAAATCCGAACTACCACGAGGCAAATGACCTACCCGCGCGCGTCGACTTCCGCCGGCTCGCGCTCACGACGGAAGGCCTGTTTGCCGTGATTGATTCGTTGGCGAATTAGACGCCGCCGTCAGGGTTGGGCGCGCCAGGCTGCGGCTGCGGCGGAATCGCGCGGCCTTCTTCGATCGCCTTCTTCACCGCGGCGTGATGCGCGTCAGCGGCCTTCCCCTGCTCGTCCGCGGCGACGCCGTACAACCCTTGCGCGCCCGCCTGGTCGGACTTGTACTGGTGGTTGAGCGCCGCATTCTGGGACTCGGCCGAGGTGGTCGCACAGCCCCCGACCATCAGCGTGAGCGCCGCCAGCAGCGTCGAGATCGCGAGTTTTGATGTGTTCATGAGGGGGTGGTTTGCCAGTTCTGATCCATCTTCCAGATGCAGTGCTTCCAGAGCCTTGGCCAGAGCACTTCATCAGGATGAACTCGTCAGTCAGTCATTTCGAGGGAGTACCATCGGCGCCGCATGCTCAGCGCCGTGCTCCTCATTCTCGCAGCGACCCCCATCTCGCTGAGCGTCGAGCTGTCCCGCGACACCACCTCGCGGCTCGGCGGCCGCGTTCGCGAGTCGATCGTCGAGCGCCTCGAAGAAGAGGGCTTCGTGGTGGAGCCCGGGGGCAAGCTGAAGCTGCGCGTCGAGGAGCTCCACGGCACGCTGCGGCTGACCGCGAAGACGGGCGAATTCTCGGCGAGCAGCGAGCTGAGGCCTTCGCTCGAGTGGGCCGCTGAGCTGGGCTTCGAGCTCGCTCAGCGTCTGGTGGTGCTCGCTCACGAAGCAGAAGCGCATGTACCCGTGCCTGCACCTGCGCCGGTCGTCGAAGAGCCAACTGCTCCCGAACCCGAAGTACCCGCGCCGCCGCCGCCCCGAGAGAAGGAACTGCGACTGGGGGCCGGTGTTCGACTGGGCCTCCTGGTGCGAGAGAACGCCGTCGACCCCGTGCTCGCCTTTCACGGCTCGCTCCCCACCGGCGTGGTCGAGCCCCTCGTCGCCATGGGTCTCGTCTTCGCGCCCGGCCCCGGTTTGACCGCCTGGGAGCTTCCCGTCACCGCGGGCCTTCGCGTGCCCATCGACCTGGGGAACTGGACGCTCTCACCAGAACTTCTCGGCGGCGGGCGACTTCACTTCTTCAACGAAGGCGTTCGGATCGACCCGATGCTCCTGCTCGGCCTGTCACTGCTTCGTTCCTTCGGCTCGCTCAGGCTGGGCGCCCGGCTGGGTCTCGACGTGAGCTCCACGCGCGAACACCTCGTGGGCGACCTCGTGCTGTGGAGTCGCGGAGGCTTCGCCCTTTCCGCCATGCTCCAACTCGAGCGCTGAAAGCAGGAAAGTTCCGGCAGCCTCGTTCGTGGAGCCGTGAATGGAGCCGATTTCGGCCAGCACCCACCTTCCCGCGGATGAGCTCGAGGCGCCCGCCTTCGACGACGTCTATCGGGCCGAGCGGGACCGGGTGTATTCGTGGGCGCTGCGTTACAGCGGTGGCCGCGGTGCCTGGGCGGAAGACGTCACGCACGACGTCTTTCTCCAACTGCACCGCAACCTGCGTCAGCTCGATCTGGAAGACGTGGGCGCGTGGCTCTATCGCGTGACGGCCAACCTCGCGCTCTCGCGGCTCAAGCGCGAAGCCTCGTGGGTGGGGCGGCTGGGCCGGCTGCTCACCTTCGGTCCTCCGCTTCAACCCGACGAAGCGCTCGAACGGCAAGACGACGCCGCCGCGGCGCTGCGGTTGCTCAACACGTTGCCGCCGAAAGAACGAATGGTGCTCTCGATGCAGGTCCTCGATGGGCACAACCAACGCGAGATCGCGCGCCTGCTGGGTTTCTCCGAAGGCTACGTCTCGAAGCTGCTCACGCGGGCCTGGGCTGCGATTCGCGCCGCGGGCTGGGAGATCGACGATGCCCCGTGATTTCGACAGCGCCTTGCAGCAGGCCGACGCCACGCTCCAGTCGAGGGGCATGCCGCGCGAGGCGAAGCTGCGGCTCGACGCTCGGTTGTTCGCACCGCCACCTCAACGACTGGCGATGGCGCTCGTGGCCGCGGTCAGCGTCGCGGTCGGTTTCGTGATGGTGGCCTGGCTCGCGCCGCGGCCCGATCCCCTGGTCGGCGGCTTCACCGTCGCGCCGGGCGAGCTGGGCCACGTGCAGGTGACTCGCGAAGCCGCGGTGGAGTTGGCGGAAGGCAGCTCGATGCGCGACGAAGCGCGTGGGCTCGAGGTGAGCTCACTGTCCCTGTCCATGCTGCGGAAGGAAGTCAGCGGCGTGAGGTTGCTTCGGGGCCACGCCACGTTCGAAGTGAAGAAGGTGACGCCGGGCCAGCAGTCGGTTCGCGTGCTCGTCTCTTCGGGCGCGATCGAAGTGCGGGGTACACGCTTCACGGTGACCGAACGCGGTGAAGGGGGCGAGGTGGTCCTCCACGAAGGGAAGATCGTCTTCCTCGACGTCGAGGGTCACGAACACGTGGTGCTGCCCGGGCAGGCCTTTCAGTGGCCGCTGCCTGCGCCGATTTTGCAGCCACCCGAAGCGATGGAAGAGCTCGAGCCCTTGCCTCCGATGCGGCCCAGGCCGAGCGCGAAGACGAAGGAGATCGACTGGCGGGAGTTCGATCGCCGGGTGCATGCCGAAGCGGTGATCACCGAGCTCAGCCAACTGCGGCGTGGCGGCGCGTGGACCGACGCAGTGCGCTTGCTCGAACGTGAGCTGAGCCGGGGCGCGCCCGATACGCGCGAGCGCCTCTCGTTCGAGCTGGGCCTCATCTACACGTGGCAGCTCAAGGATCCCGCGGCCGGTTGCGCGCATTGGGGGCAGCATCGCCAGGAGTATCCGGCCGGGCGCTTCGCGACCGAGGTCGAGCGAGCCAGCGCGGCGCTGGAGTGCTCGCAGTAGTTTCGATTGGGAAGGAGGGAACCGGGAAGGGGCGCTCGGCGTTCCATAGGAACTGAGAACCTCACCGGTCACCCCGAGCCCAGTCGAGGGGTCACTCGCCGAGCGAAGCAAAGGTAATCCCTCGACTCCGCTCGGGATGACCGGTGTGCGCTCCCTATTTCGATCAACCCTGCGAGCCTCAGGAACAGCACCGTTCCCCCCGAGCGAAGTCGAGGGGTCACCTGCCGCGCAGCGCAGAGGTGGGTCTGTTCCTTCGGACGAAATCGCCGGCGAAGCCGGTCCCCTGCGCGGGATGCACGGTGTGCCCTCCCCTTTTCGATCACCTCCCCCGGTGCCCTTTTCGGCACCCAGATCGTCCGAGGGGGTTCGCGCGTTCCGTGGTGTCATGCGCGCAGTTCCTGAAGGGGGATCATTCATGCGACGTCTCATCGTGCTGGCCACGCTGGCCGCTTCACTTCCCGCGCTGGCCCAGAGCTTCGACGCAGCCAACAAGTACCTCCAGGAGCGCTCCTACTCGCGGGCCTGCGAAGCCTTCACCGCCTACGTCAAGGCGAACCCCAACGACCCGCTCGCCCGTGAGGCCTCGGCGAAGAAGGCTGCCGCCTGCGTGCGCGCCGGAAAGGGCTCGTCCGAAGAACTCCGCAAGCTGGGCACCGAAGGCGAGAAAGACTTCGCCCGCGCCGTCGCCATGCACACCCTGCTCGAGCGCGGCGAGCAGACCTTCGATGCCACCTCGCCCCTGCTCAAGCAGGCGATGGGCGAAGCAGGCCGGCGCGGCACCGAAGCGCGCTCGATGCTCGAAGGCGCGCTCCTTCGCGAGATGGACAACAACAGTTGGAACCTTCAGCGCATCGAGAAGCTCACCGACTTCGGGCTGGCCCTCGACTCGAACGAAGAGCTCACCGCCGCCTACCGGTTCCGCCGTGCCCGGGCGCGCGTGAGCAACGGCCAGAAGCTCAAGGAAGCAGAAGCCGAGCTGCGAGATCTCGGCAACGGGAAGACTGAGGTCGCCGACGACGCGCTGTACATGCTCGGTGAGCGCCGCGAGAACGAGGCGAAGTACGTCGAGGCCCTCGAGGTCTTCGACGAGATCGTCAAGCGCTTCTCCCCCACCACCAGCAACATGCGCAGCACCGCAGAGAGCCGCGCGAGCAACATCCGCCGGCCGTCCGTCTCGGTGGGCGTCTCGAACAACGAGCTGCCCGGCGTGCGCCCGCAGGTCTCGGTGAACTTCCGCAACGTGAAGAACGCGAAGTGGACGCTCAAGCGCGCCGACCCGCTCGCGATGCCCTCCGGCAGCTGGCCCGCCGACCCGCAGAACTTCACCGGCCCCGTCGTGAAGAGCTGGACCACCACCTTCACCGCGCCCAGCAAGTACGCGCCGGGCAGCACGAACTTCGATCTCGAGACCTCCGAGCCGGGCCTCTACGTGATCGGGGTCACCGCCGATGGTGAACACAGCGAGACCTGGGCCCTCATCAGTCAACACGTCGTGGTGGCCAAGACCGATCGCACGCAGGTGGTGGTGGCGGCCTTCGACGTGGAGACCGGCGAGGCGCAGCCCGACACCGACGTCGCGCTCTACCTCTACCGCAGCGGTGGTCACCAGAAGCTGACCGGCAAGACCAACGCGTCCGGCATCGCCACCTTCAAGACCGAGAACACCAACGACTCGATGGTGGTGTGGACGCGCAAGGGCTCGAACGTCGCGTGGTCGAGCGCGGGCGGCTCGTACTGGCAGAACTACAACCGCGAGCACCTCGCCTACGTGATGACCGATCGTCCCCTCTACAAGCCGGGCGAGACCGTGGGCCTCAAGCTGTTCCTCCGCAGCCGCGAAGGCGGGCCGTCGACGCCGATTTCGGGAATGAAGGCGTACGTGCGGGTCACCGACCCCACCGGTAAACAGATGGGGCGCGAGACGGTCACCACCAACGCGTTCGGCACGGCGAGCTTCAACCTCGCGCTCGACAAGAAGGTCACGCTTGGCCCCTACAGCATCACCGTCGAGACCGACGGCCAGTACTTCACGCAGACCTCGATGCAGTTCCGCGTCGAGGAATACAAGCCGCCCGAATACATCGTCTCCGTCGAGGCGCTCGGCAGCCCGAAGCCCGGCGACAAGGTGAAGTTCAAGGTGAAGGCCGCTTACTACTCGGGCGGCGCCGTCACCAACGCCACTGGCCGGGCGCTCGTCACCGTGAAGGGTTGGCAGCACCAGTTCGGGCCGTGGCCTGATGATCCGATTCAGGAGAGCGATCAGCGCTCTGGCTCCGACGACGACGACGGGTACCGGTACCGCCGTGGCCGCGGGTACAACCACTACGGTCAGTTCGCGCAGCACACGCTGCAGTTCAAGACCGGCTCCGACGGCACCGCGGAAGTGGAAGCGCCTGCGTTCGAAGGCGGCGGCCAGGCGCTCGAGTACGCGGTGCAGGTCTTCGTCACCGACAGCTCACGGCGTGAAATTCAGGGCGGCGGATCGATCAAGCTCTCGCCCCAGCCCTTCTTCGTCGATCTGAAGACCGACCATTTTCTCTACCGTCCAGGTGAGCGCATCGCGGTGCGGCTTCGCGCGGAAGACGCGAACGGCCGGCCCTCGGACCCCGACGTCGTGTTGCGCTTGATGCGGCTGACCACCACGGGCACCTCGCGCATCACCGAGACCCGCACGCGGCTGAGCAAGGGCCTGGGCCGCGCGGTGCTCGACGCCGATGCCGTGGGCCAGGTGCGCATCGAGGTGCTCGATGGCTCAGCGGCGACTGAGGTGGTGCTCGCCTCGACCGATCTCTGGCTCACCAGCGACGCGAAGCCGATCGTTCCGGGGCCCGGGTTCAACTTGTTCGTCGATCGCGCGCCGCTCAAGGTGGGCGACAACCTGCGCGTGCTCGTCGCCGGCAACCGGGCGGGTGGGCACGTGCTGCTCACGCTCGAGAGCGACGTCATCGCCGCGGTGCAGATGGTCGAGCTCAAGGGGCGCGCGCGCTTCGTCGAGTTCAAGCTGCCCGCCGACGTCTCCCCCAACGGCTGGCTGCACGCGTATCGTTTCGAAGACGTTCAGTTGCAGCAGCGCCAGTTGCCCTTCCGCGTGAAGGGCAGCGAGGTCGAGCTCGGCGTCGACGTCGACTTCGGTAAGGCGTCCGCTGAGCCCGGCAGCGCGGTGACCGCCCTGGTGAAGACGACGGGCGCCGCTGCGGGCCTGGCGCTCGAGACCGCGCTGACCGTGGTGGACGAGTCGTTGTTCGCGATCGCTCCAGAGCGGAAGGACTTCCTCTCGTTCTTCGGGCGCACCAACCGGCAGCAGCGGGTGACCACGTACAGCTCGTACAACCAGCGCTACCACCGCGCGCGGCCGGTGGTCGCGGCCAAGACGCCGGCCCCCGACCCGAGCCCGGAAGCGCCCAAGTCGATCCTGGACCGCGATGGAGACGCGAGGAAGGACGCACCCGCGCCCAGTGTGGCGACGCGCGGTGCCTCGGCTAACGAGCTGATGGACGACTCGCTCGCCGGGCCGTCGGGTCGTTCTGCTGAGAAGTCGAAGAAGGAGGCCTCGAGCGAGAGCGAGCGGAAGCAGCAGAAGCCGCCGGGTGGAGCGGAAGCAGCGGACGAGCCCATCAAGGTGCGCAGTGACTTCAGCACCTCGGCAGGTTGGTACGCGGCGATCGCCTCGAAGTCGGGCGCACCGCTGAGCCAGAACCTGAAGCTCAAGGACTCGCTCACCTCGTGGAAGGCGATCGCGACCGTGGTGTCCGAGGGCCCCAACCTCGGCCAGGGCAGCACGAACATCCGCACGGCCAAGGCGCTGATGGTGCGCTTGCAGGCGCCGCGCTTCTTCGTCGAAGGTGACGAGGTGGTGCTCTCGGCGGTGATCGAGAGTCACCTCGCGAAGGCGACCGACGTCGAGGTGGTCATCTCGGCGCCCGGCTTCAAGGAGCTCACGCCGGGTCGCAAGACGGTGCGCGTCGAGCCCGAGCAGGTGCTGCGCGTCGACGCGAAGTTCAAGGTGGTCGATCTCGGCGAGCGGCTCATTCGCGCGACCGTGAAGGGCGGCGGCACCTCTGATGGCATGGAATGGAAGCTGCCCGCCTTCGTGCACGGCTCGGCGCAACGTCAGTTCTTCGCTGGCCGCGTGAAGGACACGCAGTCCTTCGAGTTCGAGCTGCCCGAGAAGCGCAAGGCGAGCCTCACGAAGATCGAGGTCAGCCTTTCCCCGACGCTGCTGGCGGTGATGTTCGACGCCCTGCCCTATCTGGCCGAGTACCCGTACGGCTGCGTGGAGCAGACGCTCTCGCGCTTCGTGCCCGCGACCATCGCGCGTCGCGCCGTGAAGGATCTCAACCTGCCTTCGACCCGCGTGCCGGCCAACCTCGACGACATGACGCAGAAGGGTCTCGAGCGGCTCTACGACTTCCAGCACAGCGATGGTGGCTGGGGCTGGTGGCAGTCGGACACCACCAACTTGTGGATGACGTCGTACGTGGTGTCGTCGCTCTCGCTGGCGAAGTCGGCCGGCCTCGACGTGCGAGCCGACGTCATCGCGCGCGGCCGCGAGTACCTGAAGGGTCACCTGGGTGAAGGGCTCAACTCGCCCGAGACCCACGCGTACATGGTCTACGCGCTCGCCAGCACCGGCGGCGTTCCCAGGGCGTCGGTCGACACCGTGTACGCGCGCCGCACTTCACTGACCCCCCGCGCCCGGGCGCAGTTGGCCCTGTCACTGCTGCACCTGAAAGATCCCCGGGCCCGCGTGGCGGTGGAGAACCTGGACGACGTGGTGAAGGCGGCGCAGTCGCGGCCTGATGCGGCGGTCGGTGAAGCCAATGACCTCTGGAGCACGTCGGCGGCGATCGAAGCCACCGCGTTCACCTTGATGGCGTACGCGCGCTATGACCTCAAGTCGCCGCTCATCGCTCCGCTCACCGACTTCCTGGTGCTGCGGCGCAATGGTGGTCGTTGGCGCAACACCCGCGACACCGCCTTCGCGGTCTACGCGCTGGCTGATCTCGCGCGTCGCGAAGGCGCGGCGGAAAAGACCGGCGTGTTCGTGGTGATGGTGAACGGGAAGGAAGTGAAGCGGGTCCCGTACACGAAGGGTGGGCTCGATCTGACGGCGCCGGTCTTGTTGACCGACTCGGCGTTCAAGTCGGGCAAGAACACCATCACCGTGAAGCACGACGGCGCGGGCACCGGCTACTTCGGGGCGATCGCCGACGTGTTCAACATGAACGACTTCATCAAGGGTGTCGGTGGTGACGTGAAGGTGAAGCGCACGTACACGGTGTTGGGCAAGCCGAGCACCGATCGCCCGAGCACCACCGGCGCTGAGTACGGCATGCCGGTCGAGTCCGGAGTGCGCGTGCGCGTCGACGTCGAGCTGACCGCGAACAAGGCGGTGGAGTTCGTGATGGTGGAGGATCTCAAGCCCGCGGGCTTCGAGGCGGTGATGCTCCAGTCGGGGCCGGCGGTGTGCAACTACGCCTGCGCCCATGCCGAGCTGCGCACTGATCGCGTGGCGATGTTCATCACGCAGATCCCCGTGGGGGTGACGAAGCTCAGCTACGAGCTGCGGGCCGAAGTGCCGGGGCGCTTCGCGGCACTGCCTGCACGGGTCGAGGCGATGTACGCGCCTGAGATCACCGCGACCGCCGACGAGATGCGCTTCGAAGTGAGAGACGCGCCTGACGGAGTGGTGGCCAGGTAGACGACAAAGTCTCCCTCTCCCCGAGGGAGGGTGTTGAAGAAGGCTTCGCCAATACGAGCGAACACCGTTCCTCCCGAGCAAGGAACCAGCTTCGCTGGCGATTTCGACCGAAGGAACACACCGGTCCTCCCGAGCGGAGTCGA
>JBKJSE010000205.1:0-6636 GCA_046595925.1 Archangium sp. | reverse complement strand
CACGCCGATGGCCGCGATCGCGATGAGCGCCACGATGATGATGTATTCCGTCATGCCCTGACCGCGGGACTTCTTGAGAGCCATCTGCTTGTTGAGCTTCGCCATGGTGTCGCTCCTTGTTGAAAGCCCCGTGAGCAGGGCGCCGTTTGATGAAAAGAGTATCGAAGATGCCGAGCGGTCCCTCCATACGTCATCGGGAGGATGGGGCCCCCGGAGCCAACATTCGCCAACAAGACCAGCAACTTACGGCTTGGTCTGCGCCAACAATTCCCCAAGACGCACATGCTGGGGGTGATTGCTGAGTGATTTACGGGCCCGCATTTCCGCGTCTGCGACGTCGGCTGAAGCAGTGTGCCACGGAGCACCCTCGCGCGTCGAAAGCCGCCGCGTCGCTTCGAGCCAGGTCGCCAGCACGTCGGGCGAATCGGCCTCCCGATCGATGAACGGCTTGAGCACTTCCCGCGCGCGCAACACGTCGCCCTGTCGCAACGCCGCGGCTGCGAAGGCGCCCGCTGCTTCGATCGAATTCACGTCAGACTCGAACCACGCCGCGGCCGCCGCACGCACGAGCGGATCGTCAGGCGGGTGCACCCACGACAAGCTCGCGTACAAATCCTTCGCTTCTTCGAACGAGAGCGAACGGCCCGCGAGCACCTTCGCCAGCTCGAGCGAGCCCCGCTCTTCCGGCAGCCGCCGTGAGTCGGGCACGCGCACGTCAGCGGCCACGAAGTAGGCGATGGGCGAGCCGTACTCGAGCAGGTTGTGATCGTCGGTGTTGACCAGCCCTTCCCCACCGAAACGCTTCTGCGCCTCGTCGGCGTGCACCTGCCGCCCCAGCAACGTCGTCGGCAACTGCAGGTGAATGCGCGCGAGATCGGCCGCCACCTTGGGCTGCGCCATGCGCGCGGTGAGCGTCTGCAGATCGAAGTCCTGCGGTTCACGGCTGGCCACCAGCACGAGATCATCGGGCCCGACCCACGTGGTGCCGTGCTCGAACGAGCCGCGCAACGTGCGCACCACCAGCTTCACCAACGAGACCGAGGACTCGTAGGTGTGAATCCACTGCACCAGCCGGCCACCGGGGGCGAGCTTGCTCTTCGCCATCTCGAAGAAGTCCCGAGAAAAGAGCCCCGACACGCCGGACACCCAGGGGTTGCTCGGAACGCTGACGATCAGATCGTACGGCTCGGTGGAGAGCTGCAGAAACGTGCGCGCGTCTTCGATGTGCACCACGCAGCGGGGATCGTTGAAGGCGTCGTGGTGATCCGGCTTGAAGATCGCGGCGGCCTCCACCACGGCAGGGCTGATCTCCACCACGTCGAGCCGCTCGATCGGGTGCGTCAGCAGCGAGCCCGCGGTGATGCCTGCGCCCACGCCGACCAGCAGCACGCGCTTGACTTCACGCGGGTGCATCAAGACGCCGAGGTGCGCCGCGAGGATCTGCGTGTCGATGTCGGTACCGTTCGAGCCGTCGACCTTGCCGTTGATGCGCAGGTAGCGGCGGTCGTCATCTTGCGTGCCCACCAACACCGAGGCGAAGACGTCGTCGCGATAGAAGCGAATGGTGCTGCGCGCCTTCACCTCTTCGAGAAACTGCGGGTAGCTCTCGAAGCTGCGGTTCCACTCGCGGTAGCGGCCCGACGCCGCCAGGGTCGAGGCCCAACCGGAAGTCCCCACCACCGCCAACACCAACGCCACCCCCGCGGGCACGAGCAACGAGAGCGCCTGCTGGCGAGGCACGCCCGAGCCGTTGGCCAGCAGCGCCCACCCCGCGGCGATGAGGTTGGCCACCAGCGCGAGCGCGAGCGTGCCTTCAAGACCGATCAACGGCAGCAACACCAGGCCGCCGAGCAACGCGCCGCTCACGGTCCCGATGGTGTTCCACAGGTACGTGGTGCCCAGCCGCGCACCGACGTCCGACATCGCGCGCAGGGCCACGCGGGCCGCGGCAGGAAAGCTCGCCCCCAGCAGAAAGGTGGGCGGCAGCAGCAACGCGCCGCAGACCAGAAAGCTGAGCACCTGGTACGTGCCCCACGTCTGCGGGCCGTGATCGAGCCGCGCGTGCACCTGCATGAACGCGTACGGCAGCCGCGCATACGCGGTCATCGAGATCAACACCGCGAACACCAGGGCCAGCTGCAGCCGCCCAAACGTGCGCAGCGCGTTTTCATCGGACCGCGTCGAGAGCCAGAAGCTGCCCAGCGAGATGCCCAGAATGAACGCCGTGAGGATCAACGTGAACGCGTAGCTCGTGCCGCCGAGCACGATCGACAACACGCGGATCCACACCGTCTCGTAGGTCATCGAGGTGAAGCCCGCGAGCGCCGTGCCCACCAACGCCGCGCGCACCGCGCTCAAGCCGAACGCGGGCACGTCACTGGTGCTCTGCGAATTTTCCGAAGGCGTGGCGACCCGATTCCACCCCGCAACGACCGCGGCCAGCCCGAGCAGCAGGTTGACCATCGCGGCGAGCCGCTCGGACACGCCGAGGCCCACGCCGGGCACCAACATCATGCCGGCGAACAGACAGCCCGCCGACGCGCCGAGGCTGTTCACAGCGTAGAGAATCGAGAGCTCGCGACGGGCCGAGCCGAGCTTCTCCGTCAGGTGCCGCATCAACACCGGCAACGTGCCGCCCATCAACAGCGTGGGCAGGAGCAGCGCTGACGCCGCCAACGCGAGCCGCGCAGACAATCGCGGCGCCCCGCTCAACCCCGGCGCGATGCGCAGATACAGCTCGCCCGCGACCTCGAGCACCTTCGGAAACGCGAGCGCGTAGAGCCCGATGCCCAGCTCGAGCACGCCGTACAGAGACAGCGGCCGCTTCGACCGATCAGCCCGGCGCCCGAAGAGAAACGCACCGAGCGCCAGCCCGCCCATGAACGTCGACAACACGATCGCGTGCGCCTGCCCCGTATTGCCGAGCAGGTTCGCCAACCGCTTCGACCACGTCAGCTCGTAGACGAGCCCCGTCGCACCCGACAGCAGGAGCAGCGTGATGACCAACGGCCGGGCACGCGAAGTCACCGGACTGACTTTCTCCGGCGCTTCAGGAGCAGCAGGGCCGCGAGGCTGAGCAACGTGCCACCGGTGGCCGAACACGTCGCCTTGCTCGTCTTCTCGGGGTTCACCTCGATGGACCAGCTCGCCATCGAGAGCAGCTGATCAGGCGCGAGGCCGACGGCAAGACTGAAGGTGTAGACGCCCAGCGGCGCATCGGTGGGCACGGTGCCCCCGACGGTGCCGTCTTCGTTCCACGTCACACCCGGAGGCAGCCGGCCATCACGCCAGTACCACTTCGTTCCCGGCGGGAGCGGCGTCGCGCTGAAGGTGACCTGGGCCCCTTCGCCCGGCCGCACCAGGCTGGTGCCCGTCACGCTCGAGGTGATCGAACCCGACGCGATGAAGACGAAGTACGTGTACGCATCGGTGCGGCCCTGACCGTCGACCGCCTCGATGGTGAAGCGGTAGCGGCCCGGCCGGGTGGGCGTGCCGGAGATCACCAGCGTGTCGCTCTGCGAAGGCTCGAGCACGAAGCCCTCGGGAAGTGCACCCGAGATGCGCTTCCAGGTGACCGGCAACGAGACCGCGGCCCCGCTCGGGTTCACCGCGAAGAGCGACTGCACGTACTCGGTGCCGAGCAGGCCATCGGGCAGAGCGCGCGTCTGAATGGTGAAGGGCGCGCTGTCGACCACGGTCACCGCGAAGGCGCGTTCATCGACGTTGCCGATAGAATCGACGACCCGAATGACGAACAGGCGCGTGGTGCCCAACGCGTCGGTGGGCGTACCGCTGATCTCACCGTTCGAAGCGAGCTCGAGACCGGTGGGGAGAATGCCGCTGATGAGCTGAAAACGATACGCACCCACGCCGCCCGCAGCACCGAGCTCGGCGCGATAGGGAACGAAACGAGTCGGGGCCGGGAGCGCACGCGCATTGATCGCCAGGGACGCCGTGAGCGGAGCGACGCGCAGCGGCCTCGCCACCACGACCGCACGGCCGTTGGCCCGCACTTCGATCAACGGGTTGAACGCGCCAGCCTGCGTGGGCACGCCGCTGATGAGACCCGCCGCAGAGAGCGTCAGGCCGCTCGGCATCGAGGCAGCGTCGACGAGCGCGAAGGTGTACGGCCCCGCGCTCCCCTGGCCCACCAACTGAACCGAGTACGGCAGCGTGAGCGTCGCGTCGGGAAGATACGGCGTGCCGATGGTGAGCGACTGGGTCACCACGTCGGTGCGCGTACCAGCCAGCCCGTTGTCGGCTTCTTCGGCCTCGACGATCAGCCCTTCGGGATCCATCAACACGCCGATGAACCACGGCGCGCTCGCGATGGTCTGCGGCAGCCGGAGGATCTCGACCGCCGAATCGCGCTGACCCACGGCGAGAGACGGAACGGTTCCGTCGAGTACGTCACCACCCGGGGTCACGCGCATCAGCTCTTGATCGTCGGCGGTGATGATGGGGTTGGCCGACAGGTAGAAGCGGTACTTCGCGCCCGTGCTCGCACGATTGCCGAGGTTGGTGAGCGTACGAGAGACGGCGATCAGCTCACCTGCTCCGGCGCGAGAGGGCGTCTGCATCTCGACGGGCAGCAGGTTCGGCGCAGGCGCGCGCGCGACGGTGGCCCTCGACTTCTCGAAGTTGTTGCCCGGGTTCTCTTCCGTAAGGCCGATGCCCGTGGCCGCTCCGAAGAAGAAGTACGGCTGCACAGCCAGGGTCTGGCCCGTGACGCTGGTGCTGGGAATCACGGCGCTCGGCAGCGGCACCCAGCGCGACTCACCCGGTGCGAAGGACAGGTTCTGAACGATGCCCACCAGAGGATCGGTGACGGCGTTGAGCGACTCGTTGTCCGACATGAAGAAGGCGACGCGCACGTTGGGCGCCGTGGCACCACCGACGTTCGAGACGAAGGCTTCGAAGCGGGTGGCCTCTCCGAAGAAGACGGAAGGCAGCTCATCGAAGGGCGCGGCCGCACGCAGCACGCGCACGGCGGTCACCACGAGATCGGCCTGACGCACCTGCATCTGCGTGACGGACGCAGCGACGTTGTTGAGCTCACTGCGCTCGGGGATGACGCCCCCATCGGGTCCGTCATCGAGCTGAAGAAGGATGAAGTAATCGTCAGCGGGCGTCGCGCCGGCCAGCGTGAAGCTGATGGGCTGCGTGACCTGCTGCCCCCCCAGTACGCTCAAGGTCTGTGTGGTGAGCAGGCGATCGTCTGCGGACATCGAGGTGTCGACCGAGGCGAACAACTTCACGTTCACGTTGCCGGCAGGCTCGAAGCCCTGATTGCTGAAGGCGACCTGCAGGTTCACCACGTCACCGGGGCCCGCGATGGGCGGCGGGCTGACCGACTCGGCGATCAGATCCACCCCGCCTGCGTACGGCACGGACGAGGCGATCACGTTGTTGAAGACGTTCGTCTCACCGCCATCGGGCAGCGGAGGAATCGCGGCGATCACGTACCAGGAGCCACCGTCGGGCCGAGGCACCGCGCCCGTGTGCGGGTCGCTGGTCACCGCGAGCGCAGCCAACGAGAAGGGCCCGGCCGGCGCGGGCAGCAGCTGGAGATCGCCCACGTCGAAGATGGTGTCTTGAGAGAGGTACACGCCGTAGTTGAAGGGGCCGCTGGGCTGCGTGCCGAAGTTCCGCATCGTCACGGTGGTGGCGATGTTGAGGCTGCCCCCGTCTTGCGTCATTCCGTCGACCCGCAACGTGAGCGCCTGCAGATCGACGCCCGCGGGCGGCCCGAAGCGGATGTAGCTGATGGGTGTGCCGGTGCCGGTGGGATCGAAGCTGGTCAGCGTGCAATCGGCCTGGCAGGTGGTCAGGCCACGCGTGGCCGCGGTTCCCGAAGGCGACTCGATGCCGATGGTGGCGGTGACCGGCGTTGCGCCTGCGCCCGTCATGGTGCCGTAGAAGAACTCGACGGTGCCGTTGGCCCAGAGCCGCACCTGGAAGTTCAGCAGAAAGCTGCCGAACGCGCGGTTCCAGTCTTTGAACTCGATCGCCAGACCCTGCCCATTGGCGCCCGTGACCGCTTCGGTCTGCAGCGCGCTGGTGGGGTTGCTGCCGAAAAGATCGTCCCACAACGGCGCTATGAGACCGTTGGGTTCGGCCCCACCGGGGAGCGCGACGTTGCTCGAAAAGTCAGAAGTGGAGTTCGCCGCCGACGACGGCTCGAGGAAGAGCAGCCCGTTCGCCGTCACGGTGAGCTGGCTGTAGACCTTGTTGTAAAACGGAAAGTTGAAGCCGATGGGAATGGTCACCCGGCCCCGATCTTTCGAATCGTTCATGCCCGGCGCGGTCAACGGTACGGGCGCAGGGTTGGTGAGCGCGGGGTACGGAACGCCGGCTTGCGGCGTGGCGGTGTACTGAGCCCAGGCCGCGCCCGTCGGCAACGCCGTCAACACCGCTAAGAGAATCCGGAACATCTTCATCGTGGTGATTTCCCGTCGGTGCAGCTCGTCCCCACGGCCGCGGGGGAGCGCCCGTGGCTTATACCGAACGCCGAGAGCAGTCACAGTGGAGTAAAGGGGTCCCATGGTCTCAGTGCTGCTGCTGTCCCTTTCACTGGCGGTCGCACCGCCAACAAAGTCACACGCTGCTGAGGTGCTTCGCACGCACTGCCTCCTC
>JBKJSE010000119.1:0-5192 GCA_046595925.1 Archangium sp. | reverse complement strand
TGCGTAAGTGGATGTCGCATTGAGTAGTTAAGTTGCCCACATGTGCCCACTCTGTAGGCTTCGCGACAGTTCCGCACCCAACAGGAGCGTCGCATTGAGTGAACGTCGCCAGAATCTTCGTTTCGACAAAGTCTTCACCGTCTACCTGAGCACCGCAGACGGGATGACGAGAGGGATCGCCAGAAACATCAGCACCCAGGGTCTTTTTGTAGAAACCCGTGACTCGCTGCCGTTGGGTGGGCGCATCAAGGTGACCTTCAGCTCCGAAGACGGAACCGAAATGACGGCGCTGTGTGAGGTGCGGTACCAGGTGGCGCTCAATTACGGCAACGGGGAAGAGACGACCGGCACCCGCGGCGCCGGCTTAAGGATCATCGCCTACGAGACGCGCGAGGACCAACCCCTTCTGCTCGTCGACCGTGAACGCGTGCTGCACTGAGCTGAATTTGAGACGGAGACCTCCGGAGAGGTGGGGTATGTGTGCCCCGCTGTTCCACTCTCTCGGGGGTTTCAAGAACATGAAGCGTCTCAGCATCGCCGTTGCCGTCGTCACTTCGTTGTCCGTCTTCGCGCAGGCCCCGGCGCCCAAGGGTGCTGCTCCCGCGCCCAGGGCTGCACCGGCGCCCGCTCCGGCTCCTGCCGCCGCGCCTGCTCCTGCTCCCGCCGCTGCGCCCGCTCCGGCCGCCGCCGCTCCTGCTCCTGCTCCCGCGCCGGCCGCGATGGACATGAGCAAGATGGGCCCTGGCGCGCGCAAGCCCACCAACGAGGCCAAGACCAAGAAGGACATCGAGGCCTGGTTCAAGGAAGGCGACGCGCTCGAAGCCAAGAAGGACTGGGACGCGCTGATCAACCGCAATGACTACCCGATCTTCATGATCACCGACAACCTGTCGGGCGTGCCCAGCGCGGAGGCCAACAGCAGGGAGGCCTACGTCGCGATGATGAAGCCCATGTGGGAAAACATGCCCGCGGGCACGTCGATGAAGCACAAGTTCACCATCTCGGTGCTCTCCGACTCGTTGGCGATCGTGGTCGACGACTTCGACATGACGATGGGCAAGCAGAAGACCAAGGGAAAGAACGCCTTCACGCTCGTGAAGGTCGCCGGCGCCTGGAAGGCGAAGACGATGACCGAAGCGGGTTGGGGTGACGTGCCGTCTGGCAACACGGCGGCTCCTGCTCCGGTTGCTGCTCCCGCTCCGTCGGGCACCAGGGCGCCGCCGCCCCCTCCGGGCAGGGCCGCTCCTGCGCCTGCTCCGGCACCTGCTCCGGCGCCTGCTCCGGCACCTGCTGGCGGTCCGGCTCCCGCGCCGAAGAAGTAATCAGCGTTCGCTGAGACGAAGCCGGCCCGGCGACTCCACGCGAGTCTCCGGGCCGTTTTTTGCGAGCCTGTCTATTCCGACCAGCGCACGCGCACCGTGCAGCCTGCCCCCGTGATGGGCAGCAGCTCGACCTGGGCGTTGTTCACGCCGCAGACCCGGGCGATGGCGACGAACATGCCCTCGTAGAAGGTGGGCATGGTGTTGTGGTCGTTGATCTCGAGCTGCAGGTCGCGCGGCCCGAGCTCGCGGCACTCGCACGCGAGGTAGTTGCCACCCGAGCGCATGCTGCGCGTCATGCGCTCGAGCACGCGGCGCAGGCCGATCAGCCGCACACCCACCATCAACGCCTTGCCCAGCGTGGTCTGGCCGAAGCTGTCCACGCTCTCGCGGCCGAGCTCGTGAATCGCCGCGTCGCGACTCAGGCCCGGGTACGCGTAGGGCAGGCAGACGTCGATCCAGCGCGCCACGTCTGCTGCAGGGTACGCGGGGATCAACTTCTGCTTCAGATCCAGCCCTGCTTCGCGGAGCTTCGTTCGCCCTTCGTCTCCCAGCCGCGGGCCCAGGAGCTTGACGAAGAGCGCTTCGACGGAGCTGTCAAAGGCCAGCCGCTGGTCGGGGTGATTCGACATCGTCGAGGTCGCTTAGTCGGGATGAACGGGAAGAACGAGCGAGGAAACGGAAACGGCCCGCCGACTCCACTCGCGTCGACGGGGCCGTTTGTCCTGCGTCGGCGCAGTCGGTCCTCTTCTACGCCGTTCCCGGTGGTGAAGATGCTCGGGTGAAGTCTTGTGCGCGGGCAACTTCCGCGGCCAGCCACGATTCGAGGGTGCCGAGCATCTCGTAGCCGTCATAGGCGGCGTGGTGCAGGGTGATCGGCCAGCTCGAGCAGTTGCCTTGCACTTCCCACAAGACGAACCAGACCTCGGGCCCCTTCGAAGCGACGAAGTTCGTGGGCTTCACCAGCTTCATCGGCTTCTGGGCGGGCTTGGGGTAGCGGCGGATGTAGACGGGGTTGATGCCATCGAGATCGTCATCCTTATCGTCGACCTCGACCGCCTCATCCCCATCGTGCATCGAGCCGGTGAGGCAGCGGCCGAACAGTCGCCCCTTGAATGCCGCGAGCACCTTCGGCGACCACGGCTGACCGCAGGCCTTCAGCGCCTGGAGGAAGTATTTCCAGCGGGTATCCCGATTCGAGTGCTTGAGCGCAGCGAGCTTCTTCGCGACGTCGTCCTTGGCTCCGCAGAGTGCCGCAAGCGAGGTGAGCGCCGCGTCGATTGCGGGTTTGCCCTCGGCGATCTGCGCTGACTTCGACTTCTTCGGCTTCGAGGCAGCCTCGAGGGCGTCGGCCTCGACCATCAGCCACTCCACGATGGATTCACCGAGTACTTCGAAGCTCTCGGGGTGGGCGTGGCTGACCTGCACCGAGCCGTCCTTGTTGTCGATCATGATCCAGACGTCGGCGTCAGCGGAGGCGACGGCGTCTCCCTTCTTGAGCGCCTTTTGCGCTTCCTTCGGGAGATACCTGGGCGAGACCTCTCCCCCATCGAAACACTCGTCGCGAAGAAACCGGCCCAGGAGCGACTGCGACTTCGAGAGCGGCGCGAGCAAACGACCGCAAGCGGCGAGCGCGGCGGTGAAGTCGGCGCGCTCCTGGCCCGTGCTGGGTGGCATGCGAGCCAGCAGGCCTTCGTCGTCGCGCACTCCCGCGATAGCGGCGAGCCTCTTGAAAGCGCTCGCGAGTGTCGGCGCGGCGGTCGGGGCGCTTGCCTTGTCAGCTTCGTAGTTCATGAGCAGAATTATCGAGGCTCTGGCACGGCGGGCGCGGCTCTATCGGCGCGTGTCCGAAATGATGCATGCGCCCGCGCAGGCCGAGGTCCTCCATCGACTTCGCTCGAGAGGGATCGGGTTTTCAATCCTGGTTCGGCCAACGCTCTCGGGAAGATTGGTGTGTTCCTTCGGTCCCCTGCTTGGGAAGAACGAGCGAGGAAACGGAAACGGCCCGCCGACTCCACTCGAGTCGACGGGCCGCAGGTTTCAAAGGCGATGCCGGTTACTGCGAGAAGCCTTCCAGCATGTAGTGCGCCTCGATGCGCTTGAGCGCGAGGATCATCGCGGCGCACCGCGTGTCGACGACCTTGCCGATCGTGTAGTTGCGGCTGTCGTGCATGTCCGTGCGCCGCGGGGTGTTGCGCGCGATGTCACGGATGATGCGGTAGTTCTTCTTGAGCGCGAACTCGAGCTTGGCGTCGACGTCCTTCTCCGTCCACGTCTCCATGCGCTTGTTCTGGATCCACTCGTAGTACGAGACCGTCACGCCGCCGGCGTTGCAGATGATGTCCGGGATGATGTCGATCTTCCGGCGCTCGAGCACCCGATCGGCCTCGGGCGTCGTCGGGCCGTTGGCGCCCTCCGCGATGAGCTTGACCTTCATCTTCTCGGCGATCTCGGCGGTGATCTCGCCACCGAGCGCGGCAGGCAGCGCGATGTCGGCAGGCACTTCCCAGAAGTCGGCCTTCGAGATGACCTGCGCCCCGGGGAACCCGAGCACCGAGCGCTTGAGGTTCTTGGGGTTCTCGTTGGTGTACTTCATGAGCTCGCCGGCATCGATGCCGTTCATGTTCATGATCGTGCCGTCAGCGTCGTTCACAGCGATCAGCTTGGCGCCCATGTTCTGCAGAATCAGCGCGCCCCAGCTGCCCACGTTGCCGAAGCCCTGAACGATGAAGGTCTTGCCCTTGAGCGTCTCGTTCTTCTCCGCGAAGTAATCTTCGATCGTGTACGCGACACCCTGGCCGGTGGCCTTGGTGCGGCCTTCGGAGCCACCGATGCGCACGTCCTTGCCGGTGATCACGCCGCGCTGGTTGTGCCGCTCGCGCTCACCGTCTGAGAACTGACGCAGGAAGAGCGCCATGATCTCGGAGTTGGTGCCGACGTCAGGCGCCGGAATGTCGATGTTCGGGCCGACCAGCTGCTTCAACTTGTACATGAAGCGCAGCGAGATCGTCTGGAGCTCTTCCTTGCCGTACTGCCGGGGATCGAGCTGGATGCCGCCCTTGCCGCCGCCGAAGGGGACGTCGGCGATCGCCGTCTTCCAGGTCATCTCGGCTGCGAGCGCCTTGAACAAGTCGAGCGACACGTCACGGTGGTAACGGATACCGCCCTTGTAAGGCCCACGCGCCTGGTTGTGCTGCACGCGGTACGCCTTGAAGCGCTTGGTGTCGCCGGGAACGAGCTTGTAGACCTGACCATCTTCGAGGCGCAGGTGGCCGCCCTTGATCTGCACGTCAGAGCCGAGCAGCGCCTTGCCGTTCAAGATGATCTTGCCGTCGAACAGGCGCTCGAGGCCGTGACCGTCGCGCACCTTGGTGACGCTCAAATCGGTGAAGGCCTTCGCCTCTTCAGCGGTCACGGGCACCAGGCGGTCCTTGAGCCTGGTGGTGACGTGGAAGATGTGTTCGTAGTCGGGCTCTTCGAGTTCCAGCCGCACGCGGCTGTCGAGGTTCATCGCGTCTGCCGCGCGATCGAAGATCTCCATCGCCTCGGTGTAGACGGTCTTGCGCGGCGTTTCGGTGGCCGGCGCCCTCATGAAAGTCTCTTCAGACATGGAATTCCTCTTGAGTGGCTTCGCGACGACATCGTCGTGAAGAAGCGGGCGCACCATACGCAGCGAACCTTTTCGGCCAAGCAAAAAGGCGCGGCGCGCCGCGTCACATTCCTGAGTGTTTCTGGTGGGTACGGGGCAGGAAAAAGGCCCCGGATCCGCGAAGATCCGAGGCCTGATTTTCACCTTGAGCCGACCGCCGGAATTGAACCGGCGACCTACTGATTACGAATCAGTTGCTCTGCCAACTGAGCTAGGTCGGCGAA